>CAYTZS010000109.1:7786-17932 GCA_964442355.1 uncultured Saprospiraceae bacterium | reverse complement strand
GAGGAATGGTTGGAGCACGTTACTTCGGGGGCTTACCAGCAGTACTACGACAAGCAGTATTCCTAACTTTCAGTTGGGCATAATAAAAATCTTCGAAAGCGGGCATGGCGTAAGTCATGCCTGCTTTTTTTGTTTGCATTTATCTTTGTGCTCGTATTTCAACGACCAAAGTGATGATAAAAAAACAGATAGAACTCATGGCCCCGGCGGGCAATTTCGAGAGCATGATGGCTGCCATCCAAGGTGGGGCAGATGCCGTTTACTTCGGCATTGAGCAACTGAACATGCGGGCCAGGGCTACAATGAACTTCACCCTCGACGATTTGGAGGAAGTCTCAAAACTTTGCCAAAAGCACAACGTCAAATCGTACATCACCCTCAACACCATCCTCTACAACCACGACTTGAGCCTGATGAAGCGCATAGTGGACGAGGCCATCAAACAAAACATCTCGGCGGTAATTGCAGCAGACCAAGCGGTCATCAATTACGCATCTTCGAAGGGTTTTCCGGTGCATGTTTCCACGCAGGTGAACATCTCCAACATCGAAACCGTGAAGTTTTACGCACATTTTGCGGATGTAATGGTGTTGGCACGCGAGCTGAGCATGGTGCAGATGAAGGAAATTACGCAAGCCATCGAGCGGGAGCAAATCAAGGGTCCTTCGGGCGAGCTGGTGCGCATCGAGGTGTTTGCCCATGGGGCGCTCTGCATGGCTGTTTCTGGCAAATGCTACCTGAGCTTGCACACGCACAACTCCTCAGCCATCCGAGGTGTCTGCATCCAAAATTGCCGCCGGGAGTATGAGGTGAAAGACCGGGACGAGGGCCACGAATTCCATATCGAAAATGAGTACATCATGTCGCCGAAAGACCTGAACACACTGCCTTTCCTCGACCAGTTGCTGGACACGGGCATTGATGTCCTGAAAATCGAGGGCCGGGCACGTGCCCCCGAGTACGTGAAGACCGTCACCAAAGCGTACAAAGAAGCCATTCAAGCGGTGCAGGACGGCAGTTTTTCGCAAGAAAAAGTGGACGGTTGGATGACGGAAGTCGAGAAGGTGTACAACCGGGGCTTCTGGGGTGGCTACTACCTCGGCAAGCAGCTTGGCGAGTGGTCTGACAGCTACGGTTCGAAGGCTTCCACAAAGAAGGTCTATCTAGGCAAGGGCGTCCGCTTTTTTCCAAAACTCAACGTCGGTGAGTTCAAAATCGAGGGACACAAGCTCAACAAGGGTGACTCGCTGCTGCTCACCGGCCCCACCACGGGCGTGCTGGAGTTCACCGCCGAAGAAATCCGGGTAGAAGACCAAGTGGTGGAAACTGTGGCCACGGGCCTGTCCTGCTCCATCAAAGTGCCGGATAAAATCAGAGCTTCCGACAAGCTCTACAAAATCGTGGCTGCCTGATGGTCATTGTCACGCAAATTCGGAAGAAGTGCATTGGCTGCAACTACTGCGTGGAACTAGCTCATGCCTACTGGCGCATGTCGAAGAAGGACGGCAAAAGCGTTTTGTTGGGCGCTGAAGATAGAAAAGGCGTCTTCACGCTGCGCCTCGGCGACGAGGCATTGGAGGCAAATGAAGCAGCAGCCAAGGCTTGCCCGGTTAACATCATCCAAGTGAAAAGTATCTAAGAAACCCCAAACCACAGCATCGGCTCCTCCACCAGTGCGTACTCGAAATTGATGAACTCGCAGGGCGGCAGGTCGTCCAGTTTGCGCACTCGCAGGTCGGTGATGTCCGATTCCTTTTTGTAAAGAAAAACCCCGTCCCATATTTCCACCGTGGTGAACAACGCAAAATACTCCCGCCAACTAGGGTCTGGCAGTTCAAATTGCAGCTCGTGAAAAATCTTGTCTTCCGGTGGCGGCATGGAAAGGTAGGTGGTGAGCGCCTCCTCCAAGTCCATCACGATACCGATGGACAACCCCTGGTCTTCGTTGTCAAAATCCCAAAGCCCCTGCATGCCGTTCGACAAGTCTTGTTCCCGAAAAAAAACGCCTTCCACGGTTACGTTGCGGGGCACCACAAGCACGTCTTTCCGTAATTGCGGGAGCAGGTTGAGCAGAATAGAAACCATTGGCTCCCGCTCCAGTGCCGTGTCCATCGTTTCGGTGAAAAGGAGGTGATAACGTTCTGCGGCCGGCACTTGAAACAGTGTCGCATCAGCCAAGTGGCTATCCCGAAGGTAATTGCTCAACCCCATTTCACGGGTCAGCATCCGGGCTATTTCCAGCGATAAGTCATTGATTTCCAGCAGGGTGAATCGAACTTCCTCTGGCGAGAAAAGTGGGGCGATTAGCGTGAAAAATGGTGCATACGGTCCGCAACCAGCATAGAGCACCTCAATTGTTTCTCCAGGGAATTTTCGCTTGGCATCCCAAATGGCACGGTGCATACCCCGGAAGAACTGCCCCGTCCGCCGATAATCGAGCAAGCAGCGGGCGGCCTCGTTCACGGAAATAGCCCAACCGGACGAAGCTGGCATGTCCACCTTCCACTCATCAGCACCATCAAAGCCGGAGACGATGGCCACCTCCGAAAATAGTTCGTGGATGCGGTCGATGATGCTCTCCTCGTGTTCCCGCTCGATATCGGCATCCAGCAAGTAGGCTGCCAGTACATGGATGGTTTTAACGGGTTCTTCCGCCCCTTCGTTCAAGACATCTTCCAGCTTTTTCATTTAAAGGAATTGCGCCTCTGTTCGGTGCAATAGATGCTGGAGGTTCGGTAGTCGCCATTTTACCAGCATGGCAAATGGCGCTACTTGGTGACAGCTTTCAGCCCTGCAAAGGTGGGGCTAATTATCGAGGTGAAGGCGGGGAATATGGGGGTGCGCTTTTTGGGCCAGAATGTGAGCAATGCTGCTGTGCAGCTTGTGACGTCTCCAACAAGTCGCCACACAGAGCCTTCCATTTTTCTGAGTTTTGAGCCCAAAAGTGTAAAGCAATTTCAAGAATGCAAGCTCGCTCACACCTTCACCCATCCTTGCTTACGGTTGCTTTCCAATATTCTTTCACAAATCAGCAGTTCCCGGTAGCCGTCGGCAAAAGTCGGGAAGCTGGGCCGTTCAGGTTGCTTGCCTGCGGCTACGGCTTGGTAAACTTCCTTGAAAAGTTGTTTGGAAGTGTCCGGGAAGCCCTCGTTGTGGCCACCAGGAAAAGACATGATGGCACTTGCCTCTGGGTAAGCTAAGGAGGGGTCACGCATCAGCGATTCATTGAAGCCGTCCCGATTTCCGATCCATGCCTCGTTGGGCGATTCGGAATTCCATGCAAAAGTTTTTTTCGAGCCGGACACCTCGAGTCGCAACTGGTTTTTGCGGCCTGCCGACACTTGCGAAACCGTGATGGAGCCCCGGTTGCCGTTGTCAAACCGCAGGAGGACGTTGGCATGGTCTTCTGTCGTGATGGGCACGTCGGCGTAGTCCTCTGGTTTGAGCATCTTCCCGGAATAGGTCTCCACGGGTTTCAGCGGTTTCTTGCGGGTTTTGTGGATGGTATTGAAATCTGCCAAGACCTCAACGGTTTTCAACCCAGTGATATATTCGATGATATCCATCAGGTGGGAGCCAATATCGGCAATGGCACGGGAGTCGCCAGATTTGTCAGGTTCTAGTCGCCAGTTGAAATCCGTTTCATAAAACAGCCAATCTTGTAGGTAGGAACCTATCACGGAATAAACCTCGCCCAAGTCGCCCCGCTCCCGCATGGTTTTCATCTGACGAACCAAGGGGTAGTATCGGAGGTTAAAGTGGACTGCGTTGACCAAGCCAGTTTTGGCTGCCAGCGCTGTCAATTCTTCGGCTTCGTGGAGGTCTTTCGCCAACGGTTTTTCGCAGACGACGTGCTTGCCCGCCAACAAGACTGCCTTGGACTGAGAATAGTGAAGAAAATTTGGGGTGCAAATGTGAACGCAGGCGATGTCGTCCATGGCAAGCAACTGCTCAAAGGTACATGGCCGCTCGATGCCCAATTGAGTGGCTTTCGCCGTTGCCAATTCCAAGTTTACTTCGCAAAGCGCTGCTACTTCCACGTTTGGAAGCCTGCGGAGTGCCTCGATATGCGCTGGCCCAATAAATCCCGTACCGACCACGCCGACTTTCATTTTTGTCATAATGCAGTATTTTTTGCACTTGGGGAATTTGGGATTGTGCAATGCCTTAATTCCCCGTTTGATGTGGGCGTGAATGTAAACCGGAATTTTTTATTTGCCTTCCTTTTCCAAGTTTTTTACGCCCGAAAAAAGAAAGGCTATTTCAGGAAGAGACAAGGCAATTTGCCCGTCAATCCACTTCTACTTCCACTTTATCTTCTGCCTCCTTGTCTTTCTTCTTTTTCTTGTCCTTTTGTTCTTTGGTTTCAATCTGGATTTTGGAACCCTGTTCCAGCTTTCGTGAGACGGCTGCATAAGGTCCAATCACAACTTCCTCGCCTTCCTTCAACCCCTCCAAAATCTGGATGAAGTCATTGTCCTGGATGCCAGTTTTTACGGTTCGTTGCGAAACGGTGTCGCCTTTCATCACCACAAACACCACTTCCAACAAGTCGTCAAACCCGGCGATTGAAGTGGCCTCGGTTTCGCCGCCATCCTTTTTTGGTGCTGCTTTTTCCTTTTCCTCTTCTTTGTCACGAGTGCCCACTGCTTGAATGGGCACGCTCACCACGTTCTCTTCGGTTTTGGTGAAAATCTCTACCGAAGCCGACATGCCAGGGCGGAATGGGTAAGGCTTACCAGGCTTAATCAGGTCCTTGTACGACGCTTGGTCAATGTCAATGGTGACAATGAAGTTGGTCACTTGGTCAGTGGTCAGGTTGACGCTACCGGTGACCGAGCTTGACAAATTGTTGGCGGTATGTGCAATCTCGACCACCTTGCCCGTGAACTTACGGTCGAGGTACGCATCAATTTCTATCGTAGCCGTCTGGCCAAGGGCTATGCGGGGCAGGTCGTTTTCTGTTACTTCCACCTGCACCTCCATGTATTTCAGGTCGGCAATGCGCATGATTTCCGTGCCCGCCATCATGGACGTACCTACCACCCGCTCGCCTTTTTCGACATTGAGTTTGGACAAAATGCCGCTCATGCTTGCGTAAATGGTCGTCCTTTTCAGGCTGGTGCTGATTTCTTTCAGCGATGCCTCGGCGCTTTTTATCTGGAACTCTGAGGATTGTGCCGTCTGTTGCGCCGAGCGAATGTTGGCTTCTGCCGAGCGGACGTTGGCCTCCAACTGCTTCACCGTAGTCAGCGATGCATCAAAATCTTGCTGCGACACCACGCCATCTTTGAACAGCTTTTCGTTGCGCTTGTGGATTTCACGGGCATTGGCAAGCTGGGCTTCCAACTGCTCTTTTTGCGCCCTTGCCCCCTCGATTTGAGACCTGGAATTGGCCAGTGCAGATTTAGCGCTGTTCACCCCAGCGGCGGCTCGCTCAACCTGAGAGTTGTAAGCTTCGGGGTCCACCCGTGCAAGCACCTGCCCGACAGTGACGCTATCGCCTTCCTTGACGTAAAGCTCCACGATTTCACCGGACACATCGGAGCTGATTTTCACTTCCGTTTTCGGGAAAACCTTGCCACTGGCTTCCACGGTTTCCTTGATGGTACGAAGTGTGGCTTTTTCCACCTCCACCAATTCGCCTGTCTTTTTGTTGGAGCCCTTGATGACTGCTGCAACAATCAGCACAGCAATGAGGCCAATCAAGCCCCAAATCAGCCAGTTTTTCTTTTTATTGGTTGCCATATATACTAATGTTTAAAGTAGTTGGTGAACGTTGAGGGGGTTTTGGGTTTCAGCTTAGTCCAATTTGATTTCATTTCCGAGGTAAAAATCAAGGATTTTCAGTCGGAAGAGATAATCGTATTTGGCCACGCTCAGGTTGGTTTCAGCAATGTCGTAGGTGTTTCGGGCAGTCAGCAATTGCAGGTTGTTGATGGTTCCGAGACGGAAACGCTTGTCGGCGTTCTCGAAGGCAACCTTTGCGGCATCGTTGGCTTTTTGCGAAGCATCCAAAGTCAAACGGGCTGCCTTTGCACTGGCAATGGCTTGCTGAACGTCATTTTTGAGTTGTTGCTTGGTCAGGTCGCTTTGCACTTGTGCGTTGAGTATGCCAACCTGTGCCCGCTGCACGTTGATGGCGTTGGTGCCGTTGCTGTAAATTGGAATGCGCAAACTGGCCCCGATGTTTTGACCAAAGTTGTCTTTTATTTGGTCAAAGTAGGGGTAGTCTTTTGGATTAAGAAGAGAGTATGAGACATCTTGTCCAACATTTACTGGCACTTCCCCAAAACCAAGTCCTAAATCATTGGTATTCACATAGATGATGTTATTTATCCGATTAGTTACCGTTTCCACATCGTACAGTTTTGAAGCGCCCGACCACCTGGAGTCCAAGCCACCAAACAAACTCAGGGTAGGGTAGTAACCCGACTCCGCTAGTTTCACATCGTATTCCGCACTTTTCACCCTCAGTTCATTGGCCTCTACTTGCGGCTGCGTACCGACAGCTCTGTTGTACAACATGCCAAAGTTTAGCGCATCTGGGTTTGCATCGGGTGGGATTAAGAAGCTGGGCCGCTCAATTTTCATCTCAGTTAGCGGGTCAATTTGCATCAGGTTTTTGAGCGTCAAATAGTTGATTTCGATACTGTTCTGCGCCTGAACGAGGGATTGCTCGTCGTTGGCCAGTTGCGCCAGCACATCCAGGCGGTCGTTGGCAGGCAGTGAGCCTGCGGCAATGAGCTTGTCGGTTTGTGCCAGCTGGTCTTGCGAAAGGGTACGGCGTTTTTTTGCATTCTCCAGTTGTTCCTCAGAAAGCAAAATGTTCAGATAGGCATTCGCAATGCTCAGGGCGATGTTGTTGAAACTAGCAGCTGCGTCTTTTTCAGCGGCTTGCACATCCAGTTTGCCTTGCTTGATGGTATTGTTGATGCGGCCACCACTGTACAAAGTCGCACCAACGTTCAGGCCCATGCTGTTGAAGGCGATGGTTTGGTTGTTGAAGGAGTTGGTTGTGGGGTCAATGGTGCGGCCAAACTGCCAGCCAGCGTTGGTGTTTGCGCTTGCGTTTGGCAAACGGGAAAGCACGTTTTGCTTGTCGGTGAGCTTGGCCATTTCGATGCTGTATTCCGCTTGTTTCAGCGATAGGCTGTTGGTACGTGCATACTCGATGCAGCGCCGCAGTGACCAAGTTTCTTGCGCCAGCAAGTTGGACGGCTGGGCAAGAAAAGCCAAAATGATGGTAAAGCAAAAAATCGGAAAGCAGAAGTTTGGAGTTCCAGTCCTCATAAATCCATGTGTTTAAAAAACTTGAAGCAAGTATAGACACCGCCATTTGTATCTGTCAAATAATTCTATCAACGGTGGCCTATTTTGGATAAAACGCCTAAAATGGCAACGGAGAATGACCGAATTGGGCTGCCATTCTCCGCTGAGTAAAACCGTGCTTAACATCTGCTGATTATTGGGTTTGCTTTTTCAGCCAAGTAATGATTTCGGTGTCTTTTTTTGCAGCCACCTCAGCAGGTAGTTCTATTTTTTTTCGGGTTTTCATGTCAATGGCGTAGGGCATGCGTTTGTCACCGCCTTGCAGTTCTTTCAGCAGCACGAAGCGGTTGTTTTTGAAAGTCTTGTTAATGACCGGGTCGAAATTCATCGGCTTGTCGAACAAGATGTTCAAGGAAAAAGCCTCGTTCTCATAATCGTAATCGGGCGCAAGGGCTTGGTAGCCGTTGTTCTCGTCAGTGGATTTCAACAAAAACAAGGTGCTGTACTGCTCGCCCTTCACCAGCGTGAACTCAGCCAGGGGCATGACCGGCTCAGGCTTCGCAGCATCTGAAAGGTCGTAAACGAACGGGCCCATGCTAGCTGCATAGCCCACCAAATAGTCTTCCCAAATTTCCATCCGCTTGATGGAACCGCTCTGAGCATCTTCGGTGTAGCGCTCGTTTTGGAACTTTGGCACCAGCGGCGCAGACAGCTTGAGGGTTGTCAAATCCAAGACGTAAAACTTGTTAAAGCCTCGAATGGCGACCTGTTTGCTAATCTTGTTGTAAGTAATGTCCGACAAATAATATGGATAATCGGCACTGAAGTTCACGGGCAGCACCTCCCGGAACAACTGCTTGCAGGTGCCATCGTACACCGACAAAATCCGGTGGCTCTCACCAAGGTCTTTGTCTTCGGTTTCCTTTTCAGCGGAAATGACCACAAATCTGTCCTCGCTACCCGCCCAAAACATATTGCCTTCCAACACGCTGCCAACGAGCTTGCAGGTTGGACGAGAAGGTTCGGCTGGCGTCGCAACGATGCCGTTGTCCACTTGCTGGTTGGTACTATCGGTGACGGTAGGAGGGGGAGTAGTGCTGCCTGTAGGTTCAGAAGTGCAACTAGCCAAGGCAGCTAGGCAGATAATGGCGATTAGTTTGGAAAGGAGTTTCATTTGCCGTGTTTGTTTTCGGCAAAGTTGGCGAAAGATTTTGTCAAACAGGGAAAAATTAGCGTTTCCTTTTATGCCGCAGTCGGGGCTGGTTCCATTCTTCCCGCTGTGCAAAGTCCACGATTTTTCTTGCGGCATTCAAAATGAGCATGAATACCAGATAACCAATGGTCAGTACGATAAAAATCCCTTTGTAGGGGCCAGCGTCGTTCATGGTCAGGCCACTGAACAATAAGGCCAGAAGCCCTGCGGCAACTGCCAACCCGATAAAGCTCAACATCGAGCGGCTCCAATAATTGTCAACGTTTTTTGCAAAAATGCTCATGATAGCATTTAATGCGGAGAAAAACAGCACAAATGATGCTGTGATTGTCCACGGAAAACGCTGCTCAACTTCCATTCCGCCCGCTCGAAAAACCAATGCACCCAAATTGAAAACTAATACTGCACTAAGAAGCGCAATTGCCTGATAAACAGGATTTTGCAACTTGGCGAAAACGGGATGGCTTTGATTTTCCATGTTGAAATTTAGTTGAATTTTCAAATTGGTTGGCCTCAATTCCACCTTTGAGCATTAGGCCTGAACCCAACTCCAAAAATCCTAGATTACCTCTCCGAACAAATCGAACTCTGCGGCACTGGTAACCCGAACATTGGCAAAATCACCAATTCTGACAAAGTTCGATTTGGCGTCCACTAGCACTTCGTTATCCACTTCTGGGCTGTCGAACTCGGTACGCCCCACGAAGTAGCCGCCTTCTTTCCTGTCGAACAGCACCCGAAAGGTTTGGTTGACTTTTTCGAGGTTTTTCCGATGGCTAATTTCCTGTTGGAGTTCCATCAAGCGTTGTGCCCGGTCGGCTTTCACTTCCGCTGGTACGTCGTCCTCGAGTTCGTAGGCACTGGTATTTTCCTCGTGGCTGTACTGGAAAACGCCCAATCGTTCGAACTCCATTGCTTGCACAAAGTCGCACATTTCCTCAAATTCCTCCTCCGTCTCGCCAGGAAAACCAACGAGCATGGTGGTGCGAATGGCAATACCGGGCACTCGTTCCCTTGCGAGGTTGATGAGTTCTGTGGTCTCCTCACGGGTAATCTGCCGCCGCATGCGCTCCAGCACCCCATTTGCACCGTGCTGAAGCGGGATGTCGAGGTAGTTGCAAACTTTGGGCTGTCGTGCCATTGCATCGAAAACCTCTGTGGGGAATTTGCTGGGGTAGGCGTAGTGCAGTCGTATCCATTCTATCCCTTCCACTTTGGAAAGGGCATCGAGCAGGGTGTTCAGCTCCCGTTTTTTGTACAAATCGAGGCCGTAGTAGGTTAGCTCCTGGGCGATGAGCATCAGTTCCTTCACGCCCCGTTTTGCCAAACTTTGTGCCTCTGCCACCAGTGATTCGATGGGGCGTGAAACGTGCTTGCCGCGCATGAGCGGGATGGCGCAGAAGCTGCAAGTACGGTTGCAGCCTTCCGAAATTTTCAGGTATGCGTAGTGTGGCGGAGTGGTAATCAACCGCTCACCGATCAAGTCGTGGCGGTAGTCGGCATTGAGTCGGGAGAGCAGGCCGGGGAGTTCTAGCGTCCCAAACCAAGCGTCCACTTCCGGGATTTCCTTTTCCAAGTCCTCCCGATAACGCTGAGACAGGCACCCCGTGACGTAAAGCTTGTCAATACCGCCCCCGCTTTTCACGTTGGCGTATTCCAAA
>CAYTZS010000109.1:0-7776 GCA_964442355.1 uncultured Saprospiraceae bacterium | reverse complement strand
TGCTTTCCTGTTTGGCCACGTCAATGAAGCCGCAGGTATTTACGATGACGATGTTGGCATCCTCTTCCTCGCTGTCGTGTACTACGTCGTAGTCGTTGGCCTTTAATTGAGTGATGAGGTTTTCGCTATCCACCAAGTTCTTGGAGCAGCCGAGGGTGATGACGTTGATTTTATCTTGCTTGAGTGTACGAGTCTTCATGAAAAATTTGATGTGAACTGAAGCTACTACCGATTCAAATATCGGCTTGCGCTGACTTCCAATTATGGGCGGCAAAGGTACGAAGCCATTGGGCATTTATGTCAAAATGAAAAAAGCCCTGACAAGATTGATTGCCAGGGCTTTTTTAAAAATGCCGATTGAATTATTCCACAATGGAAAGTCGCAGTGTTTTTGAACCGCTTTCCGTTGACAAATTGACGAGGTAAAAACCAGCTGTCAGGTCACCAGTTTCGATTTCCACGTTGCTTTCACCGGGTGCAAGCTCTAGGCTCACCTGTTTCACCAATTGGCCAGTGAGGCTGAGGATAGAAATACTGGCATCCGTGCCAATAGTCGTATTTACATTGATGTAAAATGGCGAGCCAACTTCTACTGGGTTTGGGTTGATACTCCAGCTTTCGAAGCCCGGTGTATCGGCAGTGTCGCTCAATTGGTCACCTGTTTTGAAGATTTTTTGACCAGAAAAGGTGCCGCAGGTTGAATATTCGTTGTAGCCCAACACTTTCCAGAGGTAGCTTTTGCTGGGCAATAGGTCGGTCAGCACCACTGAATTGCTGCTTACGACATAGCGCTTTGTGGGTTGGCCAGAGGTGGTCAACTCTATCAAATACTTGTCGGCACCTGACAGCGCCGTCCATTCCAGCGGCACAGCATTGTAAGTGTCGATGGTTTCGCTTTGCTGTGGGCTGATGATGGTTGGGGCACCTGATACTGTAGCCAAATTAGGCGTGTAGTTTGGACGGATATAGTTGCGGCTGGTACTGAAGAGGCTGTTGCTGATTTCCTCTTTTTGGCCATCAGAAAAATGATAGTCACTGCAGCCGTAAACATAATTCATGAAGTTCTGATAGTCTGGCGTGAGCAACTGGCCGTTGGGGTCTTTCGCATTTTGGGTGTAGCCGCAGCTGTTGTTGGGGAACATGTAGTCAGCAGGTGTGTCGCAAATACAGTCACCACCGCAGTTGTTTGGGTTTGGTGTGTTGCAGTTGGTGCCATTCACCAATTCACTTGGCCAACCAGCAGGGCTGGTTGGGCCAACTGGATTTCCATGCACAGCAGGATCCCAGCCGCCGCTTTCTTCCCAACCGTAGAAAGTGTGATTCAAGCTGAAAAAGTGGCCAACTTCGTGCGTAAGCACCAGTTTTTCGCCTGCATAATTTTCAAGTGCAACAATCCAGTCGTTGCCCTGTGGGCCAGCTTCTGGTTGGTAATACCCAAGCACGCCTTCTTCGTCCATTTCATTGACCAAAAAGATGTTCATCGCATTGTAAATCATCTGATTGGCGATGGCATTTGAGCCGGAAAACGACATTGGGCTACTGTAAATGCTCGTGCTGTTGACGTACTTGAACTCTTTCAGGTAGAATTGAATGTCTTGGTCGGCATAGTGCTCGTTGAGCAGGCAAAGTGCTTGAAGTCCAGCTCTTTCAGATGCACGACCTGTTCCGTCCGATTTTGCAACCAGTAAAAAGCGCACGGGCACGTAGGTCACGGCATTTCTTTCCCTCACGAAGTCCCGCATTTCGTTGCGGTTCTGGAACATTTGTTCCTTGATTTTTTGTCCATCTGCTATCGTCACACCGCATTTGTGCGGTGCTTGGGCAGATGCAGTTAGGGCAAAAAAGGCTGTTACAATCATCAAGCTCCAGCCGGCGAAATTTCTTGTCATTTTAATAGTTTTGAAATTAGCGTTATTTCCACTCAAACAATGATTGAGGCTTGCGGTTGCAAAGGTACAAAAAAACATGCCCCGTTCTTGTCTTTCAACGGTCAAATTCGGTTTGTAAAACTGGAAAAATCCTACTTTTGCGCCGCCATTGAAAAAGGGCAATTTTTAGCCAATAACAATCAAATTTTGGTTGGGGAGTTTGGCAAAGGTTCATGAAGTTGGTTGAAGTTTGGCAATGTAGTGCTTAACCGAACGACTTCATCAATCCTTATCAATCTCATCAATCCTTATCAATCACATCATGAGCAAGATAACAGTAATCGGGGCAGGCAACGTGGGCGCCACCTGTGCCAACGTCATCGCCCACAAAGACTTTGTGAAAGAAGTCGTGCTGATTGACCTCGTCGGCAACCTCGCCAAAGGCAAGGCGCTCGATACTTGGCAGCAAGCTCCTATTGACAATTACAGCACCTACCTCAGCGGCGGCGATGATTACGCTGCAACCGAGGGTAGCGAAATCGTTGTCATCACCGCTGGCGTGCCCCGCAAGCCAGGCATGAGCCGTGACGACCTCATTTCCACCAATGCCCGCATCGTGAACCAGGTGACGGAAAACATCATGAAGTACAGCAATAATCCCATCATCATCGTGGTATCAAATCCGCTCGATGTGATGACCCTCGCTTGCTGGCGTTCCTCTGGCCTCGATTCCTCCAAGGTTTTCGGAATGGCTGGTATCCTCGACACTGCCCGCTACCGTGCTTTCCTCGCAACCGCACTTGGGTGCTCACCAAAAGACATCCAGGCACTGCTGATGGGTGGTCACGGTGACACGATGGTGCCACTGCCACGCTACACCACTGTTGCCGGTATTCCTGTGACAGAACTGATCAGCAAAGAAGAATTGGACGCCATCGTACACCGCACTGCTGTGGGTGGTGGTGAGCTGGTTCAGCTCATGGGCACTTCCGCTTGGTATGCACCAGGTGCAGCAGCTGCTCAAATGGTAGAGGCTATCGTGAAGGATGAGAAGCGCATCTTCCCGGTTTGTGCCAAGTTGGATGGTCAGTATGGCCTCCACGACATCTTCCTCGGTGTGCCAGTTAAGCTCGGCAAGAACGGTATCGAGCAAATCATCGAAGTGAAGCTGAACGATGATGAAAAGAAATTGCTTACCGACTCTGCTGCTGCCGTAAAATCGGTAATTGATGTTTACAACAACATGCAGCTTTGATGCAGTTATCAGCCAATAAATAAAAAGGCCCGGCGTGTTTGCGCCGGGCTTTTTTTAATCCCCAAACTGGAAATAGAGGGTAAATCTGGGGACAATATCACTGATTCGTTTCACAACAACCTCGTTCTTGCGCTCATATTGGTTGAGGATGACGTTCGGCATGAGGTGGATTCGCTCTTTTAATTTATAGTGCAATCCAAGCCAGTAGGAATGCTCGTTGTAATGCTGGGATGGGCTAGTGTAACTGCCGTTTTCGATATACTTGGTAGCCGGGTTGTAAAAGTCGTAGCGAACAAAACCACGCCAGTTTTCACCCAAAAAGCCAAGTTTGCTGGACACGAAAACTGAAATGGATAATGGGTTGACAGGCTCGGTTTTACCCGAAACTTCTTCCTCCAAAAACGCCTGCGAAACCTCTGCACCAAAGGTCCAACGTGGCCGTTCCAATGAGATGAAACTGCGCACGAAAGCTTGGTGCGCCACCGGGCTTTTCCGCATGAAATCAGCCAAAAACTCAATTGTCAGCTGGTTATCCCAGTATTTCTTGTACACCGAGACGTAGTATTCGAGGTATTTGTCAATGATGGGCTTGTTACCAGAGCCATTGCCGACCATGATGGAGAAACCGGCGGTTTTGTCTTCGTTGAAATCTCCGGAAAACGAAGCGCCTTGGTCAATCACCTTTCCGATGCCCCGCAGGTCGAGGGCGTCTTTTTCAACGGAACGGTAGCCCCAGGTTTTCTCTGGCAAGGCAAAAATGGGTGTAGGTATCAGGCCCAACTTGGCTGTGGAATTGGGGATGAAAGGCACGATTTGCTTCCACTCCAAGTGCCCGGTGATGATGGACAGCCCCAAACGGCCTTCTCTGGTCGTTGTACCTGCCCGGCTTTCCACCAACACCTTGGCGGTGATGTTCTCCGTTATTTTGGAGTCGTAACCCAAGAACAACCTACGCAGGTTGGTGCCGACAGTTTTTTCTTCCAGCCCAGCGTACTCCGTGTTGCCCCAGTAGAGCGTGTCACCTTGTGCTTTGTAAATGAAGTCGCCAAAGGAGTAGCCCCAAATTCGCCCTTTTGTGGCAATGGGTTGAGAATTTTGTGCGAGGACTGGCTTGGTAAAGCCGATGATTGCAGCCACCAAAGTCGAAAAGTAAAATAGCTTTTTCACATGCTGTGGATTGAAGATTATCAGCTTGCCACGGATTAGCGGTACCCCATTTCATCCAGCATTTCCGTGTCTTCAAGGCGAATACGACGACGAAGGTAGGGTAGGGTATTAGCCTGCCCAATGGCACGATTGCGCAAAACGGGTGATTTTTGTCAACCGGGTTTTAAAGGGAATTGCAAGGTCAAATAGCCAATTTGTCCTGCTAATCTGTGCGCCACTCGCCAAAACCTAGCCCTTCATCGTTTAGCCAATCCAGTGAGGTTTTTCAAAAGAATGAATTGCTATCTTTGCCGCCATTAAAACGGCAAATGTCATGCAACAAGACTTAAAAGAGATTTTTGGCGACACCAATGGCCTTGACCCCAAAAGCATCGAATCGTTGACCCGTGCCTTGGAGAAAAACAACCTTCCGGGCTTTGATTACTTGGAATTCAAGTTGTCGCTTGGCAGACTGGCAATGATGAACCTTCCTGAAGAAACTGCTTTTAAATCGGCGTTTGCGACAGCCTCCACCGTCGGACTGACGAAGGAAAAGCTGCTGACCACTGGCCAGCATTACCGCAAGGTGCTTTTCGATGAAAAAGACCAGTTCAACCAAGCCTTGCAAGGGCAGTTGCAAAAGCGGGTAAATAGCAAGCAGGAGGAGGTCGTCAAATTGAAAGCACAAATTCAGGCATGGCAGGAGCAAATTGCAAACCTGCAAAACCAGATTGCCAAGTCGCAAGCAACCATTGATGATGCTGGAAACAACATCGAAGCGGAGATGCGGAAAATCCAAGCAACGAAGGAAAGTTTCGAACACACCCACCAAAGCATCATGAACCAGTTGGAGTTGGACTTGCAGAACATCCAAAGGTACCTTTAAAATAGGCTTACCAGGTCTTCCTGTTTTGCATTGACTTGGTTCAAATACCTCAGAAAAAATCAATCACCTCACATTAATTGTTCGCCAAAATGAATTGTAAACAAGGTACGGAAATCATAATCGGTCAAATGGCTGACCTACTCGGTAAAATAGCTGGCGAAACCTATGCTCAGCCGTTGCAACTGTTCAATGGCTCGTCCATCGGACAGCACTTCCGCCATATCGTTGACTTTTACGGCTGCCTTTCCAGGGGCGTAGCTGATGGGCGTGTTGACTATGCGCAGCGCCAGCGTGACACCCGTGTGGAAACCGAACCCGGATATGCAGCCGGGGTGCTTCAGGGGTTTTATGAAAAGATGAAAGACATGGAAGAGACTTCAATCATTGAAGTTGTGGCCGATTTTTCTTCGGATTTTAACGAAACCCGCCCGGTAGTGCAGTCCACGGTTGGTCGTGAGATGATGTACGCCTACGACCACGCCGTTCATCACCTCGCTATGATAAAAATGGGACTCAAGGCTACTGCTCCGCACATTGAAGTTGACAGGAACTTGGGTGTTGCACCTTCCACAGTGAAGCACTGGAATTCTTAACTGCCCTGTGTTGAACCCACATCAACGACAGCCAATCGCCAACTCGAATAAATGGATTACTACCAATACAGCATTGCCACCGACCCCACCCAGAACGAAATCTTGATAGCGCTGATGAGCCATTTGCCCTTCGATACATTCGAGGAAGTGGAAACGGGGTTCAATGCTTTTTTGCCTGACAAAGGCGATGAAGCCGAGGTTGACGCTGAGCTTAAAACACTCCAACAAAGCTTCAATTTTCAGTTTGATAAAACGCATATCCCAGGCCAAAACTGGAACGAAATCTGGGAGACAAACTTCCATCCGGTCATCGTGGGCAACTTCTGTGGCATACGTGCTGACTTCCACGAGCCCCTCGTGGGCATGGCGCACGAACTGGTCATCAACCCGAAAATGGCCTTTGGTACAGGGCACCACGAAACCACATTTTCTGTGATAGAAATCATGCAAGGCATCTCCTTTCAGGGAAAAAATGTCCTTGATTTTGGTTGTGGCACAGGCGTTTTGGCCATCCTTGCCTCAAGGTTGGGTGCAGCCAATATTGAGGCGGTGGACATCGAAGTGGAGTCGTACCGTAACACGCAAGAGAACAGTGTTGCAAATGGTGCCCAAAACGTGCAGGCATTTCACGGCGTTCTGAGCGATGTGCCTGGCAAGGACTTCGATGTCATCTTGGCAAATATCAACCGAAATGTAATTTTGGACTCGCTTGTGCCGTTATCCCACCTGCTGAAACCCGGTGGGATTTTGGTCGTTTCAGGTTTTGTGCTGGATGATGAGCAAATGATGATAGATGCGCTTCAGCAGCATGGCTTCAACATCCTCGAAACTCGGCGAAAGAACAACTGGCTGGCAATGAAAACGCAGAAAGCGGTAAATCCCTGACCCATGCTGGGTACGCTCCAAAGTCTTGGGGCACAGGTTCCCTTCACGGTTCAGGGGTTTCTCAACGTAGTCACAATGAAATTTAGGTTTAGCTTCTTATTGGCATTTCTCGCATTCCCATTTTTTGCTTCCGCACAACAATTGGAAAAGTTCTCCGAAGACCCCAACGCCTTCATGAAGGAGTTGGAGGTGCTGATGACGGCATCCAAGAACCCCAAATTGGAAGAGCTTTTCAAGGGTTTTGAAAAATCGTATAAAAACGGCGTTTTCACTGCTGAAGAAGTCACTCGCATCCGGCAAACCGGCGATAAAATGCTGGTGCAGCGCATGACCGCCAATCCTTATTTCACGGCTTATTTGCAGGGGCTTTCGGTGGTGAAGAAATCGGAACTTGGCGAGAGCCGTTTCAAAAACTGGCATGACGTGTTGGATGGCATGTTGGCCAGCATAGAAAACCGAAAGCTCAAGCCATTCGAAGACTTTCTAGATTTTAGCTATGGTTTTTTTGAGAAAAATGCGCTCCGCAAATCTGACCTCGGCACGACTTGGCTTGCCAACGCCTCCCGTTACGACTTGGTTTTTGAAGACAAAAAACCGTTGGTCAAGTACGACAAACTCGACCTCATTGCCACCCGTGGTAAGGATTCCATCATGATAAAGGCGACTTCTGGGGTTTATTCACCAGTTGAAGAAATCTGGAAGGGCAAGGGCGGCATCGTTTCTTGGGAAAGATTGGGTCTAAAAAGCGACGTGTATGCCGAGCTGTCTGAGTACGAGTTTGAGGCTAAAAAAAGCCTTTACGAAGTGAAAAGTGCCAAAATGCACTACCCATTGTATTTCGGTCAGACAGTGATAGACGGAAAATTTGAGGACAAATTGGTCACTTCTAATGAAGCTACAGAGGGTAGCTACCCTCGTTTCGAATCCAATGAGCGGGTGCTCGAAATCAAAAACATTGGCGAAGGGGTGCGCTTCAAGGGCGGTTTCCGTTTGCAGGGAACGACGGTTTACGGCTTTGGCAACAGAAAGGAAAGGGCAGAACTCAAGCTTTACAATAAGAAAGACAACCTCGTTTACAAAGGCCAATCGGAATTGTTTGTCATCAAACAAGAGGAGCGAATCGTGGCGGAAGGGGTGGAATCT
>CAYTZS010000108.1:0-18099 GCA_964442355.1 uncultured Saprospiraceae bacterium | reverse complement strand
TAAAACTTTGAAAACCAGCCTTTTACAAAGGTTCTAATCCAAACCTCACGTTAACTTATGTCAGAGCAACTCAATTATTCGATTCGCATACAGTCATTTGCGGCTCCGTTAGCAAAGGATGATCCAGCACCACTTTTCATTCACCCCGCTGACAGCCTGTAGCTTTCATAATGGCCACCGTCACATGAAACGCAAACAGCCGTTTGCAGCTTCTCATTCTTCGGTAGCACTACACTTGCTGCATCAATAAATGGGGAATGCTAACAGCCTGTAGCTGTCATAGCACAACCAGTCCTTGCGGCACCACTGACTAGGGAAGCTCCGGCACCACCTTCCATTCTCAACGCTGACAGACTGTAGCTTTCATAATGGCCACCGTCACATGAAACGCAAACAGCCGTTTGGCGTCGCCACTAAGCTATCTAACAGCCTGTGGCTGTCAGCGCTCAAAGCAAATTAAGTCCTGAAGCGCCTTGCTGTCTCCAAATACACAAGCCCTGCTAACAGCCTGTTGCTACCATAAAAGCCAAACCTACTCGAAGCTCAAACAGTCGTTAGCGCCTAGTACTTGACATGCCCATTTGCACGCGAATCGGCCATTTCCTACCTTGCATTGGTACTCTCGTATTGATTGCAATACGAGCAAAAACCGTAACGTCATGGCCTTATCAAAAAACGAACTTAGCGAAATCTGCCAGCAGGGCATGCAGGTGTTGAGCAATGAAAAGCGTTACCCCAAAACCGTGGTTTGGCAAAAGCTGGAAAGCCTTGGCTTTTCGATAGGCAAGACAACTGCGCATAACATATTGAGCGGTAAAGGCCTGAATGCGCAACTGCTGCCCACGGTGGCTGAAGGCATTCAAGTGCTGATATCGGAAGAACTTGGCATGGAATGGCAGGGCGGCAACTTCATTAGGACTATTGGTGCCGACTTCGTGCCGAAAATCGTTGGTACTGCAAAACAAAGAGGATTCACCCTCCATGCAGATGGGCGGCTTCCCATCTCCCATAAAGTTGCTTTCTTCAAAGACGCACAACACGAAGTGATAGAGTTTGGGCTCACCCTTAGCCGCTTTGCCAGCAACCTATCGTCTGGCAGTAAATCAGAATTCAGGGTACATGTTGAGGAAGCGCTTCGACGAGGCGTAAACTTTAGGTGCTACCTGCTCAACCCTGTTGGCAATGTTCCTAGTATGTACTTCAACGATAGGGCCAACATCCATGCCGAGGAACGGGAATACATGCGCAAGACAGAGGAGGCCATTGCAAAATTAAGGAGCGTACAGGCTGAATTCAGTCGAATGGACTTCAAGGGCAAGTTTGAGGTGTTCGCCTACGAGCATTTTCCTTATGGCTATTTTATGGCGGTGGACGGTGCTACACCTTATTGCAAGATGCTGGTTTCACCTTATTTGTTTGGTATAAAAAGGGCCGATGCACCGGTGTTGGAGTTCAGCCGAAAAAATGAAGCTGACCTTTACCATATCTATTGGCAATCCCTGACTGCATTGATGAAAAACGCAAAAAGAATCATACCTGCTCAAACTTGAATTCATCTGAATTCAAGTGAACATCATTGAATTAAAATTCCCAAAACGCCCCTGTTCCCCGCCCCTACTTTTGTCCTGTCAACATGATGCGTAGGTACTTTGGCATCAGGGACATAAAGCAGCTTTTCCGTTCCGACCAACCCAATTCAAGATGGTTTTAGAAGCATCTGCCCACCAGTTGCATACTGGTGGAAGCGCACGCTTACGGCCTGTATGCGCACAGGCCGAATGTCGCCTATTGCCAGCTTGAAAGGTTCGACCAAATGCCTGCCATCTCATTTTTCATTTAAAAAATTCAAAGAAATGAGGTTCAATTCAAAGAATGGATGGACAAGCATTGCCTTCCTCGGCTTACTGCTGGCTGCCCTTGCCATGCAAGCAACTAGCCTCCCGACAGCGCCTGTTGTGCTTGATTGCGCATGCAGCGCCCCGACCAATGGGTCTGTGACGGGACAAACTTCCAGCTCCGCTTCCTTCACTTGGGATGCCGTTGCTGGTGCCACTGGCTACGAGGTCTGGTACGTGCGGTTGGACGACAACTACAGCAGCGCCCATGCGACCGTCACGAGCAACAGTGCCAATTTTTCGGGACTTGTGCCGGGGGAGTATGTTTTTTACATCTCCACGCGCTGCGGGGATGAGGCATCAGGCATTGTGATACTTGAAGACTTGCTGATGGGATAGCCATCGAATAACTTATCTCATTGCTGGATAAGTCAATAGTTTGTGTTTCAGCCAAGTTCCATAATATAGGAGCTTGGCTGTCTCCATTTGATTTGTCAATTTTTCTTTGCTGTGTCTCTGGGTAACCAAATCCTTGAAAAGGCTAGTGAAGGCAAGGGCCGCCACTGCCACATTTCCACCCAAAGCCTTGCTTTTCTTCAGGTAATTCTCAAAATTTATGGCCTCCCTCAACTGCGCGTCATCTTCCATTTTACATTCAAACATGCCTATTAGCTTGAGCGTTTTGTAGCGCACGATGAAATGAAAATCACGCGTCTGGAAACCCTCAATGGCTTTAAGTTTCTTGTTCATCCTTGGATAATCCGCCTGCGCATACAGCAGCATAGCTTCGCAGAGCCTTTTGGTTTCGTATTGCACCTCCAATTTCACATTGCCCAGTTGCGCCTCCACAAATTTTTCAACCCAGGCAAACTGTTTTGCAATACATGCTGCATTCACGATGTTGAGAATCTGACGTTGTGATATCAGCCCATTTTGTTCAGTAAAAAGCTCATGCTTTAATGCAAATTTGTCCAATAGGTGCGCCTTTCCCCATGCGGTTTCGTCACCCTTCCTCAGTAGGGCCCCGCAATGATTTTTGAGGTAGCCGTAAAACGCGTAAATTTCCTTTCTGCTGATTTGTCCTGCATATTTTTCGAGCGCATTTGCCAAGTCATTATAAGCTGCCTCCTCGCCATTCGACAACAAGTTTTGCACTTTGCTGTAAAGCAGCTTCAGGGGCTGCACTTTCTGTATGGCTGTTTTCGAGTCTTTTCCATCGCCCACTACCCTACCCTGTTTTCCCCAATTGAGTTTTTCACAGTCTATTTTTAATCGAAAGATGTCATAAAACATGTCCAACTCATGGTCAAGATTCTTCAATGCTTCTTCATTCATTGCCTTATTGTCAACATCGCCGAAATAAGAAAAATAATAGCCTGCCATCCCCTTGAAGTAATCCACCATATCCGCCTTAGGGGCTGACTTTATCAGGTCGAACAGTCTGTTCGCACCTTTTTCAAACTCCGATTTCATGCCCCGCTCTCGCTGCACCATGAGCCAAAGGACTTCGCTTTCCAGTGAATTGTCGCCCAGTTTCTTGTCGAGCAGGAATCGCTTTAGGATGACGTACAGGTCGTGAAAAGTGTCCAGGAGGTTCTTGCGGGCATAGTGTTCAGTAGCAGCACCTGTCTTGGCAATTTTATTGGCGGCCATGTCGAGGTCGATTGCTTTTTGGCTGTCGAACTTGGGGTGGAACTGCTTGAAGTAATCGAAGACCTGCAAGGCTATCTTCTCACGGGCGTGGGCGGTGCGCAGATGTTTGCCAAATGCTGAAAGCTCCTTTTCGTCCAACACTGCGAGCAGGGCCAAGAATTTTTGCGTTGCCATAAATGCTGATTTTTACGGAGAAAAAATACGAAGCGATACTGAAACACCACAAAGCAAGCACGCAAAAGGCAGGAATACAAAAATGAACTCAAAATTTTTTATAAATCATTGAAAAACAGCTTTTTAAAAAATACTCCGAGACCTTACTCCCCTTCCCTACTCAATTTCACTGAATCTGGGTGAACAATGCCAAGTCGAGCTAAAACCACGGAGAAAACGGAGAAAAAACGGCTTGATTCAATTAGGCTTTGTTCCCATACTTGCACCAGCATCACGAACGGGGCAACCCAGTCCGAAGGCGCACACACTAGAGATTATACGGATGCCGAACGAACTGCGAAAACACCTGCTTGACAAGTTCCAAGCGCACCTTAGTATCGAATTCGAAAGCTACTGTAGGATGCATGGACAGGAGCTGACAAGCCACGGTCTCATCACCTTTCTGATTGACCGTGATTTACTGCAAAAGGACGCCATCCAACAATATGCCGTGCTGAAGGAAATCGAGCAGCTGACGGAACAGGGCATTGGCAACAAGACCCAAGTAGTTGGCATCGTATCCAACCGCTTCAACATCTCGGAGCGGACGGTTTGGAACATCCTGAAACGTCAGGAGAAAAAGTAGCCGTTGATTTTCAATCGTAAACATATTAGCTAATTTAACCCCAAAAAAAAACACGATGAAAATCTTGATTATGACGCCTATCCAAGTCGAGCACGAAGCTGTAATCGCACACCTAACAGGAACGACGGAGGAAATCGTGGAAGGTAGCCGCTACGTGAAGGGGCAGTTCAGGGGCAAACACCACGTCTTCGAGGTGGTGATGCAAAAGACAGGGTCGGGCGACACTAGCATCGCATTGGCCACACAAAAAGCCGTGAGGCGCTTTAACCCGGTGGTGACATTGCTGCTGGGTGTGGCTGGAGGCATCAAAGACGTGAACATCGGCGATGTGGTGGTGGGCACCAAGTATTATGGCTACGAGCACGCATTAGAAACCGATGAAGGGTTAAAAGCCAGGCCTAGGTCAGGGCATTATAGCAAACCACTGAAAGCCCTGGCCGAATCGGTTTCTGCTCAGAAAGACTGGTGGAAGCGGCTGCCCGGCGACCAGGTGCCCAACGTGGTGTTTGGCGCCATTGCCTCCGGCAACAAAGTGGTCGCCGGCACGGCCTCCACGGTGTACAAGTACCTCAAGACAGCCTACAACGACACCACCGCCATCGAGATGGAGGCGGCGGGCTTCGGCGAGGCCATGAGCGATTACCCCACGATACCCGCACTCAACCTGAGGGGCATTTCCGACCTTATTGACTCCAAACAACAAGCGGAGGCATCAGGTTCGCAGCAACTGGCAGCGGCTAATGCGGCGGCCTTTGCCTTCGAGCTGATATTCCAATTGAACACGGCACAGGTACTGCCGCTAGAGATGGAGTTTCGAAACCGCTTGGACGATTTCATGGACATATTGCGCACGCCACAACAGACCGTCGTGCTGACCAAGTCCACCGAGACGTACCCGCTGCCGCCCAATCGTGCTCCGCTGGAACTGGAACGACTCCAGCCGCTGACCAAGGACGACCGCCTCTACCTCGCCGAACTGCTCGACCAGCACGGCGACGCAGAAAAAACCAAACGGGTGAGGGCCAAGCTCGACAGCCTTTACGACTTCCAGCAACTGGGGCTGGAGGCACTTCGCCGCCCGGCCATCGAGCGGTACGAACGGCTGGAGAAGGCAAAGGCAGAGAAGCGGCAAGTAGTGCTGCAACAGTACCGGAGCAACAGCAATGACATCCGGGACCGCCGGGTAGAGCCGTTCAAGATTGACCCCGACCTTGACACGCTCCAAGCCTTCGACGTGGACATCGAGCAGATACGACACTTCCGCCTGAGCCGCATCAAGCGGGTGCTGGTCACCGAGCGGCCTTGGCAGTTCGAGCTGCTGCACGTGCGAAAGGAGACGGACGATTTCCGCATCGCCGACAACGAGATGGTGAGCGTGCAGCTCCGCCTCGATGTGCAGGCCTACAACATCCTCACGGAGGCATACCCCAGCACCCGTAGCAAGATTCTGGACGGTGCCGAGCCGAACAGCTTCGACTTCGAGGCTAAGGTGAACCACCGTTTCTACGGACTCATCAATTTCATCATGGGCCATGCCAGCCACGTGGAGGTGCTGGGGCCGGAAAGCTTGAAGCAACGGATTATCGAGGAAGCAAAATTTATTTTAAAAAAAATCGAATCCCCCTGAAAGCAGGGGGATTCGACCATAAATCCTTGCGGTTCAATTAATTAGGCTGAATTAAGTTCAGCTCAATGAAGTAATTTCAATTCCAAAATATAATAGTTCAATTAAGTACGGGCAAAAATACAAAACTTATTTTCAACACATGGCGTTCTTGGAAGAAAAAGCATATGGAACTTCTGTTACGCCACTTAATTTTTCAATCATGCCACAAGGTACAAATAAGTCTTTTGGGCGAAAAAATGGTTTTGATAAACGGAAATACCGAAGTGGAGCTTCCGAGAAAATTATCTGGAAGTGAACTGGCCGATTGGTGCATACATCAAAGTCAACGCTTAGGGAAACAGTTTCCGTCAGTTGTAATACTTGAAAGCAATTGATTATCGAATAAAAACAAACCACCATGCGAATTTACCTTCATCTCACGCCGAACACGGAACCCGTGCCCTTCGACTACCAGCACCGCTTGGTCGGGGCATTCCATAAATGGCTCGGCGACAATGCACTGCACGACGACATCTCGCTCTACTCGCTGTCGTGGCTGAGTCATGGCCAGCGGCGGGGCCGGGGGCTGGACTTCCCCAACGGCAGCACATTTCACGTGAGCGCCCCCACCGACGAGCTGCTTTCTGCACTGGTGAAGGGTGTGTTCAACGGCCACCAAATCAGTTGGGGCATGGAGGTGGCCGAGGTGAGCATCCAGCGCACGCCCGACTTCGGCGAACGGTGGCGCTTCTTCGCCGACAGCCCCATCCTCATCAAGCGGAAAAGGGAGGAACAGCCGCACCACCGCTACTACTACCCCGCCGACCCAGAGGCCAACGGCCTGCTGACGGAGACCCTGCACCGAAAACTGGAACGCTTCGGCCTGTCCACAGAGGTATCGGTCTCCTTCGACCCGACCTTCCTGAACCCGAAGACCAAAAAGGTGCGCTACCGGGACATTGACATCAAGGCCACCTTCTGCCCCGTCATCGTGCAGGGCGACCCACGGGCGGTGCAGTTCGCCTGGGAAGTGGGGGTCGGGAATAGCACGGGGATTGGGTTTGGGGCGCTGCGGTAAACCATATTTTTAATGTAAAAAATAGCAAGATGTTGATAGACCTCAGTTTTTATCTGGAACCACCTGAATTATCTGCCCGTGGTAGGTTGACGATTATCCCATTGGCCCCCATTTCAATGGTATCGCAACAGCCGGGCAGTTATTTTAGAAGCGAACTCTCACCCACGCAGGAAATGCTTTTCGGGCTTATCGAAAATGCGGCAGGCTGGCATTTCCATGACGACCATCGTCGTGAAATCATTAAAGGGATGGCGAAGGTTGCCAAAAAACAACATGGCAAAGACGCAAAATGGAAGGAACATCCTTGGTTGAAAGGGAGTCTGGAAACGTCAGGAAGTGGGTATGCCAGTCTGCTCCAATTTCACCTTGTGGCCACTAAACAGGACGAAGACAGTAGTCCATTGGCATGGGATGACCTGTGGTCCATGCTGAATAAGAATGATAGCATTTCCTTCGTAGGTGGTAGCAGGAACTATGATTTCCGCTTGGAAAAACTGATAACCGCTTCCCGTAAGGATAACCCAACTGTCACATTCGGCGACAGGACAGGTTTTGAGCATTTTTCCTTGGACGAACTGCGCCAACTTGTTGAAGGACAAATACACGTCAAGAGCCTAAGCCCAAGTTTTCCCCAGTTCTATTCCAGTCCAAGAAAAAGGGGATATGTAGAGCCTAAAAAACCTTGGGTTTATGAGGTATCCTGTACTCAAAAAATAGCCGAAATCATTTCAGAATCCTTGAACCAACCTGCCGCACCGCTCTACCTCGGCACGAACGACGGTTGGGTTCATGCAAATTGGGAAAGCCATGATTGACTTGAACAATTGGCACCCGATGCCAAGATATGGGGTCGCTGCGGGGATGGTCTTGAAAGGGATTCATTCACTACCCCACCCTGCGGATAGGGCTACACTTTGGGATTTGGCCAAAGAAGTCTTACCACAAATGCTAGATTATGTGATGCTGGGGCCAAACCCCACTGTTGATTTAGAAACAATCAGGTATCAACCAATTGGCAGAAAAGAACTCAATCCTGGAAAAGTTGGCGGTCAGACATCCGGCAGTGGTTTTTTTATAGCTCCACATATACTATCCAGCCAAAACGCCGCCGACATAGTAAAGGAAGTTGAAGGACTTTGCGAAGCTTTAGGGAAAGATGACAAGGAAAGCAATTATGAATTGAAGAAGTCATTTGCCCCAATGATTGCCAAAATCAATGCTGGCAAAAAATCCATGTCGAACCCAAAAATTGATGTGCTAAAAGCAGCATTTACGGCAATTGCTACAATGACGAAATTAAAGCCTGCTGCCTTCATCAAGGACATTGGTGACAATTTCGGAAATGCGGGCATTCTTCCTGATTTGCCATTCTTCGATTATGACATGAGTAGTTACCCGATAGTTGAATACGTGGAACTTATCAAGGAAATTATGTCTCATGGTTTAGGCGATGCCTTCACAGCCAAAGCAGAAAAGAGCAAGTTCAATCGCCCCAAAGTGTTTTATGGAAACTATATGCACGCTCCCCAAACACTTGCACTTGGCTCACTTTCATTGGTGGCTGCCATAGGCAGGTGGTTGGAAGAACACCATGACTTGTATGGTAAAACCAGCAAAGTCTTGGATTGGCTTTCTGACCGACCCATTTACATTGTGTCATACATCGGCACACAACAGGAGCGCTTTGGGCACCATTTAGTTGATTTAACCTTGAAAGGCGAACTCTACAGTTTGGTTCAAAAAGTAAGCTGGGTTGACCTTATTGGGATTCAAAGCGAAACAAAGTTTAGCAATCCAAAATGGCAACTTTTCATCCGTTCATTTGACCATTTCCTGCGCTTTTTTGATGAGAGCAGTTGGCAAAATTTCCTGATGCACCGGGCTACATACCCGATTGAATTCTATCACCTTTTCAAAACTTATTTTATGAAACCTGGAAAATACTCAGAGGAACTTATCGAGTCAGCTGTGGCCTATGGAAAGTCCCTCAACCGAGCCGCATATATTGCTGGCAAGGAAAACGCTGGTAAAGATGCCAGTCCCAAATCAGTGACCGAATCAAAGCAAAAAGTCATGCTGACTTTGGAAAGCATCATTCAAAGCGCAGAAACAAATCAAGAACTGGCCGCCAGACTAAACGCTCAAGTTGGGCGATTAACCTTTCAGGATATTGACTCCAGAGCTTCCCTTTTCCTGAAAGAAGTAGCCAATGACAAAATTGAGTGCGAAGAAGCCAAGCACCTAATTACTGCTTTCATGCGACTGAGCAGTTATGACCCTAACGAGCAAAAAAACGGCGATTCAGAGTGATTCAAACCATTCTAATGGGCTTTCATCCAATTTCAAATTACATTTCAAAATCCTTTCAATATGTCAACGAAAATCAAATCCATCCTAGTCACATCTGTTGCCCCTTTGAGTGACCACGCCGCCAACCGTGGCGAGAAACTATTAGGCAACGCCTCCTCCGTCAAGCACCGCCCAGATGGTCGGGTTTATATCTCCGGCCAAATGCAAAGGCATGTGCTGTTCAGTGCATTAGAGCGGTTAAACGACGACGACGATAACAAGGGCAAGACTTACGTAGCCAATGGCGATGGGCCATCTACCGACATTGCTACCGACCTTCGCAGCGACCTCGGTGGATTTCTGGATACTAACAAAGGTGATTATTCCGGCAGACGGATAGCACCAATATCGGCCACCCCTGCTGTTGCACGAAACAAAAGTAGCATTGGTAGAGATTTACTGGTACGCTTGAAAATGAATCAAGATGGGGACTCTACTAAGAAGCAAGCGTTGGCAACCAACGAATTCAGTGTCAGGGATGAGATGGTGATGAATTTCCATCTTGACGTTGGTATGGTGGGGATGCAGAAACTCTACCAGTACAACAACGAATACCATGTTGGAACAACATACCAAGCTGACATTAACGACAAAGAACATGCAAGACGAGTCAAGTTATTCCTTGAATCAACAGGAGCTATGACCGATTTTGCCAATCAGGCAAGGAATGCAGTGAGCGGAGAGCCTCACAAAGTGCTCATCGTGCTCGATACCAAGCACAGCCGGAAAGCAGTCCGTTATTTCCAAGAAGAAACTACTGATACAGAAAAGGCGAATATCATCAACGAACTCGAACAAAGAGGTGCTTTGGTCTTCTTGGGAGATGATACGGCCACTAGTGGTGATTCCGTAGCCGGAGCATACAGCAAGGCGTTGAAAGCGCTGGAAGATAACAAACTCTACCGACCCAGCCATGATTAAGGATAGTGACCTCGCCAAACCTGCGGGTATCACACTGGCCGACCACACGCAGCATGTAATTGATGAGGCTGAGTATGTGCTTGAAGCCTTCAAATTCGCTTGCTACAAATACAAGCGCCTGACAAGCAGTGATTTGCGTAGCGACTTGTTGGAGGCAGCCAAGTACCATGACTGGGGCAAGTCAGACAAGATTTGGCAAGAAGCCTGTAAGGCGGATTATCAGCTCTACCGAAAATGGAGGATAGAGAAAGGGTATGACCCTGACGAAATCAATCCAGAACAGCATCGGGCTTTCGAGAACGAAATGCGTAAGCAAAGCAAGATGTCATCTCCGAATATCTTTAAAGCGGGGTTGAGGCATGAGTTCGCTTCATTACGGATGGCAGAAGAAGCGGGCATCCAATTATCCAATCTTGTCAAAACGGCAATTGCAGCTCATCATAGCAAGTTGAGTTATTCAGCATTGGAACGTTGGAAAAAAGATGGCAGGAAATCTCCACTCGATACAGAAGGGCCATATTTTGAGTATTGGTTGAAGTTCAAGCAGTTATCGTTTCAGGAGAAAAAGCAACCTGAGAAAGACTTACTTGTGAAGCGCTACCAGTTCGCTGCGGTTCGTAGTTTACTTCGACTTGCTGACACACGGGCAAGCCGAAAAGAAGGCGAAGGTGAGGAGGCAGACTATAAGTTTGCACCTTTCGAATTCAATTTCAAGTACGAGCCTCGCCCAGTACAACAGGCAGCCTTGGACATATCCAAAGAGCCAATCAGCATACTGCGGGCACCGACTGGCAGCGGTAAAACATTTGCCTCTTTGCTTTGGGCAAAAGAGCAAATCAACGCTGGTAAAGCGGACAGGTTGGTTGTTGCAATGCCAACCCGTTTTACGTCCAATGCCTTGTCCATTAGTGTAGCAGACGAAATGGGAGAGACGGGCTTGTACCATTCAAGTGCTTGGTTCAACCGCTATGGTGATATTGATGAACGAAAAAAGCGGATTGATGCGCAGGAAGCACACCGCATGGCAAAATACTTAGCCACACCCGTTACTGTGTGTACTATTGACCATTTGCTGATAAGCCTAACTGGAGTCAAAGAAGACCATCACGCTACATTTTTCTTCTTGGCAAATAGCTGTGTTGTGTTTGATGAAGCCGATTTCTACGACCCCTTCGTTCAAGCCAATATCGTGGTTTTGCTCGATGCTTTACGGACATTGGAGGTGCCTATTTTGATTATGAGTGCAACTGTTCCCGACTCGGCAAGGGTACTTTACAAAGTTGATGCTGAAATAAAAGTCCCAAATGAACCCACCATTCAGAATGTCAAAAAACTGGAATGGCTCGAACCAGGTTCTGAGAAGAACGAAGAATGGGTGATGCAAGAAATGTTAAATCAAGGCAACGGAATCATCTATGCCAACACTGTTGAGCGAGCATTGAAATATTATCGCTGGTTAGATGTGAGGAGAGAAAATGTTCCATTAGTCATGTATCACAGCCGTTTTACTGAACCGGATAAGAAGAGGATAGAGGAAAAACTGATTAAAATGTTGGGCAAAGAAGCATGGGAAATTTGGGCTAAAGATGAAACAAAGCCTGTTCGGGGCATTGCCATCATGACCCAAATCGGAGAAATGAGTGTGAACATCAGTAGCCCATTGATGCTGTCAGATTTATGCCCTTGGGATAGGCTGGCTCAACGGATTGGTCGTTTGGTCAGGTTTGACAATCGAGGCGAAGGCCTTTGCTATGTTGTTGAGCCACAAAAGGACGGCACTCTTTATCCTGCACCTTATGGAGAATATGACCGTGGTAAAAACATTTGGATTGCTGTCCAACCATTGACAGATACGAAAATTAATTTACAAGAAAAATATTTGAGCCCTACTCCAATTACACCAGATGAATTAGTAGGCTTCGTGAATGCTCTCTATCCTACCAAGCCAGAGTTTGATAGTAGCGCTAAGAACAATGCAGCCTTGCTGTGTGACCATATTAAAGATAACTGGTTGATTCAACCGAATACCCAAATGGATGAGGCCGATGCCATTGTAGATGGTGGCTGGTCAAGTAGACATATCCCACCACAATCCACCATACTATCATATGAGAAAAGGGGGCAGGAAAAGTTTTCATTTACAGACTTCAATGATTTTCAAAGCCATGTTCTGGAGTATGGGATAGCCTGTCCAACCTACTTAATTCAAAAAGAAATGAAGAGGGGAGCTGCTAAATTGGAAAAAGTCGAAATCAAATTGGAAAAGCGAGAAGATACTTTAACGGTCTATGCTACATGGTACTATGACCCTGATATGGGGCTTTCCTTTCTTTATGAAAATGAATCGAAGCCTGATGGGAGTAAACACCAGCTTTAATTACCAGTTCTCTTATCTTTGTCTGCAAATCCGAATCAACACTTCAATATTACAGACATGATAAAAAGAGCGATTCTCCCAGAACTGCTGGAATTGCTGACATTCTACCCTGCCGTTGGGCTGGTAGGGGCAAGGCAGGTGGGAAAGACCACCTTGGCACGATCACTGACAGGATTAGTGGGGAAGCCCGTCCGCTACTTCGACCTGGAGCGGCTTGAGGACTTGCAGCGACTGACCTCCGACCCCGGTTTTTTCCTCGAACAGTTCCGGGAGGAGCTGGTCGTCATTGACGAGGTGCAGCGGCTGCCCGTGCTGTTTGCGGAACTGCGGTCGCTGATTGACCGACACCGGGTGCCGGGTAGGTTCCTGCTGCTCGGCTCGGCATCGCCGCTGCTGATGCGCAGTACGGCGGACTCCTTGGCGGGCCGTATCGGGTTCCTCACGATGCACCCGCTGCTACTGTCGGAGATTGGGTTGGAGCAGGGCAACATCATGTGCCACTGGTGGCGGGGCGGCTTCCCGGATGCTTGGCAGGCCCCGTCGGACGAGTTGAGCTTCCATTGGCGGGAGAGTTTCACCCGGACTTATGTGGAGCGGGACTTGCAGTTCCTTGGCTTCAACGCTGACCCGGTCCGGTTCCGGACGTTCCTGCAAATGCTGGCCTCCGTGCATGGCAGCCTCTGGAATGCCGAGTCGCTGGGGCGCTCGCTGGGGCTATCGGGCAACACCGTGAAGCAGTACCTGGGCTTTTTGGAAAGCTCGTTTTTCGTGCGGGTGCTGCACCCGTTTTTCGCCAATATCAGCAAACGGCTGGTGAAGTCGCCCAAAGTTTATTTGACCGATACGGGGCTGCTGCACGTATTGCTCGGCATCCGTCAACAGTCAGATTTGACGCTGCACTCGATGGCGGGGTCTTCGTGGGAGGGCTATGTGATTTCGCAAATCATCGCTGCGCTGCCCAAGGGCGTGGAGCCGTTTTTCTTTAGGACCTCCGATGGCACGGAGTGTGACTTGGTGCTGGTGGACGGGTTGAAGCCCTTGGCTTGCGTGGAGGTGAAATTGGGCAACGTGGTGAAGGTGACGAAGGGCTTCCACAATACCGTGGAAACCTTGAAGACGCCGCTCAATTTCATCCTGACTTTTGACTCTGACGATTACTTCATCCATGAAAATATGCGGGTAATGGGATTCCTGCATTTTATTAGGCAGTTGCCCGGTATTTTGAGACAATGACGATAAGCGCTTCCCATATCACCTACCTCCTCGTCTGCCACCGCAAGCTGTGGCTGCACCACCGGGGCATGCGCATGGAGGACAACAGCCAAGCGGTGACAGAGGGCAAGCTTATTGGTCAAACCACTTACGACCGCAGGCCACAACGCTGGAAGGAACTCGACCTCGGCAACCTCAAGATTGACCATTTCGACCCACGGACGAACACGGTGCGGGAGGTAAAGAAAAGCCCGAAGCTGGAGCATTCGCACGTAGCGCAGGTGAAGTACTACCTGCTGTCGCTGGAGCGGCGGGGCGTGGCCGGGGCCAATGGACTCATCGAGTACCCGAAGCAGCGCCGGACGGTGGAGGTGCCGCCGCTGACGGATGCCGACCGCCATGAAATCGAGGGCTGGGAGGCGGAGGTGGAGCGCATCACGACCCTGCCCGATTGCCCGCCGCTGGTGCGCAAGGGGATTTGCGAGAACTGTGCGTTCCGGGATTTTTGTTTTGTGTGATATGGGTCATTGGCCATTGGGCTGCGCCGTTATTGGTCATTGGGGGTCGTTTCAACTGAACACCTCGCCGAGGTCAACGACGAAGTCGGGGAAGACGCCAACGGGTATTTTCTCGCCAGTGACAAAGGGGTTGGGGCGCAGGGGCTGGTACTGGCCCTGCTCGTTGAGGCGATAGGCGATGACGGTGCATTCGATGGGGTGTACGACCCAGTATTCCCGAACGCCAGCGTGCTGATATAGGTCGAACTTGTCGATGAGGTCTTTTTGGGAAGTTGCCTTGCTGAGAATTTCGATAATCCAGTCGGGGGCACCATTGCAGCCACGTTCGTCGAGCTTGGCGGGGTCGCAGACCACACAGATGTCGGGCTGTACGACGGTGTCTATTTTGTCGTCGGTCTGTTTTGCCAGCGGCAATGGCAAGCGTACATCGAAGGGAGCACTGAATGCCTTGCAGGATTTGCCCCGCAGGTACGACCAGATGATGCCATACAAATCGCCAGAGCGGGACTGGTGGCTCATACCGGGTGCCGGGGCCATACGGACGACTTTTCCACGGATGAGTTCTACCATTTCGTCGAACCGCCAAGTGAGGTAGTCGGCGTAGGTGTAGCGCTTGCTTAGGTCGAGGTCTTCGAATTTGGTGACCATGCGGTTTTGATTTTTTACAAAAATAGGGAAAATCGAAACACTATCGGCGCAAATTGCCGAATTGCGGAGCACCCCAACAAGGAAGCAATCCAACAATGAAACAATGAATCCATGAAAAAAGCCTACTACCTTTTCAATCCGGGACGGATGAGCCGCAAGTACAATACGCTGGTGTTCGAGCCGGTGGCGAAGGAGGACGGGTCGGCACCGGAGAAGCCCCGCCATTTGCCCGTGGAGGGGGTTAGCGCCCTGTACATTTTCGGGAGCGTGGATGCGAACAGTGCGATGTACAATTTTCTGGGGCAGCAGCATATCCCGGTGCATTTCTTCGATTACCACGAGCATTACACGGGAACTTTCAGCCCGAAGGAACATTTGCTGGCGGGCCAGATGGTGGTGGCGCAGGTGGATGCCTACCGCTCGAAGCGGCAGCGGTTGGCGATTGCGGCGGCACTGGTGGAAGGAGCGACGTTCAATATGGTAAAGAACCTGCGCTATTACACGAACCGGGGCAAGGGGCTGGAAGATAAAATCGTGCAGTTGGAGTCACTGCGGGAGGGGATGGACAAGGTCGGCTCGGTGTCGGAGCTGATGGGGGTGGAGGGCAATTGCCGACAGGTGTATTACTCGGCCTTTGGGGACATCGTTGAGGGCTACGACTGGGATGGCCGCAAGAAGCGTCCGCCGAAGGACGAGCTGAACGCCTTGGTGAGCTTCGGGAATGCGATGTGCTATTCGGTGTGCTTGGATGCGATTTACAATTCGCAGTTGAACCCTACGGTGAGCTTCCTGCACGAGCCTGGGGCGAGGCGGTTCAGCCTGTCGCTGGACGTGTCGGAGGTGTTCAAGCCGCTGCTGGTGGACCGCCTGATATTCAAGCTTTGCAACCGCCGGGAAATCAGGTCGGAGCATTTCGATTTTGTGGACGATGCCTGTTTTTTGTCGGAAAGTGGGCGAAAGATTTTCGTGAAGGCATGGGAGGAGCGTTTGCAGCAGAGCATTCAGCACCGGGACCTGGAGCGGTCGGTGAGCTATCGGCACCTCGTGCGGCTGGAGTGCTACAAACTGGCGAAGCACTTGCTGGGCATGGAGGCGGAGTATAGGGCGTTCCGGGCGTGGTGGTAGGTTGGAAATTGGGAAATTGGGAAATTAGAAATTGAGGCACTACCCTACCCTATCGTTCCGGTGCTGGGTTGGTGGCAGTACTTCTTCGGATTCATCCTGCCTACGGCAGCCAAGCATTCATCATTCATAATTCATCATTAAAAAATATGTACGTGATTGCGGTTTATGATGTGGCTTCGGAGCGGACGAGCAAGATGCTAAAGCTATGCAGAAAATACCTGCACTGGGTACAGAATTCAGTGTTTGAGGGAGAAATTACGGAGGTAAAGCTGAAGGAGTTGCTGCATGAGGCAGGCAAGGTGATGGACATGTCCTACGACAGCCTCATTTTGTTCAAGAACCGCAATGCGAACTGGTTGGACAAGGAGATTGTGGGGCGTGAGAAGTCATCGGTTGACCAGTTCCTGTAGTCGTCGGCGACGACTTTTCGGCTGGGTTGCGGGGCAAAATGTTCATTGACATTTTGGATAATTCTTTGAAAATCAGTTCACTATATTGGTCGTCGCTGGCCTAGTAGAAATGCGCTACTGGTCAGTGACGGAAAATTGGGATTATTTTATTGATATTATTTTTGCCAAGCTGCTGATATTCAGCGGGATAAATATTTTAGCTTTGGGTCTGTTAATCGCACCTGATTGGAATTGAAACTGCTCGGCGGCGTGGGCGAGCTGCCACTCCCGAAGCCTGTTAATCGCACCTGATTGGAATTGAAACCCAAGGATTGGCAGGCTCTGGCGTCACGCTCCGGCCTGTTAATCGCACCTGATTGGAATTGAAACTGGACGATCTCGAAGTTGGCACCCTCTGCGCCGGGCCTGTTAATCGCACCTGATTGGAATTGAAACTGCTCGGCGGCGTGGGCGAGCTGCCACTCCCGAAGCTGTTAATCGCACCTGATTGGAATTGAAACCCTTCTTTGCGCTGCTGCTCGTAAGCGCCATCGGCACTGTTAATCGCACCTGATTGGAATTGAAACCAAGATATACCGAGCAAAAAGTAAGGCAGGTTCTTCTGTTAATCGCACCTGATTGGAATTGAAACGGGATCAAGACCGTCTGGTTTGAGAACAGGCTGAAGCCTGTTAATCGCACCTGATTGGAATTGAAACTGGAAAGGTTGAGCTGTTCGTTGGCCTTGCGCAGCCTGTTAATCGCACCTGATTGGAATTGAAACGCCGAGGTCGTGCGGAGCCTCGAACTCGGTGCTGACTGTTAATCGCACCTGATTGGAATTGAAACTTAATTTAGCGCTCAATTCCCGCCAGTGCTTAGGACTGTTAATCGCACCTGATTGGAATTGAAACGTGAGGGCATTGAGGTTTTTCAATATACCCCGGTCGCTGTTAATCGCACCTGATTGGAATTGAAACAGGTGATGGTGGCCCGCAGGCCCTTCACCTGCTTCCTGTTAATCGCACCTGATTGGAATTGAAACTGGCCGTATCCGGGTCAAGCTCCCGCAGCAGCGTGCTGTTAATCGCACCTGATTGGAATTGAAACGCATCAGCCATTTGTTAGGACTGCCACCACGTAGACTGTTAATCGCACCTGATTGGAATTGAAACTTGGTTGTCGGTTCTTTTTCATGCTGTAGCTAATTCTGTTAATCGCACCTGATTGGAATTGAAACGCTGTCCGTCTATCAACTGCCGCATCGGGTTGAACTGTTAATCGCACCTGATTGGAATTGAAACATTTCCCCTTCGAAGCCTACATCCTCATGCGCCTGCTGTTAATCGCACCTGATTGGAATTGAAACATCAAAACGAGCAAGGGCGAAACAGCAAAACAACTGTTAATCGCACCTGATTGGAATTGAAACTGCGTTGATGCAGTCCCACGCCTCGATGCTGCCCACCCTGTTAATCGCACCTGATTGGAATTGAAACTTCTTGTAAATCGCCCAATTGGTTGCGCATCTTCGCTGTTAATCGCACCTGATTGGAATTGAAACCTGACGGTGTTCGGCATCCTGACCA
>CAYTZS010000107.1:0-18171 GCA_964442355.1 uncultured Saprospiraceae bacterium | reverse complement strand
GCTCTTTCTTCCTTTCTTCTTACCTGTTCTTTCCTCCATCGGTGTCAATGAACTCCTTCGCAACCACAACCTAAACCTGCCCATACTAAAAGGCCACCAGCAAGGATGCAACCGCATTTTCTATGTCTTCTTGGGGGTTCCCAAAAACGCCTTTGCGTAAGGGACGGCAAAGATAGGATTCAATTTCAACTTAGCAAATCTTTTTTTAAAAAAAAGTAAAGATTTTTCAAGCTCCTAATCTTGCACTGAACTTGCTTTGGGTACTAGTGATGAATCATTTATTCCCAAAGCGGGCGCAAAGGTAATCACCTGTTTCACATTCGCAAATCTTTATTTACTTTTTAATCACTTTTTTTTAATCAGTTAGGATGGTTGTTTACTTAGACAACTCCTGCTTATATACTAATGTGTATTGACACTTAAAATTGATGGCTCAGGAAAGATAATCCTTCAACTGCTCTCTCAGCACCCTAAGTGCTTTTCCCATCTGATGCTCTACTGTTTTCACCGATATTTCCATTTGGTCGGCTATTTCTTGATAGCTAAGGTTCTCAAACCTACTCAATTGAAATACTGCACGGCAGCGTGGCGGCAACGCGTCTATTACTTTATGTATTTGATCATGAAGTTCACTGTGAAGTAGTAAGTTTTCACCATCCAATTCCATAGGCAATGGTGTTGCAAATGACAACTCTTCAGGTTGTTGGTTTTTTTTTGCGCGGAGCCATGCCAATGCTTCATTAACTGCCATCCTGTGTAGATAGGCACCTGGTGAGGTATCTACTTGTATCTGGTTCCGCTTTTCCCAAAACCGGATAAAAACTTGCTGCGCTAGGTCTTCCGTAACCCCTCTTTCTCCAGTTAACCGTTGAATAGCTGCACAAACGTTTCGGTAGTGTGCCTCAAATAGTTCTTTGAGCACAGCTTTGTCATCGTTTCGTAGCCGGGTGGTCAGGTTCAATGTTGTGCAGTAGTTAGTTTGGCGGAAGGGCGAATAAAGGCCGATACCGCCAAAATTTGACAGGCAATGATAGGGAATTATTCCTCTACCATAGGCACCTAAGAAAAACTACAAGTCTAATAAAACGGATGCTAGGCTCGTTCAATAGACTTTCACCAATAATTCAATGGAACATGAAGAAAACGACAGTTTGTATCGCCATGCTGGTCATGGTCTTTTGCCTACCTTTTAGTGCGCCATCTCAAGTTATTGACATCACAGAGGCTATCAAGAAGGGTCTCTTGAGCATCTCTGCCGAGGGCGAAGGTGGACATTCAGGGGAATGCTTGAAGTTGAACTTAAAAAACAAGTCGAAGAAAAAACTGGAGGTACGAGTACCTGCTGGCCAAATTTTCGAAGCTGGCGATTCGAGCCTACAAAACCTCATGGTTAGCAAGGAGGAAAGCTTCTTGGTTGAAAGCGGTGCATCGAAGGTTGAGAAACTCTTTGGTTTTTGCATAGAAGCGAGCGACGGCTCTCCAGGAGGCGGCAGCCCTTTCAAAATTGGCAAGCTGGCCAACGGCAACCTGCTCAAAATGGCGCAATACCTTAACGACAACAAATTGCATCAACACCCCTCCGCCCAATACGCCGTGTGGGCAGTCACAGATGCGGACAGGTTAGAGGGCATCGGCGACCCAACGCTTACAAAATTTGTTGCCGACATGCTAGGCAAACCAATGCCCGAATACCATATTGAATACAAAGCGCCGCCACAAGACCGAATGCTACCCGGCCAACCAGCCAACTGGCGGGAGGCTTTTGCCATGAACGGCCTTTTTTACTACGAACTTGCTAGTGACCAATCCGTGGACTTCGGATTGTACAATGAAGCTGGCGAATTGGTGCATTCCCTGTTTAAAAACAGACAACAGAAACGAGGACACCACAAATTCAGGTTTGAGTTTGAAATTAGGGGGTTGCCAAAAGGGAAGTATGCCGCCAAGCTTACGAATAGGGGAAGGATAATAAAAGAGTTGGCGGTTGAGTTTTGAGAAAGCCAAACTCCTCTACAATAGGAAGCACATTTTGTGTCAAATTCAAAAGAAAAGCCTGAACGAGCAAAATCGCTCGTTCAGGCTTTCTTTTTGCCATTCTAAGCAATTACTCAATCACCACTTTCTTCACCATCACGCCCTCATCGGTGGCTACTTTCACGAAGTAGAAACCGGCTGAAAGCTGGCTGACGTTGATTTGGAACTGGTGCTTGCCGTGTACGTTCAAATCCCTGTTCATCACCACTTTACCATCCACCGTCATCAAGCTCAAGCTGATTTCAGTCTGGTTCTCAGTCTCCATGGTGATGTTCAACGCATCCTTCGCAGGATTTGGGAACACGCCCATGTTCACATTGGTAAGTGTTTCAGAAGCATCGGATACGATCTGCGACTCTACGATAGTGCCTTCTTCTGGTGCAATCGTACATTCGTTGTCACCCTGAGCAGAGGTCAAGCAGGCTTCGCCGTTGTAGCTCAACAGGTCCATAAACTCAATGTCGTCAACTACCCAGCCGATTAGACCTTCCGTGTTGTCGTCTGTACCAAAGCGGAAACGGAAGACAACGTCTTCGCCAGCCCAATCGCTCAGGTCAACATACGTTGGAATGAACTCGCCGTTGGTTGAGCCCGAGAAAGCAGAAAGATTTGGCGTAATAAACGTAGCGTACTGCACTTGACCAGGGTAACCATTCCTCAACATCTTGTCAGCCACTTGCTGGAAGGTGTTGTCGCCTTCTTTTTTTACATCAATCAAGCCTGCGTCAGCACCTGACTCCGTATCGTAGAGGTGGTAAAAACGCAACACGGGGCGGTTGCCAATTGCTGTCCATGGCGTTATCAGCTCCAGCGCTGTGCGGCTTTCAGTGGCGATGTCTGGCACAAGCCATGAGTAGTCAGGGCTGTTCGAATAGGTATCATCAATCTGGAAAATATTGAGCGTTGGGCCACCCAAGTCGTAATATTCCCAGTTGTCCTCTGCATCAGCGGTTGGCACGTCGTCCAGCCAATAGCGGATGGAGAACTTGTCGGGATCGGTAGTCAGCTTGTAGGTGACAGTTTTTGTTTCCTCAAAAGCGATGTTGCCCAATTCCAGTGTAAGCACATTGCCAGCAACGGTTGCGGGCACACTTGCTGAACCAGCCTTGAAGGATGTTCCGTCTGGCAATTCATCCGTGATAACGACGTCTGTACGGGTTTCCAACTTACAGTTGGAAACATTGATGGTCACGTCAATCTCTTCACCAGCATTGATGAAATCAGTGACAGACTTCGTGACAGTGACTTCGTCACGGCACTCGCAAGGAATGTCAAATGCTTCTGTTTCATCGCCAACAGCATCGGATGAACCTTGGTCTGCACTGAGACCAAGTCCCCTGCGGGCAAATGTTTTCCAAATCAAACACCGATTAGCCCCACCGTAAAGCGCCACGTCAGCTGCAAGGATAGCATCGCGGCCATCAACAAAACCAGGCGAACATGGCTGTGTCTTCATGCCCTCAAACACGAGTTGAATGGCCATGTTGTTGCCACCTGTGCCGTGGTAGAGGTCTGGGTCCCAACCGTACTCGTCAGACATGTCCCAATACAAGTCCCAAATCATGGTACACCATGCGGCACCAACGCCGTGAGGAATAGTCTCAGCTGGAATGTCGCCGTAGGTAAGTGGGTTCACGTTCATGTTGCGGGTATAGGGGTAGTGGCGGATGCCAGCACCGTTCGGAGCCAAACCATCGGCATAGTTGCCAATGCCACGAGCTTGTTCGCCGTTGTCGCCAGCTTTTGCTGAAGTGATGAGCGACATGAAATCGCTCCAGCCTTCGCCCATTTGTTCTTGGTTGCCGAGGCAACCTGCTTGGCTTGGGCCACCAGTCAAGCGGTTAGAGATACCGTGACCATATTCGTGTGCGATTACGCCGTTGTCCAAATCGCCGTCAATCTGTGCTGGGCCCGCTGGGCCTGCTGGCGTCTGGATGGAAGCGACAAGACCACTGCCTGCAAATTGGCGAATGGTCTGGCAATCAACAGAAGTCATCGCTACTACTGGGATGTTGACTTGTGCGCCAACAGCACCTGGGCCCATGTTCAGGGCTACATCTTCGAAATTGCAGATGATGACGCCCACCGCACCTGCGTTTTGTGCAGCCAGTGACTTGAAGCCGAACTCACAGCCACCACGGTCAATCAAGGCAATTTTGCCCACCAAATCAGCTGCATTGGTGAGGGTTTCGCAGGCATCGGAGAAGTATGGATTGGCTGCAGCATCTTCGACGATGATAACTTCGGCGGAAACGCCTGTTGGGGAAGCATAAGCACCAGCACCCCAGCCAGTGCCTGGCTGCGTGGATTCATAACCACCAGCCACTGACGCTGGAGCTGATACATTGAAAACTTCGCCAGAACCAGCGCCATCCCACAGGTACATCTGCATACGGCCATTGCCGCCATCTGGTGGAGTGCCGAAGTTGGCGTTGTTGGTGCCACCACCATCTTGTGCCTCAGCTTGTACGAAGTCGTTACCTGCACCACCGTTTCCGTAGTTGCTGGCTTGGAAATTACCCAGCACTTCGGTAAAACCGTAAGAATAGGCCATATCGTGCATCACGTTGTTCCAGTAAAACAGGTTAACAACTGCTGCATCTGTGTAGGTCACTGGCTCAGCCAGAGCATCGTATGGGAAGTCGAAAACCAAAGCAGCACCGCCGTCGGGTTCATTGCCAACGGAGCTATCCGTACTGCCACTGTCTTCGTAGGCATGTACGTTGTTGCCCCTGGTTATGGTGAATTCTGGCCCTGGTTGACCATTGGTGTCGTGCCAAGCATAAGGTGAGGCAGTGAGGTCATGTGGATCAACCACAATTTGGCGGTCGCCGTGTATCGGGCTTTCAACTGGCCAAGGCCAAATATTGTAAGTGCCATCGGCCACAGCAGCAGTCATTTCCACTGAATTGGAGTACTGGTGTGTTGCATCGTTGCAGTTGTCGTGCGTGTGCTTGAAGGAGTTGCCATCAACTTGGCAGTAAACCGTCCAGTTGGTCTGGTCGAGGATGCTGCCCAGTACTGCATCTACCCGAGCGCTCCACATGTCGGAGCTGTTAGTAGGAAACAGCGTGACATCCCAAGCGAGCATCACTGCGCTGCCGTACTGCTGGAAGCTGAGGCGAGCCTTGATGTCTTCTTTTGCAATGTCGCCTTTTTCAAAAACGAATTCACCTTGCTCGTTCTGGCCAATGAGGCGAAGCGGAGCATAAGGGATTTCGAGGTGCTGCATCAACTTGATGACGGCAGTCTCGGCGTCGAGCACAGGCATCGTGGTGTTCACTTTGCTGGCGAGGTTGGGCACAAATCGGCTGCCCACATGAAATACCTTGCCATCCTTGCCAATGCTGACGTTTTGAACGGCATTGTAAACTGGGATGCCTTGGTGACGCTGAACAAAAAATACCCTCGAAAAACCTGTGACAGGGTCGGTGTACTGGTCGCTGACGGTCATGCCTTCAACGTCCTGGTCGGTTAGTCCCCACGTTGACAAGTGGGTGCGAACATGCTCATTGGCGATGTCGATTGGTGTACGCAACTGAGCAAATGCCGATGCACCTGCCAGCAGGAACGCCAACGACAGGACGAGCTGCTTCGTAGATTTAAACTTCATACTGGAATGTTTTAATTTGACAATTATGAAAAATAAGGTGTGCTGACTTGGCAAAAATAGCGCTATGAATTTCTCAGGGCGAAGAAAATACCGAAAATAAAAGCCGGGTGACAAATTTGAGAAATCGGAAATGGAAAATGGAGCGTGGAGCCGTGCTGCACCCTCCATTCTCCACCCTACTCCTCTTCGTCAGCTACCACGCCTTTGCGGCGGAACGGCAGCCTGCCGTGCGACTCTTCCCACTGTTCCCGATGCTGCTCGTTGTCGCGTTCGTAGGCTTTGATGACCTCTTTGACTAGCCGGTGACGCACCACGTCGTCCACGCTGAGACGCACGACGGTTATTCCTTCAATGCCTTTTAGGATATCTATTGCCTTGCGAAGGCCCGATTTGGTGTTCATCGGGAGGTCAATCTGCGTGAGATCGCCCGTGATGATGGCCTTGGCGGTGGGGCCGAGGCGGGTGAGGAACATTTTGATTTGGAGCGATGATGTGTTCTGCGCCTCATCGAGAATGATGAACGCATTGTCGAGGGTGCGGCCTCGCATATAAGCCAGCGGAGCTATTTCAATGACCCTCGTTTCCATAAAATATTTGAGCTTGTCCGCCGGAATCATGTCGTCGAGCGCATCGTAGAGCGGGCGCAGGTATGGGTCAATTTTCTCCTTCAGGTCGCCGGGCAAGTAGCCGAGGCTCTCTCCGGCCTCCACCGCCGGGCGTGTGAGGATGATTTTTTTGACCAAGCGGTTTTTCAGCGCCCGAACGGCTAACGCTACAGCGGTGTAGGTCTTGCCAGTACCTGCTGGCCCGACAGCAAATACCACATCGTTCTGCTCGGAGGCTTCCACGAGCTTGCGCTGGTTCAGCGTTTTTACCCGAATTATCCTGCCATCAACCCCATGCACCAGCACTTTGCCAGCAGCGTCGTTGAGGTGGGGCTGAAATGGCACACTGCCTTCGAGCATCAGCTCTTCGACCATCTGCACGGGCAGCGTCTTGCGCTCACGCAGCAGGCGAACCATCTGCTCGAATTTGCCTTTGGCTGATTGGGTGTACTTCTTCTCGCCGGAAAGTTTGAGATTGCTGCCCCTGGCAGTGATGCTGATGTCGGGGAAAGCTTTGCGGAGTAGATTGAGTTTGACGTCGTTTTCGCCGTAGAGTTCCACGGGGTCAACGTCTTCGATGGTCAGGATTATTTCGCTCAAATGCTAGGTCGTTGATTGAATAATGATGAAAAACTTAGGTTCGATATTGCCACCGTCACCTTGAATTAAGGCAGCTGGCTTTGAAAATTCAGCTATTTTTGTCCGTAAAAATAGATTTTTGACAAACAAGCAAAATTATTTTTTTGAGGGTGTAAAGCCTCGGCAAGGTTTTCGGCCTTGTCGTCGGAAAGGCTATCATAAAACTCAAGTTTCGGCCAAAAAGTTTCTAAAAAAATCCATCTCGTGACCACTTAAAAATTGCCCTGAAAAAAACGCAAACGAATCATGCAAATCGTAACCTTAACAACCGACTTTGGACTGGACGACTACTACGTTGCTTCGCTAAAAGGAGCACTGCTTCGGCAGGAACCCCAGCTCCAAATCGTTGACATCTCCCACAATGTCAAGCCATTCGACATTGTGCAGGGTGCGTTTGTGCTAAAAAACTCGTACCTGAGCTTCCCGCCGGGCACTATCCACGTCGTCACGGTAAACAACAGCCAAGAAGGCCGCTCCTTCATCTGCCTAGAGCACGGCGACCAGTTTTTCATCGGCCCAGACAACGGCATTTTCTCGCTCATCTTCCCAAACATGCCCCAAGTTTGGCGCCTCGACCCCGCCGTGGAGGTCGGCCCATTTTCCATGCAAAAAACCGTGGCAGCAGCTGTTTCACACCTCGCCAATACCAAGCCACTCTACGAAGTTGGGCTACCTGCTGGAGAGGTCGTGCAGCGCATTGCCTTGCAGCCCGTGCTCAGCACCTCTCAGCTCAGGGGCTCTGTTATTTACGTGGATCACTACGAAAACGTTGCCATCAACATTACCGAAGAATTGTTTGAAAAAGTGCGCAACGGGCGCAAGTTTGCCCTGTTCTTCAAGCGCAACGATCCCATCACCCACCTCAGCCGGCACTACACCGACGTGCCCGTAGGTGAGACGCTCTGCCTGTTCAACGCCGCCGGCTTTCTTGAAATAGCCGTGAGCATGGGAAAGGCCAGCAGCCTGCTTGGGCTGAAACTGGACGACATGGTGCAGGTAGATTTTATCTGATTTTGAATTGCTGCGTGATTAAATTGCTGCGCACTCAATAAACAATTCAACAATTAATCAACCTTCTCAACCCTCCACTGTCTCACGATTTTCAGCACAAACCATAGACTCACACTGGACAACAAGTGCTTGATGGTGTGGCCGCTCCAAAATTTAAGCGCTTCAAAAATGGCATCGTCGAAATGCTCGCAGAGCTTGGCAACCACGTACCAGCCGAGGGCAATGACCAAGTAGCGGGCATACACGACCCGCTGTGGGCTGAGCAACACCAGCAGCGCCGCTGCTACCAATGGAAAGAACTGCACGAAGGCGTAAAAACGCAAGTCGCCTTGGCCTGTAGCTTCCGTGTACCGCCAGTAGATCACACTGAAAACGCCTAGCGGCACCAGCAGCCAGAAGGCGATACTACCTTCTTTTTCACCGATAAAATCATAAATCAGAAGGGCAAAAATGGGCATGAAGATGAGCGTCATCGGCAGGCGGTCCCAGACGAGCGTGAGGTTGTCGGGCGCCCAGTGGTAGTAGGCTGAACCGATGCACGCTGAGAGTATGCCGATGCTCAACACGGTGGGAATTAGTCGAGAGACGAGGTCGGGTCGGCTTGACCAAGCCCGCAAGCTGCTCCAAAGGCCAAAAACACCGAGGAAAAACATGGGCAAGTTGCTTGCCACGTCCCAGAAATTTGGGATGCCCAGCATCATCCGCAGGTCGGCAAAGTCGTGGTAGCTGGGGTCTTGGGGTATCGGGCCAGCCAGCCAAAGGCCGATGACAGTAGCCACCAATGCGAGCAGGAACAGGTGGATGTGCAGACGTTTCATGCTTTTTTTCGATAAATGTAGTCCATAAATTCAAAAGGCAAAGTACATGGCTTCTGACGGGGAGCGCATGTGTTTTAGGGTAAAATTTTCAAAAAGCACTACCTTTCGGCCACTAACCGACCCTAAACGGCCAACGAATCAGTGACAAATTTATGGCAGACAAGAAGAAATACTACGTGGTGTGGCAAGGCGTGACGCCCGGTGTGTACGACAGTTGGGACAAGTGCCAGCAACAAATCAAAGGCTACCCACAAGCGAAGTACAAGAGCTTCGGCAGCCGAGAGGAAGCAGAGGCAGCCTACGACGGTAATTTTGCGCAGCACATCCAGTTCAAGTCCCCTACCCGACCGGGCACGGGCAGCCCAGCCAAAACCGCCAAACCCTCCAGCGCCAGCATCATCTGGGACAGCATCTGTGTGGATGCTGCTTGCAGCGGCAATCCCGGCGTGATGGAATACCAAGGCGTGGACTCGAAGACCCGCACGCTGATTTTCCACCAAAAACACCCACTGGGAACAAACAATATTGGCGAGTTCTTGGCCATCGTGCATGCACTGGCCATGTTCCACCGGGAGGGCAAGGACACGCCCATTTACACCGACTCCCGCAATGCCATGCTTTGGGTGAAACAGAAGGCATGCAAGACCAAGCTCGTGCGCAACGCCAAAACCGAAAACCTCCACCAAATCATCGCACGAGCCGAGCAGTGGCTCAAAACCCATACCTACAAAAACCCCATCCTGAAATGGGAAACCGAGGCATGGGGGGAGATCCCAGCCGATTTTGGAAGGAAGTAAGCATTTGAATTGAAAATGGAGAATTGAAATGAGGCTCCACGTTCAACAATTTTCAATTCTCCATTTTCACTTCTCAATTCAGTCATGAAACTCTTCGGCAGACTCTTCGGCTCCAAGCCAACGCCTCCCGCCCCGGCCATCCGCTTCGGAAGGTACACGGACAGCAACCGCTCCGCCGAACGAGAGAAGGCGTTCGATACTGCACTTCGGGACTTCAGCAAGGAAAACTACCTGTCGGCCTACGTCTCGTTCTTCGACTACCTGCTCGACGAGGAGGAACAAAATGTGCGGGCTTGGGAGGAGAAAAGCGAGTTGCGATTCGAGCTTTTTCAGGGGTCGAAACGCATCACTGGCTTTGCCAACGGCAGAAAATTTTACGCCGAGGCTAAAATTGCGAAAGCAAAAACGCTCCAGTCCAGCTTCATGCGGCGACTCTTGGAGGCCAACTACGAGCTGAAGTACAGCCGCTTCGCCCTCACCCCCGACGACGAAATTGCCATCGTCTTCGACTCCTACACCTCCGACGGTTCTCCGTACAAGCTATACGCCGCCCTGAAGGAACTCGCCATCCATGCCGACAAGCACGACGACATTCTGGTAGACGAGTTCGAGGCATTGGAAATCACGGACTTCAACATCAGGCGGGAACTGTCGCAGGCAGAAAAAGCCACCAAACTCGCCTACATCCAACAGGAAATCCGGGCAGTCTTCGAGGAGATTGATAGTGGAAAACTCAGCACCGACCAGTACCCCGTGGCCTTCACCTACCTGCTGCTCGACCTCTGTTACCGCCTCGACTACCTCACCAAACCTGAGGGGTACATGATGGAAACCTTGGAGCGCATTGACCGGACGGCTTTTTCGGAAGACGGCAAAAATGCGGCGCAAAAAAACTTGGCACTCCGCAAGGAGTTCCAGCAATTATTGGAGCGCCCAATCGAAAAACTGGGCAGTGAACTGTACGAAGTGAGCGCCACATTCGGCATAACACCGCCCATTGACCACCAAAAAGTGGTCATCTTGATTGACCAAGAACTGTCCAACATGCGCTGGTACGCCGAAAACGGCCACGAGCGCATTGCCAAAGCCATCCCCAGCTTCATCATCGGGCGGTCGTTGTTCAGCTTTGCGCTGCCCCCACCCGACAAAGACCTTTTTCATTTGCTGATGCAAATCCTGGAGGCTGACTACTTCCGCAGCCTCGGCTTCACGCCGCTGGTTGAGCGGGGTGTTTTGGATGAAAAAGCCATTCGGCAGGCTATCCGCCAAATCGTGGACAAGCACGAGGCCACCTACCCTCACCTTGAGCCGGACTTGCGCAGGTTGGTGTTCACCTCCATGCCCAATTTCGCCGAGTCGTTTTTGATGATGGTGCGGGAACTGGACTTGACGATGGCTTGAAACTGAGATTGACGCACGGGCGTCATGCCGCTATTTTTTTTGTCAAAAACACAGCCTGCATCGCAGCTTTTTGACTTAAATTGCTCGCTCGTAATTCACCTTAAATGCCACCGATAAATGAAACGCTCCAACCTTTTAAATACAACATTTTGGGCCACCGCTTTTTTACTCTGCCTTGCTTTCCAAAGCGTTTACTCACAAAGTATCACGTACCAGAATCCCTCGGAATTTTTCGCCTGCGATGGGGCTGAGTTCAGCTTCACGGTGCAGAACACGTCCGGCAACACCCTTGCAAATGCTGTGCTGACGGTCAATTTCACCACTACCAACGGTACTGCTTGCGGCTTCAGCTATGCCCTCGGTTCGGTTACTGGCCAAGCTTTGGAAAGCAACCTGAGCAACCTCTCCGCTCCGCAATTTTCGCTCGCCAATATTGCTCCGGGCGCTTCGCAAAGCTTCAGCATCCAGGTTGAGGCAGATTGCCAAACGGCGGCCTGCATTGACAATGCCGAGGTTTTCGTGAACAACATCACGCTGACATGGGACGGCGGCAGCACCAACATCACCACCAACCCCTACGTGGTGGACCGGGCGCTGCTGGTGTTCACCAACGTGAGCAGCACCGTGATGTCAGGTAGCCGAGGAGATGTGCTTCAGCGCAAATTCACTATCCGAAACACGAGGCCGGGGGCCATTTCCAACTTTGTATTTCAAGACCAGTACCAACCGGGGCTGGTGGTTTCTTCGATGCAAGGCACGCCCAGCCCGGCCCAGCCTGGGGTGTTTGAGACGACGCTAGGTGCTGCGGATTTTGCCAGCATCGGCGACGGCGACGGGCTGTTCGAGTTCAACGAGGTCATCATCGTGACCGAGGACATCACCATCACCGGTTGCGGGGTGGACGAAAGTTCGTCCGTCTCCAACATCACAGCATCTTGGGGTTGCGGCGGCGATGTTTGCCAACAAGAAAACGTGAACGCAGTGGTCAGCATCAAGCTGAACGACAAAGTGCCACAACTGGCATGGGAGCCCATCATTTCGTCTCCACAGTGCTTCTGCGGCCCAAATGGCTACGAGCAAGGCATGAAAATCACGAATGTTGGAACCGGGGAGGCACTCGACCTACGGTTTGAAATGGGGGTTTTGCCAAATTTCACTTTCGGTTGGGTGGACACCAATTCGGTGCATTTGGACAGCTTGGGCATTAACGTTGCTTTCGACGCCAATTTTTCCACAATCCCCAATTTTGAGAACCCATGCGACGGCCCACAAGGCTTGGCCAGTGGGTTCAACCTGACCATCGCCTCGTTGAAGCCAGGCGCATCCGTGACCATCTTCTGGGATGGGTATTTTTGCGAGCTAAGTTGCAGTGGCAACAGGGCGAACACAGGGTGGCAGTACCGTTACTCCTATTTCAAGGAATGTCCACCCAGCATTTTCTTCCAAAACTCGAACTTCATTCCTGTGTCCGATGAAAACATCTCCATGAATACTTGGGGCAGCTTCGGAAATCCGACCGAAGTAATGGAAGATGGTGAAACACAGACCATCACCTATAACTTGGCGTACGACAGCCTCCACCTCCTCAACAACCAGCTCATCGTTGATATTGACATCCCGTGCGGCTATGTTTGGGACGATGACAACGAACTACTGTTGGGCGGCTCGGCTCCCCTCTCCATCAACTACGTGCCGGGCAACCCAAATTCAACCGTGACCGCCATTTATCAACTGCCGTTGAACAACGACACGGCTTCCATGGACTTTGACTTGACGTTTTTCTGCGACTCGGTTTGCACGGGCCAATTGGATTGCAACTACGAGCTGCAAACCTCTTGCCCAGATGAAAAGCTGTGCATCTTGGAGATATTGCCTGCTTTGTCCGTTCTCATTGAGACCAATTTGATGAAATGCCCCGACTACCCTCCCTCCTGCAACCCAAGTTCCTGCTTGGAAGTGAGAAAAGGATACGACTGCCCAACCGACTCCACCTGCGTCGATGCACCGCCAGGCTACTTGCGCTTCGACATGGACTTGGTTCGCAAAAACTACGGTCTGCCTGACAACAACAACGACCAAATTGCCGATGCCCTCACTGGGACGCCCGACCTCAGCCTCGTGGAACGCAAACGTTTTATCGCTGGCGACACCATCCAAGCCACCATCAATGGCGTAGTGGTCATTGACCAGCCTGGGGCAACGCTGCCATTTGCCAGCATGTCCATCAGCTTCAATGGCGGGCAACTAATGACGGATGCAAACCGTGATTCGCTGTTCAGGGCCGACAGGCTGAAGGCCGCTGGCTCGCTGCTCCGCATCTTCGACAACAGTGCTGGCGTCTGGTACGAGTGCGCCAACCCTCCTTTTTCGACCAGTGGAAAATTGGTTTACACGTACGAATTAACGCAATTGGTGGGCACCTGCCTGCCCGCCAATTTCGCTTTCGACCATGGCGACTCCCTCATTTTTGTGGGGAATTACCGCATCGGGTACAACCCTCAATTTGAAAATGGCAACCCTACCCCGCTGCTGGGCGACATCGTCGTGAACTCCGAAGTGCTGCTTTTTGACGAAAACGCAGACGATTACACGCTGCTTGACTGCCACTGCGGGAACGACCAGCTGCTGCTGAGCTATTACCAGTTCAGGATAATTCCCGGCACTTTCGGGGTACTGCCGTGTGAACCAACGCCAACTGTCACGGGCTCTTTGCTGGATTTGCGGCTGCACGAAGGCAACTTTTTCCCATTCGAGCACCGCAACATCATGACCATCAACGACTTTCTGCTCACGCTCGACCCCAGCGTCCAATTGGACACGACCCGCATGACTTATTTACGTTTGCAAGATGGGCCGCAGTTGGCCAGTCAGGTCTATTTTCCTCCAAACCCCAGCAACGGAACCTATTTTCACAATCTGAGCCAGTTCCAGACCCCACCGCTCGACGAGGGTTTTTCGGCATATTTCCAGTTCACTTTTCAAAATGCCTGCACCAACAAATTCTCGTTGGTGGCCACCCACGGAGCGTGGGTTGATTTTTACGATGGCTTGCCAGAACCCAATATCCCTGTTTTCGTGGACGTTCAGTCCAATGCCATCAGGCCCCTCATCGCCAACCTCGCCATTGATGCACCGCTGTTCAACCTCGTGAGCTTAAGCAACCAAATGGAGTTTGATTTCAAACTGAAAAACACACCAACGGTTGCCTCAAGCCTGAACAGCGGCCCAGCACCGAACACTTGGATGTACATCACCTCTCAGACGGGCATGGTCACTGGCTTCCAACTCATTGACCAAACAACCGGGCTGCCTGTGCCTGCCATCAACGGCGTCTGGCAGCTTGGCGATTTGCCCGTGAACCCCGATGGATTTCCGTATCGCATTGTTGCCACCAACAATTCCTGCGAAATAGAAAACCTGCAACTCCATTACGGCTGGAACTGCGACCCGTTCCTGAGCACCGTGCAGTCGCCCTGCTACGAACTGGTACGGCCACTCACCATCGAGTCGCCGCCAGGCGAAATCGACATACTCGTGGACAGCCCGCTCGGTTGCAGCCAGTTGTGCGATACTATTCCCTACCACACCATCGAGGTGTTCAACGCGCAACTGGGCAGCGTTTACAACCTTCGGTTGAAAGCACTCGTGCCACCCGGCATGGACATATTGCCCGGCTCCACCGTGGTAGAGTACCCGACGGGCAGTGGCCTGCTCTACCCCATCGGCGACCCGACCGTTTTGGGCACAGGCGTGGTGGAATGGAACCTCTCGATGCTGTTCGACAGCATCGCAAACGGGCTTCCAGGCGTGACAAATGCACCGTACAACTCCCTGACGCTCAAGTTCTTGGGACAGTCCACTTGCGACTTCATCGCCGATGCCTACGTGCTTTTCATTGCGGCAGCGGAGCAAAACTGCGGCACGCCCACCAACAGCATTGCGAAGCCGGGCGACCCGCTTTGCATCGAGGGGGTGAGCAGCACCTACACCACCAGCATCAGCGTGAATGCAGTGCCGGGCTATGGCTGCAACGATGTGGTGACCTACGAAGTATCGCTTTCCGCAACCGATACCTTGCCGCCGGGCGCCAGCTTCATTGCCACGCTGCCGCCGGGCATCACCTACGTGCCGGGCAGTTGTGCAAACCAGTGCTCGACGCCCTTCAACTGCGCCCCGACGATTAACGGCAGCCAAGTCACTTGGCAGTTGCCTGCCGGAGTATTCCCCACACAACTGGTTTGTTTCAAATTCAACACCCAGGGCTGGTCGAACCTCGACTGCGAGAACGGCGTTGTGCTGTTCCGTACCGCCGCCGAAACCCAAGCGCTTTGCGCCCTCACGGGCGACTCGTGCAGCACGAATGTGAGCACGGGCTCGCTCATCTTGCCGTTCGACATCCAGCGCCCAGACTTTGAACTGAACAATTTCACTATCAACGTGGAGTCGCAGGGCAACAACCTCATCTCCCTTCTATTTCAGGTGGAAGTAACGAACAACGGTGCTGCTAGCCAGCCTCCTGTCACGGTGTCGTACTACCAAGATTGGGACGGGGATGGCGTGGGCGATAACTTCCTTTCGTCCATTTCACTGTTCACCACCGTCGGCTCCGGCGAAACCATCACGATGTACGGTGGTGCAGGCCAGATACCCGACACCATCAATTTGTGCCAAATCATCGCCGTGATTGACCCAGCGTTGCAATGCGTTTGCGCTAGCGATGTGGAGCAGGTAGGTGCACCAATCATTTTCGATACCGGACAAAATTGGACCGTCTGTTCCGGCACCGACCTGCCTGTTGGCGTAGCGGAAATGCCCGGTTTCGATTACCAGTGGTCGCCCGCCGACTGCCTCGCCGACCCACAAGCAGCCATGACCATCTTCAACTGCGTAAACGACGGCATCGCTCCAGCGGAGTACCAGTTCACGCTGGCCGAGGGCAATGGTTTTTGCGAAATTCAGAACCTGATGGGCGTGACTGTGCAACCCGTGCCGGGCATCGCCTACGTGGACTCGCCCATTTGCCAAGGCGAAAGTGCCAACCTCGCTGCTACCGATGGCGTGAGCTTCAACTGGCAAGGCCCCGGTATTGTGCAGCCCAACCTGCAAATACAGACGGTGACGCCCGCCAGCACCAGCACTTATTCGGTTACGGTCTCCGATGCCTTCGGCTGCACGGGCACGGACATGGCGACGGTGGTGGTTGCTCCCCTGCCCACTGTTTCGGCTGGGCAAGACGAGAGCTATTGCCCAGGTGAATCAGCTCAGTTGAACGCCAGTTTCGACCCCGATTTCGACTACCTCTGGTCGCCGCAAATCGTGGGTGGGCAACCAGCCCTCAGCGACCCGACCATCCACGACCCGCAAGTGTTGACTGGCCAAACCACGATATTTACGCTCACTGTTTTGGATGAAAATGGCTGCTCCGCAATGGATGCCGTAACGGTTAGCTTCGCTGACACACTTTTGCTTACCATGCCGCCAGACGTGACCATTTGCACCGGAAGCAGCGCAACCCTCAACGTGGTGAGCAACGTGCCCGCCAACTTCACCTGGTCGCCGAATGGCACTTGCTTGAATCCCCCAAGCTGCTCAAGCCTGCTGGTCACGCCCACTTCCACCACCACTTATTCCGCGAGCGCCGCTTCCACGGATGGCTGCCTAGCCAACGGCGTGGTGACGGTGACTGTGGTAAACGACCAAATTTTGACCAACGGCCCAACCGTGGAAATCTGCGAAGGGGAGACGGCGGTGATAAACGGGGAAGTGGTGTTCGAGCCGGGGATTTACTGCGATACTTTCACCGTGGCAGGCGGTTGCGACAGCTTGTACTGCGTGGAGTTGCTGGTGAAGCCGGGCATGGACACGCTGACCGTGGCGGATACCATTTGCCTCGGCGAGAGCGTGGTTTTTGAGGGTGAAACCTTCTCGACTGAGGGCCTTCACTGCGTCACCTTCATCGCCGAAAATGGCTGCGACAGCACCCGCTGCCTTTTGTTGACGGTGAACGATTTGCCCACAGTGACAATCATCGGTTTGGACACCGTGAGCGCTGGCGATACGCTGGTAATGACCTTGGAGCCAACGGGTATCACAGGTGGAATCTTCTGGTTTGCCAACGACTCATTGCTGGCCGACTGCACCGATGCTACCACCTGCGCCGTTTTCCCGATGGACAGCGTGACCTACTCTGTGCAGCTCACCGACCCAGACACGGGCTGCTCCGGCAATGACGAACTTGCTGTCACAGTCATACCTGCCTGCAACCCCGAAAAAGTTGCCGTGCCCAATGCCTTCTCGCCCAACAACGACCAACTCAACGACGTGTTCGACATCGTGGGGCCCGGCTCGGAGGCCGTTTTGAACATGCGCATCTGGAACCGTTGGGGCCAAAAAGTTTATGACGGCCCCGGCCCTTGGGACGGCATGCAGAACGGAAAGCGTGCTGGCAGCGATGTTTATATTTATGCCATCAAAGTAGGTTGTGCCGTGCCTGTGGAGGACTTGGAGAAGGTGCTGAAAGGTGACGTGACCCTGCTGCGGTGATGGGCAGGGCGGATGGATGGCACCGCGGTGCGGCCATCCATCCGTTCCATAAAATTAATTCTTCTGTGCCCTGCGCACCTCATCTTCTGCGCTGCTTTTATGCCCAACCTTACTTTTCATGTGCTGGTTGCCAAACTTGTAGTGCAATTGGAAGTTGTAAACCGGGGCATCCCAGCGGCTCACAACGTCGAAGTACATGTTGGCGTAGTTGACGTTACCGTGGAAGAAGCGGCGGGCAAAGTTTTCGACGCCAAAACTCAGTCTTAATTTGTCGTCCAAAAACTTGCGGCTCACGCCAACATCAGCGCCGAAAAGCCAATCAGCGTTGATAATGCCTTCCAGGGTTCCGCTGTTCCACCAGCCCGAAAGCTCCATGTCTATCTTGCCGGGCAGCGTTAAATTCCCATTGATGAAGGCCGTGTAGTCCCACTTCTGGCGGTTGAACTGCTGGTCGAGGTAGGGTGAGTCGTATTGGTTGAAGTTGGCGATGAAACCGCCGTATCCGCTCAGTTTTGGGATGAAATCGAGCGGGAAGAACAAGCTAATGTTCAGCACTTTAAAGTCATCGAGGTTGACATTGGTGAGAAATGTTTTGCCCGTGGCATCGTCCTGCTGGGTCACTTCCACCATGGCGTTGTTGGTGTATTTGTACTCCACGTTGAAGAACGGCTGGTGCTCGTACATCAAGCTGAACTTCGTGCTGTGCGTGA
>CAYTZS010000106.1:0-18205 GCA_964442355.1 uncultured Saprospiraceae bacterium | reverse complement strand
ACGTATTTTTATTTTACTTCATTGAGGTAGCCTTATTTGTACGCCAAAGGTAGCGATTTGGTTGCAAACCTTTTTTAATACGTTTCAGTGTCATTCATAAAAAGGCATTAAAGACAACGTACCTTTTGAAGGTAAAACTCGGAGAATTGGAACTTGGAAGTTCGTTTGCTTGAGGGAAGAATGACGATGGGTGAGCTTTCAATTTTTCTTGAGTGCCAAAGATAGTAAATATTTATTTTTTTACAAAGTTTAAAAAGCCACCTTGAATTTCATCCAAGGTGGCTTTCATCATGTATCACAAAAATGCTGACCAACTTCGCTGCTTATTTTCAATTCGCATCAATCACATCTCCCGATCCAGAGATATGCGTGTTCAGCACTGGAAAACCCTTGTAGAACACATCGCCGCTACCGCTGATGCGCACATCCAACACCTCCAGCACATGCAACGAGGCATCGCCGGAGCCACTGATGCTGATGTCGGCCTTTTCCACGGGCATGTTGAACGCCTTGAGGTCGCCGCTGCCGCTGATGTCGAAGTCGAGGCGCTCAGCTTCGCCCTCCATTTCCATCTGACCACTGCCACTGATTTTGCCATCCACCTCCTCGGCGTACAGCCCCACGCAGATGCCGCCACTGCCACTCACCCGCAGCACGATGTCCTGCACGGTGAAGAAATTGTCGCCCCGAATCTCCCCAGAACCTGACACGCCGAGGTATTCAACTTCGGGCATGGTGATGAAGATTTCGAGGTCGTAGTCCCTCATGCAGTCGTCGAACTCGATGTTCCAAGTGTCGTCTTGCACGTCGAGTTCAAGTTCGTCAATGACGTTCTGCTCGCCAACGGCTACTACCTCAAAAACATCGCCCTGGGTGATGAAGACCTTTGCGTCGCAACTAAGTTTTACGCCCGTGAAGTCCGGCATGTTGAGCACCCGCTCTACCGCTGGGCCTTCGCCTTCTTCGCAGTTACCAAACCAGCTGTCGTCGTCGGGTACGCAGGAGGGGGATGAGAATGCAATGCCCAAAAGGAGCATCCAATAAAAAAATGATCTTTTCATGGCTTGAGAATTTTTATGGTGCTGTTGGCCATTGGTTATTAGTTATTGGCCAGCCAACAGCCAATGGCCAACAACTTTTCAGAACTCCACCCGATAGTTGAACACCGGAAAGAACCCCGTTTGGGTGTAGGTTTCGATTTGCTTCGTATCGTTGTCGTAGTATTGGCTGTACACGTTGAGGCGGCCCGTCACGTTTTGGATGTCGAGCAGGATGGTGTGCGTCAGTCGCTGCTTGTTGATTTTGTAGCTCAGGCCCACGTCAAAGCGCCAGTAGTCGCCAGCCTTTGTGCCAAAGGGTTGGTCTTCCAACAGCACCTCCTCGCCCTTTTCGATGGAGGCTTCGAGGTCAATCGGCGTGTAGCGGTTGCCGCCAGCCAGCAGCGCCTTGCCGTTGATGCCGAGGATGTTCTTCTTGTTTTTACCCAATCTGAACTCCTTGCCAGCGAGTGCGTGCACGTTGTAGCGCCCATCGAAGCGGGTCGAATATTCCTTGCCGTTCACAGGGGTGTACAGCGAGCGGTAGGCCGAACCCGTGAGCATGAAATAGTAGTTTTGGGTGAAAAACTTCTCCAGCGTCAGGTCCACGCCGTAGTTGCGGCCCTTGCCCTCATTGCCTGTTTGCTCTGCAAAAATCAGTTCCCAGATGTCCCTGTAGTTGATGAACGAATTGGTGCTGCCGGGCAGCGTCTCCACCGGCACATCGTACAGGTGCTGGTAATAAACCTCGGCCTTCATCCTCATGCTGCCGCCGATGCGCTGGTCGTAGCCGAGTACGGCGTGCATGGCCTTGGTCAGTTCGAGGTCAGGGTTGCCACTGCGGTCGGTACCATCGAGCAGCTTGCCGTCCAGTACGTAAGCGGCCAAGTGTTCACGCTTGCTGTGTAGGCCCACGGCGGCGCTGAGCGACTGGCGGTCACTGAGCTTCCAGTCCAGCGCCACCCGTGGCTCAATCGCCATTTTTTGGTTCAGTAAAAACAGCGAATAGTGCAGTCCCGTGTTCAGCGTCCAGCGGTCATCGAAGCGGTGCTTCCATTGGCCAAAGGCCTGCAAAAAACTGCCCTCACCGTGGTTGTCGAAAAGGCGAATGAGCTTGTCGCCCTTGTCCTCGTCAAAATTGTCGTCGTCGTCGTACTTGAAAGTGAACTTCGAGTAGCTGTACACTGCTCCAGCCCGCAGCGTGTTCCGGGCGTCGAATTTGTGGTTGTAAGTCGAGCTGAGGCGGGCGGTGTAGTTGCGGGTATCGTAGCCGCCGTCATCGTGCTTCTTGTAATTGTCCTCCGGGTCGAGCCAGTATTGGTCGCCGCCGTCGGTCTCCCGGCTGACCACCGCCACCGTGCGCAAGTAGCTTTTTTCAGAAAGCAAAATGCGGTGCGAAAGACCAACGGTGGCCGTGCTGGCCGATTCCTTGAAGCCCCACTCGCCTAATTCGCCTTCCCATTTTGAGCTGTCCGCCTTCGGCGAATACTGCACGCTGTTTTGCCCCGCCAAACCGAACAATGCGAAAGTACCCGCCCGCTCAGTGGGCATATTCAGCTTGAAGGAAACGTCGCTGTACTTGGGCGTCACGTCCCCAGCGATGTTGATACCTGCTGCCGAAAGCAGCCCCAGTGTTGCGTAGCGGTAATTGATGAGGTAAGAACCTTTGCCGCCCTGCTTGAACGGGCCTTCCGCAGCGCCTTCGAGACCCAAAGCACCCAGCATCAGGGCATATTCCCGCTTCTCGTTGTTGCCGTTGCGCATGTTCAGGTCAAAGACACCGGAGAGCGCATTGCCAAACTCGGAAGGGAAGGCCCCCGTGTAAAAATCGGAGTTGGAAAGTGTGCTGCTGCTCAACATGCTGATGCCCCCGCCGCTGCCGCCCATCGCACCGAAGTGGTTCGGGTTCGGTATTTCGACACCCTCCAAGCGCCAAAGGATGCCGCTCGGCGAGTTGCCCCGCACCACGATTTCGTTGCTCAGGTCGTCGGAGGAGCCAACGGCCACGCCAGCGTAATTCGTTGCCATCCTCGCCGGGTCGTAAAAGCTCCCTGCATAACGGCTCGTTTCCTCAACACTGAAGGAGCGGGCGCTCACCGTGGCCATTTCGTTGAGTGCCTCGGCCTTGTCGTGCTTCGCAATGACCGTAGCCACTTCGAGCTGCACGGCGCTCTCGACGAGTTGGAGGTTGAGCACCAGTTCTTTTCCAGCAGTGACGAGCATGTTGGGCAAGGTGAGTGGCTCGTAGCCGAGGTAGCTCACTTGCAAACTGTGCCGCCCGATGGGCAGTTTTTCGATTTTGAAATTGCCATCGGTGTCGGTCACGTCGCCCATTATCGGGTTCATGGTGAGGACGGCGACCTCTGCGCCAACGAGCAGGGCATTGGTTTCTTTGTCGGTTACGGTGCCCCGAATTGTTTGCAGGATTTCTTGCGCTTGAAGGCATGACGCTGCCAGCAAGCAACCCAGCACGAGCAAGGTTACAGTGTGATTTTTCATGAAAGTTGGGTGTTTTGAATTGCGGGTTTCGGAGGATGCCGAAACCCGCATCAAATCATTGGTTGAGATTTAAAAAATTGAGTCGTTCTTGATTGAAAATTGGGTGCGGCAGTTAGCCCTGTTTCGCTTCGCAATTTGTGGGCAATGCTCCGCCCAGCGCCATCGCATGTTCATGTTGAAATGCAAGCCGTCAGTTAATTCCCGTCACATGAATTGAGGAAAATAGCAGACCTAGATTGGGAGCAGTGCCACCATCGTAAGTCGTAAATCGCTAAGTCGAATCAATCGTCCCAGCTATCGCGTTCACGCCCACGCCCGAATGCACCGATGCGGAAGGTAAGCGAGGCCGTCATGGTCTGAAAATCTTTTTTGTCGAAATTGGGTGAGCTATCGAGTCCGTTCATGAAGCGGTAGCCGACTGAGCCACCGATGCGGAACCAGCGGAAAACATTGACCTCTAGGCCAGCCTCCGGCGTCACGGCAAAGAAGGAATCTTCGTAGTTGCTGCCATTGTTGTTGAACTCAATGTCCACAGCACCCCAACCTGCCTTCACGCTGCTGAAGAAGTGAACGACTTCGTGCTGCGGTGCCACAAAACCCAGCCAAAGGCCACCATGACCCATTTCCAATTGATCGAAGTCCTCGTTGAGCAAGCGGTCGTAGTCGGTAGTACCGAGGCCGTAGGCACCTACGAAGAAGTCGCCAGCGATGAGGCCAATACCACCGCCAGAAGCCGTAGTCAAGTCGTTTTTGAAATCACTGTACTCCACAATTGGGCTGACGAAGAAGCCGCCTCGGCGGCTGCGGTTGAAGAGGGTTTCGTCGCCGTTGTCCCAGCGTTGTGCGAAGATTTGCGAAGCGAAACATGCAAAAAGGGCTATGAAGATTGTCTTTTTCATTTTATAAGATTTTGATTTTCAGTTAATTGATTATTCAGCAAAGACAAAGAATGGACTATCTGCCACTAGGCAGTCGGTCGGTTTTTTGCCAAAAATTGAAACAAGATTTTTTGAATCGGTAGGAGTGCTTGTGACTGAATCGTAAATCAATCGTCGTTCCAGTCGTCGTCGCCGAAGCCGCCAAAGCGGAGCGTGAGCGTACCGCCGAAGCTGGAAAGCACATCGCTGTCAAAACTGCCGACCCCATCAAAGCCATTGACCCAACGGTAGGAGGCCGTGGCAGCGATGCGGAAAAAGGAGAAGACGTTCACTTCCAAGCCAGCCTCCGGTGTGGTAACGAATATGCTGCTGCGCTGTGAGCCGAGTTCGCTGCCTGTTAGGTCGTCGAGTAATTTGTAGTTTGCCTTGCCCCAGCCCAATTTAACGGAAGCGTAGGGGTGAACCACCCGGTGTTGGAGCGGGGTGTAGCCAATCCAAAAGCCGCCGTGCTTGAACCTTAGGGTTTCTTCAAGGAGCTCGCCATCGGCGAAATATTTGGCTGTGCCCATGCCATAGCCGCCGAGGTAAAAGTCGTTGAGCACAAGAGCGCCGCCGCCGCCAGACACTACTTCCACATCTTTGTTGAGGTTGGTGTACTCAAAAATTGGCGCACCCCAGCCGCCGATGCGGTCCACATCACTGAACATGGTTTCGTCCTTTTGGGCAAAAACTGCCGTCGTCGCTACAAGCAAAAAACAGATGATGATTGCGTTTTTCATTGATTGAATTGTTGCATTGTTTTATTGCTGCGTTGTTTTATTGTCATGTGATATAAGCCAACAATAAAACAACTCAACAATATAGCAATCTTGATTTTTCAAAACCTAAATCCAGCGTTGACGCCCACCCAAGCCTTGAGGTTGGTTCTTTGCGTCAAATCTTCGTCGAGCAACGTGTAGGCTACTACTGGCGACCTAATCTCCCCCGTCTCCGGGTTTCTAAGTTGCGACACCATCACGTTGGCCGTGGGGCCGATAAAAAAGCCGATGCTCTTTCCCAGCTGGTGGTTCCACAAGAAACGAAACTGTCCGATGCTGTTGAGGATGTTCGTCCAAGGCTCGTTCTCGTTGATGTGGATGGCCATCAGTTCCCAGTTCAAAGTGCTTTTCTGCGACAGGGTAGTTACGGTGCCTATCCCGTAGCCGAGTCCCCAAACATACGAGCCGTCGCCCGGTGGAACCCTCGCTCCTACATGAAAGATGTTGTAAAAAGCATTTGCCCCTAGTTTGAGTTGAAAATTTCCGTGTAAAATTTCACTTCCGTAAATTTCAAATTTGTTGTAGCCTCTTTTTACAATGTTTATGAGGCCGATGGGCACCCCGCTCACCGTGTCAGAAATGTTTATCAAACCAATTTGCAGGCCCCGCATTTCACCCCGTGCCCGGTTGAAGGTTCCGAACTGCCCTACTTTCACATCGTTGGCGGTATTGAGCAAGCTGCTGATTTGAAAATTGGTGTTGCCACGACTGAGGTTGAATGCGCCAGCTGCTTGAAATTTCGAACTGCCGCGGCTGCGGTTGAATGCACCCGCTGCCTGAAATTTGGAGTCGCCGCCCGTTTTATTGAAAAGGCCGGAAGCTTGCAACGCTCGTGCATCGCCGCCCACCACGTTGAAAAGGCCAGAGGCTTGTATGCCCGTCACATCGCCCCGAACCATGTTGGCAAGGCCAGCAGCTTGGGCAGCTTCTGCGTTGTTGGCAAAATTAACGACACCAGCCGCCTGAAAGCCCTTGGTTGTGCCACCGGCATAATTGAAGACGCCGCCGAACTGTGTACCGGTAACGTTGCGGTTCACCTTGTTGCCCAGCCCCGCAACCTGAAAGCCTGCCATGTCTTTTTTCACCATGTTGATGCCGCCGCCAACTTCCATGCCGCTGACCCCACCGTTGACGCCCCAAAGCAGGTTCATGGAGATGTTGTTGGTCACATCGTCGCTTTGCCGATTGTTGGTGCCAATGAACGGCAGCACGGACACTTGTGCTATCCGTTTCTCGGTGGGCGAGCGGCGAGTCCATGCGTTAGACTGGTAGCGCCATTTTTCAAAATTGAGCAGGGTTTGGTCAAACGGGTGCGTACTTTCTTCACTGCTAATCGGCTGTACATCAGGCATTTGCAACGCCGAAACGGAATCGTAGCTGGGCGGCGAGGACACTTCCTCCATTTTGGGAGGCTCTTCTTGTTTGACCAAAATCGTGGTTGGTTCGGTAATGGTTTCAGGTTCGGGTGTTTTCTTTTTTGGAACGCTTTGTTTACTGCCCGTCGTCTTGTTGATTGGCTTGGTGGGGTCATTGCGCAGCACGATATGGTTGCCAACGAGCATGTAACCCACCGTGATGTTCTCAAAAAGCTTGTCGAGGGCTGCATTTAGTGGCATATCCACAGCCGTGGCGGTGATGCGCTGGCGAACATTGACCTGCTCCGTACTGTAAGAAAACGGGATTTGGTAGCGCTGCGTCAGGTCGGTGAGAGCCTCTTTGAGGCGGGTATTCGTGTACTCGAAAGTGACCTTTTTGGTCAAAATGCTGCCTTGGGCCGACAGGCCTCCGATGGATAAAAATAATATGTAGATTGCTAAGATTGGCCTCATTTCCTTAGTTGGCGGTTTGCTCGGGGGCAGTTTGCAGCCTTTCAATTCCAGCAGTCAGTCCAATTTTCTGAGTCCCTGACTGCCAACTGCTAACTTTTATCAATTGCATCCCTTGCCGCTCAACACATACCGCCCTTCCGTTTTTGAAAACTCGAAGCCGATGGTGCTGCCGATGACGGTCAGGATGGCATCCAAATCTGGCTGGTCGAAGGACGAAGTGTAGGGGCATTCGAGCAGTGCAGGATTCGATGCTTCTATATCAACGCCAAAATAACGCTCCAACGCTGCAACTACCTGTGACAATTTTTCATCGTCGAACGATAGTTTTTGCGTTTTCCATGCGTCGGCATTCTCCTCCTCACGGGTTGCCACCGCTACTTTTTCTGCTTTTTTGTCAAAAACGCCTGTTTCGCCGGGTGTCAACAAAACAGGGGATTCCTTGCGTTTTGTTACAGCCAACGCCACCTTTCCGGTCTTCACGGTCACTTCGATTTTATCCTCGGCGGCATAGGCCCGCACGTTGAACGAAGTGCCAAGTACTGTCGTGGTTGCATCGCCGCTGACGATTTCGAAGGGTCGCTCTACCAACCGTTCCACCTCGAAGAATGCCTCACCCTCCAAGGTCACGTGCCGTTGCTCGAACTGCGGATGGTAGGCCAGCTTGGAGTTTTCATTCAACCAAACACGGCTGCTGTCTGGCAAAGTGATGGCCCTTTTCTCATTGTCAAGGGTCTGAATCTCAACCATTTGCAATTGCTCGGGCTGTCTGTTCAGCCACCAAAGCCCTGTTGCAACGGCGAACAAAACTGCGGCAGCCACGCTCCAACGGCGCACCATTTTCGACAAACCGACGACTTTCGCAGCCGGGCGCACTGCAATTGGCGGGGCAGTGTCCGCTGTCGCAGCAGCTATCTTCGACCAAGCAGCGTCCATGTCGGCATCAAAAGGGCTGGCAGCTGCGCCTTCGGTGAGCGCCCAGGCCTGCGTCCATTCCTCGAAAATGGCTTGGTTGTCGGCATCGGCTTCCGTCCATGCAAACAAATCCTGCTCCTCGCTTGGGCTGGTTTGCCCGGCAAGGTACTTGGCTGAAAGTGCTGAATATTTTTCTAAATGGTCCAAATGAAACTGTTCTATTTTATGCGATGCGGGCAAGCGGCTCACACCCCTATTCGCAGGGCAAGGTTTTTGAAAAGTTTAGCACATCCCAAAAACCATTGCGGAGCAAATGTAAAAACGGTGGTTGACCAAAGTCACTTTGCGATTGGTTTATTCGGCTAATTTTGCCCCTCCTTTTTCGATTATCATCAATGCCAAGTATTCATACTTATTGAAACACTGCACATGAATCCTAGTTTTTTGCCAAAAATACAAGTAATCAGCGGCTCGGTGAAGCCACCGCCAGTGGGCCGCAAGCGCCGAATCGCTGTTTTGCTGCCGTACAACTACCACGAAACCAACAAGCGCTACCCCGTTCTCTATTTGCAAGACGGCCAAAACCTGCTCGAACACCGCTCGCCATTCGGCAATTGGCATGTTGACCAGCGGCTAGCCATGATGGCAGAGCAGGGCCAAGGCGATATTATCGTGGTGGCCATTGACCATGCCGAGGAAGACCGCATTCGGGAGTTCTCGCCGCCGGAGGTGACGAAGTTTGGCCCCAGCCTCGGCAAACAGTACGCCCGGTACATGTCAGAGGAGCTGAAGCCTTACGTGGACGCCAATTTCCGCACGCTCTCTGACCGACAGCACACGGGTGTCGGGGGCAGCAGCATGGGTGGGCTCATCAGCGTTTACACCGGGTTCATCTTCCCTGAGACTTTCGGAAAGATGATGATTTTCTCTCCTTCGCTTTGGCTCACACCAAAGATTTATTTCCACGCCATCAATTTTTTCAACCCGTTTCAGACAAAAATTTACCTTTACGCAGGCGGCAACGAAGGCTCCAACATGGTGCCCAACGTGCAGCGCTTAAAGGCTGCCCTCCAGCGAAAAGGGCTGGATGGCAGCAAAATAGAGTTCAATATTTCCATCGATCCAGAAGGGGAACACAACGAGGCCAAATGGGGCCAAGAGTTTCCGAAGGCGGTGGAGTGGTTGTTTTTCTGAGTGTTTATGTGCTTTTGTGTTTAGGTGTTTGTGTGGGCCAGCGCTTTTACCCAACACCCCAAAAACACATAAATACATAAACACAAAAGCACTTTGGTAAACACATGAAAATTCTGCACATCAGCATGGAGTGTTACCCGGCGGCCAAGTACGGCGGACTGGGCGACGTGGTCGGCGCACTGCCGATTTACCTCAACAAGGCGGGCGTCAGCACCGCCGTCATCATGCCAAAGTTTGCCACGAAATGGCTCAACTCGCAGCGCTACCGGGAGGTTTTCCAAGGCCATATCCGGTTGCACAACGACTATGTATGGTTCTCCATCGAAGAGGTGCAGAACGAGGGGCTCGGCTTTCCGCTCTACGTGGCCAACATCCCCGGCAAGTTTGACCGCCCCGGCGTCTATGGCGACCCCGGCGGTGGGTGGTACGGCGACGAAGTGGAGCGCTACCTCTGCTTCCAGCAGGCCGTGCTGAAATGGGTGGTGGACATGCGGTGGAAGCCACAAATACTGCACTGCCACGACCACCACACGGGGCTCATCCCGTTCATGGCAAAATTTTGCCCAGAGTTCCAGTCGCTGCGCAACATACCCACCGTTTTCACCATCCACAATGGCGAGTACAACGGGGCTTTCAGTTGGCAAAACGCCCACCTGCTGCCTTACTTCCAAGCAGATGCACGCTGGCTGCTCGACTGGGGCAACACCATCTGCCCGCTGGCCTCAGCGCTCAAGTGCAGCTGGCGCTTTACGACGGTTTCGCCCGGCTATTTGGAGGAGCTGAAATACAGCGCCGCTGGCCTCGAACCCCTCATCAACAGCGAGATGCCCAAGGCTTGGGGCATCATAAACGGCATTGACACCACGCTTTGGGACCCCTCCACCGACAAGTACATTGCCTACAAACTGGAAAAGGGAAAGGTGGAGGAGTACAAACAGAAGAACAAGGAAAAGCTCCACGACCGATTTCGCATCATACCGGATTTGCCCATCGTGACCTTCATCGGGCGGCTGGTACGGGAGAAGGGGGCTGACCTCATCCCCGACGTCATCCGCAGGGTGGTGGGCAGCGGCGTTCGGGTCGGGTTTGTCGTGCTGGGCACGGGCGAGCCAGATTTGATGAAAGAATTTGCGGAAATGAAGCACCAACTGCCCGGCTTCTACGATGCCTCCCTGGAATACAACGAGGGCCTGGCGCACCAGCTTTATGCGGGTTCCGACTTCCTGCTCATGCCCTCTCGTGTGGAGCCTTGCGGCCTCAACCAAATGTACGCCTGCCGCTACGGCAGCATCCCCATCGTGCGCAGCGTGGGCGGCCTGAAAGATACCATCATTGACATTGGCGACCACGGCGGGCGGGGCATCCGCTTCAACCAGTTCACGGTGGAAGATGCCGCCATGGCCATCTTCCGGGCGGTGAAGGTGTACAACAACCCAGAGGTGCTGACCAGCCTGCGGGAGCGTATCATGGCCGTGGATTTTTCTTGGGAGCGCTCGGCGAAGGATTATATGCGGCTGTATGAGGAGCTGAGTTAGCGCAAGGGAAAATGTGCTTTTATTGGGCCCTATTTTTTAATTCTTTCTGCCAAAAATTTGTCAACATCCGCTAGCGGCATTTCCACTGCGATGATTTTTCGGTCAGCGTCCAACAAGAACTTGGTGGGTAGTTGCTTCACGCCGTAGCTGTTGGCGATGGGCGAGTCGAAGAACCTGAAATTGCTCACGGGGTCAATGGCTTGGTACGGCCACGTCAGGCCAAGCCGCCCAATGGTGGAAGCCCAGCGCTGTTGGTCCTTTTCCACCGCCACGCTCACGATGGTGAAGCCCTCCGCTTCCTTAAATTTGGCCGTCGAATACTTTTCGTACAGTGCAATCATGGCAGGGGCCTCGGCGATGCAGGGGCCACACCAGCTGCCCCAAAAGTCGAGCAGCACGTATTTGCCCTTTAGGTCGGAGAGCTTGAAGCCGAGGTTTTCGTGCGAAACGGCCACGAAATCGGGCGCTTTTTCACCGTCATTGACGCTGGGTTTGGAGTAAAAATGCTTGGCAATGGTGAATAGGCCAGCCGCCACGACGAAAATGATGATGTAATTAATTGGGTTCCACTTTTTCATGCGGCAAAGATAATAATTGCGCTTAGCCTACCTTGGCCACGACCACTTGTTCGAACCAATACAACGGCGCCTGTACCTTGTCACCTGTTTGGGTATCGCATTTGTAAAAATCAAAGTACAGCGGCAGGTTGTTGCCGAGCATGTCCAGCAGCCGCTCAAGCCTTTTTTGGGCGGCCAGTGGTTGGTTTTCGAGGTGGGCAGCCCGCCAGATGTAAAAAGCCTCGTCGTGCAGTTCGATGAGGTCGAGCAAGACGGAATCGCTGGTATGGGCCTCCATGAACTCCCGTGCCAGCAGTCCGTGGTGCTTCACCCGCCTGCCCAGCTCAAACTCCCGGAACTTGAGCGAGTCATGGGCGATGGCAATGATGCGCAGCTGCTGTCTTGCCATTCCGTTTCGGGCGTATTTGTCCACATTGTCCAGCACCTCCCGCACATGGTAGCCCACCTTGCCCTCGGGGTGGCCAAAGCGGGGCTTGCCCCAGTTCAGGCCCTCCTGAAATACTGGGGTGTCAATCAGCTTGGCCTCCAGCTCGTTCTCAGGCTGGAGTAAGGCGTGAAAATCTGGTTCGGTGTAAAACATGGTTCTTCAGCTAATCCTGCCGTGAAAGTCTGCAATTGTGTGGGCTTTATGAAAATGGTCAGGAAAAAAATTTGAATGCTAAAAAATGGCGTTTCACCGAGGTCTGCAAAACATTGGTGTTTAGGCAAAAAAATGGCTTGTTAATTTGTCGTTAAACCAGTTTTGGGAAATAACCGACGGGAGGGTGGGGCGTTTATTTTTGCGTTGTTCAATCACGAGGTTTGTGGTTCAATACTTTGTAAAACAATCAAAAACTAATTCAACCATGAAGCAGGTATTTTCATTTGTAATTGCCGGAATGATTGGCGGAATTATCACCCTCGGTGGCTACCTCGCCTTGCAAGGCAGCCAACCAGTGGCCGCCGCCGACAATGGTCAACTCGCCAAACAGGTCAACAACGTCAACGTCGGGCCAACGATGAACGTCCCCTTCGATTTCACGGAGGCAGCCGCCAAGGCAACCCCCGCCGTCGTTCACATCTCTGCCAAGGAAAGCGAGAAAAAGGCCCGTGAGAACCGCCAACAGCAATCGCAGCCCTGGCCCAATATCTTCGACGACGAATCTTTCTTCCGAAGCCCGTTCTTCAACTTCAACCAACCACGGCAGGGCACAGGCTCTGGCGTTATTTACAGCGAAGACGGGTATATTATCACCAATAACCACGTGGTGGAATTTGCCGATGAGGTGGAAGTAACCACACACGACAACAAGAAATACAAGGCCACCATCGTCGGCAACTACCCAGATGGCGACCTGGCCGTGCTGAAAATTGATGCGAAGGGCCTTCCAACGCTTCGCCTGGGTGACTCCGAAGCAGCGAAAATTGGGGAGTGGGTGCTGGCCGTGGGCAATCCACTCGAACTGAATTCCACCGTGACAGCCGGCATCATCAGTGCCAAAGGGCGGGACATCAACATCATCAAAGGCAAGGCTCCCATTGAGTCGTTCATCCAGACCGATGCCGCCGTGAATCCCGGCAACAGCGGCGGGGCACTCGTGGACGCCAACGGCAGGCTGCTTGGCATCAACACGGCCATCGCCACGCAGACTGGCTTTTTCGAGGGCTACTCGTTTGCCATTCCCATCAATTTGGCAGTTGGCATCGTGAACGACATTATCGAAAATGGCTCCTACCAACGGGGGTTTCTCGGAATAAACATCGCCGATTTGGACAATGATGCAGCCAACGAGCTGGGTTTGAACATTTCGCAAGGCGTGCTTGTTGAGAGTGTATTGGACGGTGGCGCTGCGCAGTACGCTGGGGTTTTGCCCAACGACGTCATCGTGCAGGCCAATGGAAAATCAGTTAAATCATCGGCTGATTTGCTGGAAGTTGTGGGTGGCTCAAAGGCCGGAGAAACTGTGGCGCTGGTCGTCAACCGCAGCGGGAAAGAGGAAAGTATCACCGTCCAGCTTAAGGCCAATAACTAGCAAACAAAGGACTGCTCGCCCGAATTTAAGAATTCGTTAACAGGCCGTTGGGCAACATTTGAGAAAAGCGAGCGGTTATTAAGGGCATAAAAAGACTTGTTTAAAGTTGGTTTTTCGTTTTGTTTTGATGCGTCTGTCTTGATTCTCGAGGCAGACGTTTTTCTTTTTAAGCCTTTTTGAAATGGCTCCCGCCAAATCCTTCGCAATAATTTTTATAGCTAAAACAAATATTTTTCGGGGTGCAAAACCGACTGATTTCGGCAAGCTATCTTAGCCTTTGTTTACCTAAAAAAACATGAGACAATGAGAAACTTGTTACGCCCTTTCGAGGACTTTCTGTGCCTTTTCTTCCCCCACCTCTGCCTCGCTTGCGAGCGAAATTCACCGCCCTACGACGAACATATCTGCACCTCATGCAAGGCTACATTGCCAGAGACCGATTTTCACTTGCGAAAAGACAATCCGTTCACCGAGAAGTTTTGGGGGCGAGTAAACCTCGAAGCAGGCACTGCCATGTACCTGTTCACCAAAGAAAGCCGGGTGCAAAACCTAATTCATAACCTCAAATATCGCCGGAAGGAAAATGTGGGCACCATCTTGGGCCGTAGATTGGGCAATACATTGAGGCAATCCCCACTTTTTGCGGATGTTGATGTAATCGTGCCCGTGCCACTCCACATCCGCAAGCTGCGCATCCGAGGCTACAACCAAAGCGAAGTGTTTGGAGAGGGTGTTGCGGAAACATTCGGCAGACCGTGCGTGGGCAATGGCATGAAGCGGGTAGTGCATTCTGAATCACAGACCAAACAGTCAAGGGAATCGCGACTTCACAATGTAGGTGAGGTGTTCGAGGTGAACAAACCAAAATCATTGGAAGGAAAACACATCTTGTTGGTGGACGATGTGCTGACTACAGGTGCAACATTGGAAACCTGTGCCAACAAGCTACTTGAAATACCGGGCACAAAGGTTAGCATGGCTACAATTGCGATTGCCATGCATTGACAAGAACTTACTCAGCCTCTACCAGCGTGCCTACTTTTTCACCTTGCACAATCCGTTTTAGGTTGTCTCGGTTGTTGATGTCAAAAACGATGATAGGCACGTTGTTCTCTTGGCAGATGGTAAAAGCGGTCATGTCCATGACGCCGAGGCCCATGCTGATGGCTTGGTTGAAGGTAAGGTGGTCAAATTTCACGGCGTTGGGGTCTTTCTCTGGGTCGGCGGTATAGATGCCGTCCACACGGGTACCTTTCAGGATAACATTGGCACTTACCTCGTTGGCACGGAGTGCCGCAGCAGAGTCCGTAGTGAAATAAGGGTTGCCAGTGCCCCCCGAGAACAGCACCACTCTACCTTTTTCAAGGTGGCGGACTGCCCTGCGCCGGATGTACGGCTCTGCTATCTGGTCCATTTTTATTGCAGAAATAAGGCGGGTAAATACGCCCACACTTTCCAAGGCGCTCTGCAACGCCATGCCATTGATAACAGTGGCCAGCATGCCCATGTAATCGCCCTGCACCCGGTCAATACCGGATTGCGCAGCTTGCAGCCCCCTAAAAATGTTGCCTCCGCCAATCACTACGCCAACTTCGACTTCCATTTCTACAAGTTCCTTGATTTGCTCGGCATAATGGAAGAGCATGGAAGGTTCAATACCATATTTTTGGTTGCCCATGAGCGACTCGCCGCTCAGTTTCAAAAGGATTCTTTTGTACTTGATTGCCATAGTGTTTGACGTAAGAAGTTATGAGGCGAAGGTAAAGCTGCCCGATATTTCTAAACAGGAGTAGGGACATAAAAAAAGGCGAATTAATTACTTAATTCGCCTTTCATAGCTTCAGGTATCAACCTAATTCGACGTGCTTGAAAGCAGTGACCGTCAGGTCTTTGTGCAGGCTTTGCAAGTATTGCGCCACCGTCATTTTACCGTCTTTCACATACGCCTGATTGAGCAGGGTGCTTTCTTGGTAGAACTTGGTAAGCTTGCCCTGTGCGATTTTTTCCAGCATGGCTTCTGGCTTGCCTTCTTGGCGAGCCTGCTCCTTACCGATTTCAATTTCCTTTTCAATTAGTTCGGCAGAAACACCATCCTTGTCAACAGCAACCGGGCGCATGGCAGCAATCTGCATGGCTACGTTTTTGCCGGCCTCGATGTACTCAGGGCCTTCAAGGTTGAGCGCTACGATAACACCAGCACGGTTGCCCATGTGGATGTAAGCCAGCACTTGGCCTTCGCCAGCAGCGGTCTCGATTTTTGAGTAGTGGCTGACTTCCACTTTCTCACCGATGACGCCTACTTGCTCCGTAATTTTCTCACCGATGGTCAAACCCTCAGTGTAAGGAAGGTTGAGCAGTGCCTCCGTGTTCTCTGGCACATGCTTGAGCGCTATCTCAGTGATGCTTTTAGCGAAGTTTACGAAGTCTTCGTTTTTAGCAACGAAGTCAGTTTCGCAGCTCAGGCGCACGAGTACACCATTGTTGCGATTGTGGGAAGTCATGGCTATTACGGCACCTTCTTTCGCTTCGCGGTCAGCGCGCTTCAAGGAGAGCTTCTGACCTTGCTTGCGAAGGACTTCTACAGCTTTATCAAAATCGCCACCGGCTTCTTCCAGGGCTTTTTTGCAGTCCATCATGCCAGCTCCAGTCATATCACGGAGCTTTTTTACATCGGCAGCAGATAATGTCGTGGTCATTTTATTTGAATATTAGATGGTTAAAATTTGATGAGCTCGGTTGTACGCTCTTTCAAATTAGAAGTTTTGGAAAGCAGGTTAGGAAGAAAGTTGATTCTCGGAATCAGCCCCAACCTGCCTCAAGCATTAGCCTTCCACTTCTGCTTCTTTGCCCTCTGGCTTGGTCGTACGCTCTGCCAAACCTTCACGGATAGCTTCTACCAAGTAACCAGTGATGATACCAATTGACTTGGATGCGTCGTCATTGGCAGGGATGGCAAAGTCCACCTTGTTAGGGTCGGAGTTGGTATCCACCATTGCGAAGGTGCGGATGCCCAAACGCTGAGCCTCGGCCAATGCCAAGTGTTCGTGCTGGATGTCCACCACAAAGATGGCAGCCGGGAGGCGGCCCAAGCTTTCAATACCACCAAACACCTTGTCCAATTTTTGGCGCTCACGGTCAAGCGTGAGGCGCTCTTTTTTGGTCATGTTGGCAGCAGTGCCATCTGCGAGCATGCGCTCAATGTTCTGCATTTTCTTCACCGAACGCTTGATAGTGGCGAAGTTCGTCATCATACCACCCAGCCATCTGTCGGTAACGAAGGGCATCCCAACTGACTGCGCTGCGCTGGAAACGATGTCACGAGCTTGCTTCTTGGTGGCCACGAACAGGATTTTGCGGCCTGATTTTGCGATGGCACGCATTGCGTTGGCTGCACGATCCAGTCCTTCCAAGGTGCGGTTAAGGTCAATGATGTGGATGCCTTTGCGCTCCATAAAGATGTAGGGCGCCATTTTTGGGTTCCACTTCTTGCGCATGTGGCCAAAGTGAACCCCTGCATCGAGCAAATCTTGATATGTAGGTTTTGCCATTTTTTTTAAGATGCTATTGACAATTGGCATTCAGTATTTGGTTTGAAAAACCAGCAACCGAATGCAAAGAATCGAATGAAATTAACGTTTGGAGAACTGGAAGCTCCTTCTTGCTTTAGGTTTACCGTATTTCTTGCGCTCCACTTCACGGGCGTCGCGGGTAAGCAACTTCTTATCCTTGAGCGGCTTACGGAAGTCAGCGTTGAGCTTCACCAATGCACGGGAGATGCCCATGCGGGTTGCCTCTGCTTGTCCCTTGTAGCCACCACCGTCAACATTCACGTTGAGGTTGTAGAGGTTGCTCTCGAGGTTCACGGTAGTAAAAGGCTCGGTGATTGCTCCCTGAACATGAACCTGTGGGAAGTACTCCTTATAGTCCTTGCCGTTCACGCTGATTTTGCCTTCACCCTTGGTAAGGTAAACCCTCGCAACGGAGGCTTTCCTTCTACCTATGGCATTTATCATTTCCATGTTTGAAAAATTTCCTTGTTAAAAATTAAATGGCTGGGGCTTTTGTGCTTGGTGGGGGTGTCCCTCGCCATTGTACACAAAGAGCTTCTTGATCATTGCATTCCCCAACTTGGTCTTGGGCAACATGCCACGAACGCCGATTTCAATAACGGACTCCGGCTTGCGGTCGATAAGGTTGCGTGCAGTTTCCCTTTTGAGGCCACCAGGGTAGCCGGTGTAGCGCAAGAACTCCTTCTGGTCCAGCTTTTTACCGGTGAAACGGATCTTGTCAGCGTTGACTACGACCACGTTGTCGCCACAATCGGTATGCGGGGTGAAGGACGGCTTGTGCTTGCCCCTCAGTACTGCCGCAATGCGGGAAAACAAGCGGCCTGCTGTCTGGTTTGTTGCATCCACAACGTACCAGTCACGCTTAACCTCTTCTTTCTTCGCTGACACGGTGTTGTAACTCCGAGTATTCACGATATTTTGCGTTTAAACTGTGATTAAAATTTTTTACAAAAAAAATCCCTTTTTCAAAGGCGGGTGCAAAGGTAAACCTGTTTGCCAAAATTTCAACCTCGGTTTTTAATTTTTTTGAAAAATATTTTTCATAACTTGTTGAAATTCAGTCCCATTTTCGCCCAACGTTTTTAAACCACAGATAATCAGCACTTAACGAAAGGTCGGGTCACGGGCAAATAAGCCGCTTTTGCTTTCAAAAATCAGGAACACCCTTAATTTTGGCGCTTAAAAAAGCAAAATGAACAGATTACTTTCTTTGTTGGCCCTCATCCTGGCCATGTCCACTGGCTGCATTCCCGACCCAATCTCGCCAGAAGACCAGTTGAAAACCGACATCAAAAAAATCGAGGAGTACCTTACCGACAATGGGCTCTCGGCAACATCCACCGA
>CAYTZS010000105.1:0-18343 GCA_964442355.1 uncultured Saprospiraceae bacterium | reverse complement strand
ACCCACAAATAATAACGGCGGCGGCATCTTCGATGCCGCCGCCGGTATTATTTGTGGGAGTAACCGGGTGATTTTCCCAAGAAAATCACCCGGTTACTCCCTTTTACTTGCTACATTCCGAAAAATTCGGGATGACTCATGTTATGATCAACTTTTTCAAACCAGCATGTTACCAGCTCAGGTCATCGTCGAAGCGAGGGGTGGCGGGCGGCGGCGGGGGAGGTGTTGACTGACGCCGGGGACCATTGTCGCTTTCGGCATCGTCGTCACCACTATCCTCCTGTTGACGTTGCTGGCGAGGCGGGCCGTTGAAGTCTTCGTGGTCCTCACGTGCCTCCCATTCTTCATGCAGGCGGTCGAACTCCTCATAGTCGTAGTTCGGCATCAGCTCCGTCTTTACGTAGGTAATGACTTCCTCAAGGTTGGTCAAGAAGCGGTTGAAATCCTCTTTGTAAAGAAAGATTTTGTGGCGCTCATAGCCCTCGCCGTTGAAGCGCTTGGTGCTTTCGGTGAGCGTGAGGTAAAAATCGTCGCCCTTGGTCTGGCGCACGTCAAAGAAGTAGGTTCTTCGCTTACCAGCATTCACTTTTTTTGAGAAAACGCTCTCAAATCTTCTGTCTCTGTCCACTGGTTAAAGGATTTTAGTGAAAAAATCGCTTGGCTCTGAAGCCTACCGTTCGGGGCAACGAGCCATCAGCCGGACAAATGTAGGTATTTGGGCGTAACTCCAAAATATCTTTGCGAATGCTGTATTTTTTTGGTGAAAAATGAATGCGGAGCTGTTGTTCAACAACCTACAATTTTGATTAAATCTAAATAGACCCCTAGGGTGATAATGATTTTGCCTGCTATTTTGTAATTTCAAACCTTTTATAACTTTGCCACGCTTTGAAAGAAAGTTTGGTGAAGGAAATGCTTCTCCCCATACTTTCCTGCAAAGAAGCTGAAACAGCTTTCAAAACGATTGACCACATTCCTTCATTTAATGCATTGAAGCATGACAAAGGGTTTTACGAGGCTCATCCTGTTCATTTCCTTCTTGTTCTTCCAACAACTAGCGCAGGCACAGTCCAATTCCGGCAGCGGTTCGAGCTCTTTCACCATGTTGCTATTGGGCACCGTGGTGCTGATTGCCTTTTTCATCATCCTGCAAGTTTCCGACAACTTGGTGCGCATCGAAGCCAAGAAAAGCGGCATTGACAGCGAAGATGCAGCGCTTTCGTTGGTGCCTGGAACTTCCGCCCTCCGAAAAAGCAAGGCACCGACCTACGTGAAAGGGAGGTATGTAGCCCTGAAGCAAGGCCACAACATCTTGCTCGAAGGCAAAGCCACTGGCAATATCGTGGCAGGCAGCGCCAAAACCTTTGCCGTGCAACCCACCAACTTCAGGGGCATGTCTCCGATACCAAAAGTCGAGGTGGAGGCGGGCAACACTGTAAAAGCTGGTGACCACCTTTTTTACGACAAAAGGTATCCTGAGGTAAAATACGTATCACCTGTGAGCGGCGAAGTGATTGCCGTGAACCGGGGTGAGCGCCGCTCCATCGCCAATGTGGTCATCCTTGCTGACACCCAGCAGCAGTACCGCAGTCTGAACGCCCCCAACCCCGATACCTGTACCCGGGAAGAGTTGGTCGCCTTCCTGCTCGACAGCGGTGCATGGACGTTGATTCGCCAGCGCCCATTCGATGTAATAGCCAGCACCACCGAAGTACCTGAAAACATTTTCGTTTCCACATTCGACACTGCCCCACTCGCACCAGACCTCAACCTCGTGGTAGAGGGTCGTGGCGCTGCATTCCAGCGTGGACTCGACGTGTTGGGCAAACTCACGAAGGGTCGTGTTTGGCTTGGCCTCGACGCCAATGGTGAGAACCCGCCCAGCGCTATTTTCACAGGTGCCATAGGGGTTGGCAAGTGCTGGTTTAGTGGCAAACACCCAGCTGGCAATGTGGGCGTGCAAATTCACCACATCGCCCCCATCACCACAAAATCAACTGTTTGGACGCTCAGCGTTCAAGATGTCATCACTTTTGGCGCCCTGTTCACCGAGGGTCGCTTCAATGCCGAGCGGGTGGTAGCAATTGCGGGCGCTGAATTGAAATCACCCAAGTACGTGCGCACCTACATCGGTGCCAGCATCGGCCAATTGCTGGAGGGCAACCTTGCAAATGACCACGTCCGCATCATTTCAGGTGATGTATTGAGCGGCAGCAAGACGACTAAAGATGGATACCTCAACTACTACGACGACCAAATTACTGTAGTAGCAGAAGGCGACTTCCATGAAATGTTTGGTTGGCTGCTACCCGACCTTGCTACACCGAGCGTATCGAAGGCACTGCCAACGGCCCTTTTCCAAGATTCTGTTTTCAAGGCCAACACCAATACCCACGGTGAAAAACGGGCTTTCGTGGTTACTGGCCAATACGAGGAAATGTTACCAATGGACATTTATCCGCAGCATTTGATGAAGGCCATCGTGACCAACGATTACGAAAAAATGGAGGGCCTCGGCATCCACGAACTCATCGAAGAAGATGTGGCGCTCTGCGAATTTGCTTGCACATCCAAACAGCCTTTGCAGCAGATACTGCGGGAAGGTCTGGACATGGTGAATGAGCAGGGGTAAAACGGTTTTAAGTTGCAGTTTCAGGTTGTTTTGGGGTTGCCAAAAAACCTAACACTAAACAGTTATTACATAAGCAATCCAACTATAAATGAGCAGTTTACTCGAAAAAGTAAGGAAGTTTGAACCACCGAAGGAGAAGAAATTCCTGCATACGCTGTACGATGGATTTTTCACCTTCATCTTCACACCTGACCACACGACACATGGTGTGGGCGTACACATCCGTGACCGGATGGACCTCAAGCGTACGATGGTGATGGTGGTGCTGGCGCTGCAATTGTGCTATATTTTTGGCACCTACAACATTGGCCACCAACACTTTGTGGCCCTTGGGCAACATACCGCCTTCATGTCGGCAGTACACCTCAAATTGATACATGGCCTGATAAAAATCCTGCCTGTTTTCGTGGTGACGCACATTGTTGGCCTTGGCATTGAATTCTACTATGCTGGCAAGAAAGGGCATGGCATTGAGGAAGGCTTTCTGGTGACGGGTGCGCTTATTCCGCTTATCATGCCCGCCGATATTCCGCTTTGGATACTTTCCTTGGCGGTGGCTTTTGCAGTCATCCTTGGCAAAGAAGCCTTTGGCGGCACTGGCATGAACGTCGTCAACATTGCATTGCTGGCACGTGCTTTCGTATTCTTCGCATACCCAGGTGAGATTTCCGGCGACCGTTGCTGGGTTTCTGGCCTTGAGTTTGAAGGCTCAGTGGCCAGCGGCGAAGTTTATGGTTGGGCGCATCACCTTTTCGACGGCATCTTTAGAGGGCTGGGCTGGTCCACCTTTGGCGAAGGAGGGGCTGCCGTTGTGGACGGCTGGAGTGGCGCCACTCCACTCGCATTGGCCAAAAATGGGTGGGAAAGCGTGACGGCACACTATTCCTCAGCGCAAATGTTCTGGGGCAGCATACCCGGCTCGGTGGGTGAAACCTGCAAGCCCGCCATCATTTTGGGTGCTTTGATGCTAATTGCAACAGGTATCGCAAGCTGGCGCATCATGCTGTCCATGGTCTTGGGCGCAGCCTTCATGGGCATCATGTTCAACGCATGGGGCCACGATGTGCAGATGGACATTCCTTGGTACTACCACTTTTACATGGGTAGCTTCTGGTTTGCAATGGCATTCATGGCCACCGACCCCGTTACTGCTTCCAACACCAATGTAGGCAAATGGATATATGGTTTTGGCATTGGCATGTTGGGCATCATCATCAGGGTGATGAACGCAGCCTACCCAGAAGGCTGGATGCTTGCCATCTTGTTCATGAACGTTTGGTCACCGCTGATTGACCACTACGTCGTGCAAGCTAACATGAGACGCCGTGCGAAAAGGGCAACCGCCGTTGCCAACTAATTTTTTCAAAAGAAAAAAATCACAGCCGTGAATAACAGATATATCATCATTTACACCCTCGTCATGACCTTGGTCGTGTCGGTTGTATTGGCTTTTGTCGTGAAGGGCCTTGAGCCAAAACACGTCGCCAACGAGGAGGTGTTCAAGAAGAAAGAAATCTTGGGGGCGATAAAGGAGCAGCTCGGAACCGACCTCACGAAGATGTCAGACCAAGAGGTGCTGGAGCTCTTCAAGACTAAAGTTGACCAAGTAGTGCTCGACGCCAACGGTAAACCGCTCGAAGGCGAGCTTGCTGAAAAAATAAGCATGGCCGCTGAAGAAAAAAAGCCAGAAGCCGACCGCCATTACCCGCTGTTCGTGTACAAAGGCGACAAGGGCAGCCTCTATCTTTTGAGTGTGCGGGGCATGGGTCTTTGGGATAAAATCTGGGGCACCATCGCCGTTCAAGATGATTTCAATACGGTGGCTGGTGCATCATTTGGCCACGTGGCAGAGACACCTGGACTTGGTGCTGAAATCAAGGATAATCCCAATTTCGCAAAACAGTTCCAAGGCAAAACCATTTATAAAGATGGACAATACGTCTCAGTTGGCGTAATAAAAGGCGGTGCAAAAGAGGTTGCCCATCAAGTGGATGCAATTTCTGGTGCGACCATTACTTCCTCTGGCGTTCACGCCATGATGGAGAGCGGGCTGAAACCTTATTTGCCCTATTTTGAATCATTGAAAAAGAAGTAAATGAAATTGAATGTGATGGTCGAGATGGGCATTTTATTAGCTCACTTCAGCACTATCATAATTTCAACAATCTAAACTATCATTTAATCATGGCAGAAACTAACGTTTCCACCGCAGTCGAAAAGGAAAAAGAAGAGTGGTTTGGTAAAAAAGAGCGCAAACTGCTCATTGACCCGATTGACAACGATAATCCTGTGACAGTACAGGTTTTGGGAGTGTGCTCAGCATTGGCAGTCACAACCATGGTTGAGCCTGCGTTGATCATGGCAATTTCCGTAACTATTGTGACTGGCTTTTCCAACCTTATTATCTCACTGCTTCGAAAAGGCATCCCAAAGCAGATCAGGATGATTGTGCAACTCGTTGTTATCGCTTTCTTGGTGACAGTTGTTGAACAAGTACTGAAAGCTTACAATTACGAGGTGTGGAACAAGCTCTCTGTGTTCATCGGACTCATCATCACCAACTGCATCGTAATGGGACGTTTGGAAGCCTACGCAATGGCGAATAAGCCTTGGCGCTCCTTCCTCGATGGCATCGGCAACGGTGCTGGATATGGCCTCATTCTACTCATCGTCGCTGTCATTAGAGAATTAACTGGCAAAGGTGCCATCATGGGCTTTAAAATCATTGGCCCGAGCGCTGACTATGCCATAAACACGCAAACCAGCACCCTGTTTGGATGGTACCAGCCAAACGGTTTGATGGTGTTGCCTGCTTCAGCATTATTTATTGTTGGCGTCCTTATCTGGATTCAACGTTCCCGAAATCGGAAGTTGATTGACGTATCTTAATTAGTTATGAGTCATTTCAACTCATAACTTATAGCTAAAAAATTATAACTCAAAAAAGATGGGTGACTTAGTAAACATCTTCTTTAAATCTGCCTTCATCGAGAACATGGTACTGTCCTATTTCATTGGGATGTGCTCGTTCTTGGCAGTTTCAAAGTCCGTAAAAACAGCTGTGGGCCTTGGAGGCGCTGTCATCTTCGTATTGGCGCTCACAGTACCCATTAATTGGCTCATCAGTGTACCGGTGCTAGGTGCAAACGGTATCTTCGGTACTGACCTGACCTTCCTGCGCTTCATCCTTTTCATTGCTACCATTGCTGCATCTGTACAGTTGGTGGAAATGGCGGTTGAGAAGTACTCCCCTTCTTTGTACAATGCCTTGGGCATCTTCCTTCCGCTCATCACAGTGAACTGCGCCATTTTGGGTGCTGCTCTGTTCATGGTGGCAAGGGAATACAATTTTGCGGAGGCTACAGTTTACGGCATCGGTTCTGGCATTGGATGGGCAATCGCCATTATTGCGATGGCAGCCATTCGTGAGAAAATCAGGTACTCCAATGTGCCCGCTCCGTTGCGGGGCCTTGGCATTGCTTTTATCCTCACGGGGCTAATGGGCATTGCCTTCATGAGCTTGATGGGCATCAACCCTGCAAACTACCTTAATTAATGATGAATGGTAAATGAGGAATCACAAGCGGTGGTAATCACCCACTTACATTCATCATTTATCATTCTATAATTCATCATTAAAAATGATTCTTCTGTTTGACGTAATGTTTGTCCTTTATGGGACGATTGTCTTCACGGCAATTATTCTCCTTTTGGCATTGGGACTGCTGATAGCACAAAAGAAACTGGTACCCCAAGGTGACGTGAAAATCGTCGTGAATGGCGACAACGCCAATCCCATAGTTGTTCAGCCAGGCGGCTCATTGCTGTCTGCGTTGGCCAATAAAAATGTCTTCCTGCCCTCGGCATGCGGCGGTGGCGGCACCTGCGCCATGTGCAAATGCCATGTGGACACTGGCGGTGGCGATGTACTGCCTACTGAGATGAACCACCTCAGCCGCAAACAAGCTGCCGAGCACATGCGCCTTGCCTGCCAAGTAAAGGTGCGTGGCGACATGGAAATCAGGGTGCCAGAAGAAGTGTTTGGCATTAAAAAATGGGAGTGCGAAGTGGAATCCAACTACAACGTGGCCACTTTTATCAAGGAATTTGTGGTGAAATTGCCTCCCGGCGAAAACCTCGACTTCGAACCCGGTGGCTACATCCAAGTGGATGTACCGGCCATCGAGTGTGACTTCTCCGGCATCGACATCACGGCACACCCTCGCATGGGCAAAAAGCCAGACGAGTTCCGCCCTGAATGGGACAAGTTCAACCTCTGGAAATTGAAAATGAAGAATCCAGAGCCCATTTTCCGGGCTTACTCCATGGCCAACCACCCAGCAGAAGGCAACCGTATCATGCTCAATATCCGTATCGCTACGCCACCTTGGGACAGGGCTGCAAACGGTTGGATGAACGTAAACCCTGGCATCTGCTCCAGCTACGTGTTCACCCGTAAGCCGGGCGACAAAGTCGTCATCTCTGGCCCTTACGGCGAATTCCACATCAAGCGCACGAAACGTGAAATGATGTACATCGGCGGTGGAGCGGGCATGGCGCCGTTGCGCTCACACGTGTTCCATCTTTTCCAAACTGAGAAAACCCGTGACCGCAAAGTGAGCTACTGGTACGGCGGTCGTTCCAGCCGTGAATTGTTCTACACCGAAGACTTCCGGGAAATCGAAAAAGAATTCCCGAATTTCAGCTACCATATTGCCCTCAGCGAGCCGCTCCTAGAGGACAACTGGACGGGACCTGTGGGCTTCATCCACAACGTGGTGCTTGAGAACTACCTCAAAAACCACCCCGAACCGGAGGAAATCGAGTACTACCTCTGCGGCCCGCCCCTCATGTTGTCGGCAGTGCAGAAGATGCTCAGTGACCTGGGCGTACCGGAGGAAAACATCGCCTTCGACGATTTCGGAAGCTAAATGCAAAAAAGCCCGGCTTATTCAGCCGGGCTTTTTTTATTGCAATATTTCATTGTTTTAAATGATGCAGGGATTGCCTTCGATAAAGACAAACCGGGGGTGCATTTTAAAACTCAGAACACCGAAATCGGTACGTTCGCCGACCACTCGCTTTCCCTGTTATTGGTGGCAAGGTACTTGAACTGATAGAGGCAGTCCTTGCCGCTGGGCTGGTCAAGAAAAACAGCGACCTGCTTGACGGACATCAGTCCGTTGACCCAAGTAAGCCCCGCATCCTCGCTGCGCCTGCCCACCACAGCCTTTATTTCCTTCGGTATGTTCGTTTTGAAGACGATTTTCACCTTACCACGGGCAAGAATCACAGTTGCTGACCCCGATAAAGCTTGTCAAGGGCGAATGCGAGGCAGTGCGGCAGTTCAAGAAAGCGGCCGATGACCTGTTTTCAAGCGCCGTTTCAAGGGTTAGGCAACCAATTGAATCTTTTTTCAACTGGTTAAACGAACTCAATGGCCTCCAAAACGCCTCAAAGGTTCGTTCAAATCAAGGATTGATTGTCCACATTTTTGGCAAAGTGGCTGCCGCTTTAGCTTTGTGGGTTTTAAACCCCTAATTCGCATAAATTGTAAATCACCAGTAAATTAGCGCTGAATAACAACCAAAGTTCAGCGACATGAGTACCCGTATTGCCCTTAGCCTTTTCCTCTGCCTTGTTTTTTGCCAAAATTGGCTTGCCGCCCAATGCCCCATCACCGTAAATGCTGGCCCCGACCAGTACGTATGCCAAGCAGGCGGCACGGCCACTTTGCTGGGTAGCGTGAGCGGCACGGCGCTGGGATACAGTTGGACGCCCACCACGGGGTTGAGCAATCCCAACATCCTCACGCCAAGCGTCACCATTACTGGCCCTGCCACCTATACCCTCAGTGCGCAGGCTGTTGACCCCTCGGCCACCAACCTCGTCAACAACCCCGCATTTGAACTGGGCAACACGGGCTTCACCAGCCAGTATTCGTTCAATCCACTGCCCATCACACCCGGCACGTATGTGCTCACCACCTCGCCAGCGTTGGTGCTGTCCACCTTTCCGCCCTGCGATGACCATACCTTTGGCAACGGCACGGGCTACATGATGCTCGTGAACGGCAATGCCTCCACGGGGGCACAGGTCTGGTGCCAAACCATTCCCGTCGCCCAAAATACTTGGTATGTGATGAGCGGTTGGGTGATGGCTTCGCCACTGTTTCCGCCCACCATGCAGTTTTCGGTGAATGGCGTACTGGTGGGCGACCCCTATCCAGCCTCCACGGGCACCTGCGACTGGCAGCAGTTTTCTGCTGCGTGGTTCAGCGGTTCGGCCACCACAGCGCAGCTTTGCGTCACCGACCAAATTAGCGGCGGCAACGGGTTCCTCGGCGACGACTATGCCCTCGACGACATATTTTTTGCGCCAGCTTGTACCGTCACCGACCAGGTCAACGTGGGCATCGTCAGCGTAAATGCCAGCTCGCCAGCCACGGCTGTTTTGCTCTGCAATGCCGTACAGACGGGGATTGTGCTCAGCGGCAATGGTTCTTCCACAGGCCCCGGCTACACCTACCAGTGGGATGGCCCCGGGGTCATTGCGGGCGGCAACAGCATCAATGCCACCGTCAACCAAGAGGGGCTTTACACCCTCACGGTTTCCTATGATTCCGGCAACGGCATCTGCACCGACCAAAGCACCACGCTCGTGCTGCCCGACCCCAACGTGGTGGTGGGTGCAGCCTTCGGCAATGGCGTACTCGACTGCGACAACCCAACGGTGAGCTTGGATGGTACGGGCTCTTCCGTTGGCAGCACCATCAGCTACAACTGGCAGCCCGCAGCGGGCGTGGTGGCGGGCCAAGGCACCCTCATGCCCGACGTCAACCAGCCCGGCGTTTACACCCTCACCGTCTCCAACAGCATCAGTGGCTGCACAGCCACGGCTTCCGTCATCGTTGACCAAGACATTGCGCAGCCAAGTGCTGCCGCCAATGCGCCCACGCCAATTTCCTGCGCCGATCCGCAAGTGCTCTTGAGTGGCAGCGGCAGCAGCACAGGCCCCAATTTCACGTACCTCTGGACGGGGCCGGGCATCGTCTCCGGCGATGACCTGCTCAATGGTTGCACCGTCAACCAGCCCGGTCAGTACCTGCTCACCGTCACGAATACCACCAACGGCTGCACGGCCACGGCCACCGCCACCGTCACGCAGGATGGCTCGACACCCGTTGCCGCTACCGCAGCCAATGCGCCGGGTTCGCTCGACTGCGATACCCCAACCCTCATCCTGAACAGCACGGGCAGCAGCACGGGGCCCGGCATCAGCTATGCCTGGACGACCGTGGACGGCCAATTCGCTGGCCCAACAAACGGGGCTACGGCAACCATTGACGATGGCGGCACCTACTTGCTGACCGTGACCAACAGCGTGGGCTGCACGGCTACCGCATCTGTCACGGTTGCCGCCGATTTTGCTACACCGACGGTGGGCATCGCAGCGCCCATCCCCGTCATCAATTGCCTCGCCGACTCGGTACAGTTGGACGCTTCGCAATCATCGAGCGGGGGCGGCTTCGGCTTGGTTTGGGCTACGCAAAATGGCAACATACTCTCCGGCAGCAACACACTCATGCCTTGGGTGGGCAGTGCGGGTATTTACACGCTCACCATCACCAACACCGCCAATGGCTGCACCGCCTCCGTCTCGGCAACGGTGACCGCCAACACCACCCCGCCCATTGCGCAAGCAGGCCCAAATGCCACGCTGGACTGCAACGGCACGGCCATCAACCTCGACGGAAACGGTAGCAGCTCTGGCCCCAATTTCACGTACCAGTGGACGACCACGGGCGGCAACATCGTGAGCGGCGACACGACCCTGGTACCGCAAGTGAACGGTGTTGGCCTCTATTTTTTGGTGGTGGAAAATGCGGCGAACGGCTGCACGGCCATTGACTCGGTGATGGTCGGGCAAGACGTGAACGCCCCAACGGTGGTCATCGCACCACCCGCTTCGCTCGATTGCGACACTGACGAAATCACGCTGGACGCCACAGGTTCGTCGTCCGGCGCAAACATCACGCTGACATGGAACGGCCCCAGCTTCGTGAGCGGCCAGAACACCCTGACACCAATCGTCAACCAGCCCGGTGTTTACCAGCTCATCCTTTTGAACCAAACCAACAACTGCGTGGCAAATGCCAGTGTGACGGTGGCCATTGACACCGTTGCACCTGTGGCGGATGCGGGTGCTGCTCCGGTCTTGGATTGCAGCGTTCAGTCCGGCACACTCGATGGCAGCGGCAGTAGCCAAGGCCCGATGTTCAGTTATTTGTGGTCAAATGGCGACACCATCCTCACGCCAATCATCAGTGCCCCCGGCACTTACACCCTCACCGTCACCAATTCAGCTACTAGCTGCACCGCCGCTGACGCCGTAACGGTGGCCCCTTTCGGCAACTTGCCCACTGTGGACATTGCCCCGCCCGATAGTTTGAATTGCACAATCACGCAAATCCAACTTTCGGCCACGGCTTCCAGCGGTGCGGAGTTTGCATACGATTGGACCTTTACGGGCACAGGCACGGGCATCGTCTCCGGCGACACGACGCTTACGCCCACGGTCGGTTCTGCTGGCACTTACACCCTCACCGTCACCAACACGATGACCAACTGCTCGGCCAGCGAGTCGGTGCAGGTGGCGCAGTCAGCTACTTTGCCTACTGCCGATGCTGGTGCTCCGCAAACCCTGCTTTGTGGCCAAGCCAGCCTTCAACTCAGCGGCACTGGCAGCAGCGGCGTTAGCTACAGTTGGACAACGCAAAACGGCAACATCCTCAGCGGCGAGGATACCCCGACGCCCACGGTCAATGCTCCCGGCACTTACACCCTCACCGTCACCGACACGCAGGGCGGCTGCACTGCCTCCGACGATGTTTTGGTTGGGCAAGACGCCAGCGCCCCAGTGGCCGATGCTGGCGCTCCGCAAACCTTGGACTGCAACACAATTTCTGTGCAGTTGGATGGCACGGCCAGCAGCAGCGGCGCTGGCATCACCTACCTCTGGACGACCGTGGATGGGGTGATTTCATTGGGCGAAACGACCCTCACGCCCACGGTGGCAGCTGCGGGCACCTACCTACTTACCGTCACCAACACGGCCAACAATTGCCAGACCCTCGCCAGTGTGCAGGTGGATTTGCAAAACCAACAGCCCGACGCTATCATTGCTTTGCCGCAGTTGCTTGGATGCAACAACCCGACGACAACGCTGAACGGCACTGGCAGCAGTGTCGGGCCAGCGTTCAGTTACCTCTGGACAGGGCCGGGCGTCTTGAGTGGCGCAACTACGCTCATGCCCGTGGTGAATGCCCCCGGTGTTTACACCTTCGCTGTCACCAATGGTCAAACAGCCTGCGTGACCTTTGCGCAAGTGACTGTCGTTCAAGACCTTACGCCACCCACCGCATTGGCGGCTGCGCCGCAACCACTGACCTGCACCTTTGGGCAAGTGCCGTTGAGCGGCTTGGGTTCGAGTGTCGGGGCGGGCTTCATTTACCAATGGCAAGGCCCCAGCATTGTAAGCGGCGGCACTACCTTGGCGCCAATCGTGGATGCGCCGGGCCTCTACCTCTTGACAGTAACCAACCAAAGCAACAGTTGCACGGCCACGACTTCCGTGGTTTTGACCGAAAACATCACCCCACCAACCGCCGTAGCGGCTGCAACGGGAAGCCTTGACTGCAATACGGTTCAAGCTGCACTCGATGGCACGGGTTCCAGTACTGGTGCAGGTTTTACTTACCAATGGCAAGGTCCCGGCATCGTGAGTGGCGGCACCACGCTCAACCCGATGGTGAACGCCCCCGGCACTTACACACTGACCGTGACGAACCAAGCAAATGGCTGCACGGCTACTGCCACAGCGATGATGAGTCAGACTTTGACTGTACCTGTGGCCGTTGCCACTGCTTCGCAACCGCTGACTTGCACCTTGCTCACCACCTCGTTGGATGGAACGGGCAGCACCACGGGGGCAGGCATCACGTACCAGTGGCAAGGCCCCGGAATTGTGGGCGGCGGAACGACTTTGCAGGCATTTGTCAATCAGCCCGGTTCGTACTCCCTGACGGTCAGCAATGTGGGCAACGGTTGCGCTGCAAGTGTGCAAGTAATTGTCAATCAAGATGTTGCGCCACCAACGGCAGAGGCTGGGCCTTCGCTTTCGTTGAACTGTGGGCAAGGTTCGCTCAGCTTACAGGGCAGCAGCACAACCCCCACTGCGACTTTTTCATGGGCTTCGCAACCCGGCAGTTTTCAATCAGGGCAGGACACGCCAAGCCCCGTGGTGACTGCCCCCGGCACTTACTTTCTGACCGTCACCAACCCTAGCAACGGCTGTAACGCCCTCGATTCGACAGTGGTGACGGAGCAGCCGGCCATCTTCCCATTTCCTCAATTCGTGGTGCCAAACTGCCTTAATCCGGTGGGCAGCATCTCGTTCGATGGAGGGACGGGGGGGGCTGTGCCGTTCCTTTATTCCATTGATGGTGGGGTGACCTTCGTGCAAAATGGCACTTTTGAAAACCTACAACCTGCTGATTATGAGGTGCTTGTACAAGATGTAAATGGCTGTGATACGAGCTATTTGGTAAGCATTCCCCCTGCCCAAACCTTGGTGGTGAGCCTGTCGGCGAGTGATACGGTGGATTTTGGTGGGTCGCTGCAACTGAGTCCCGTGCTGAACTTCTCGCCTGACCAAGTGGCTTCCATCGTCTGGTCTCCCGCCGATGGACTGAGCTGCACGGACTGTCTCGAACCCGTGGCCACGCCCACCCAAGACATAACCTACACGGTGGAGGCCACCAGCGTGGATGGCTGCACGGGAACCGCTTCCATCAGCTTGACAGTGATTTTGCCGAAAGGCGACATCTACGTTCCGAATGCTTTTTCACCCAATGCCGATGGCATCAACGATGTGTTTACGCTGTTTGCCAATGAAAACGAGGTGGCCGAAATCGTTTCGTTCCGGGTATTTACTCGCTGGGGTGAGTCGGTGTTTGAGGGCTTCGGGCTTCTGCCAAACGATACGACCACAGGCTGGGACGGGACTTTCAGGGGCAAGGAGGTAGACTTGGGCGTTTACGCTTGGTTTGCCGAAGTGGAGATGACGACTGGCGAGCGGCGAGTGCTGAAGGGGGAGGTGACGGTGGTGAGGTGAGCCGTTTTACTTGAAATTTTGCCAAAAAAATAAGGGCATGACCATTGCGGCCATGCCCTTATTTTTTTGGATAAATTCAATTCAATACCCGCTGTTCTGCTTCAGCAAACCGCCACTGAGGTCAATATGCTTTTGCGGAATCGGGAACACCTCGTGCTTGCCATCCACAAAGTTTTTGCCGTGGGCACGCATCACCTCACCTGCCCGGCCTTGCCGAACGAGGTCGAAGAAGCGGTCGTGCTCCATCGCCAGCTCAACCCGGCGCTCGTTCCAAATGGCCGTGCGAAGGTCGCTCTGTGAGGATGCCGAAGTGTTGGCGAGGCCAGCACGGTCACGCACTTGGTTCAACGCAGCGACAGCGTCACCAGTGTTGCCCAGTTCGTTGGCAGCCTCGGCTTTTATCAGCAAAATCTCGGCATAGCGGAGAATGCGGATGTTCTTGCCTGACCACCACGAGTCGTAATTGGCCTCTTGGGTTTGGCTCGCATAAGCCTTGTAGTTGTAACGTGGGTTGGAGACCGAAATGTCAACCACAGCACCGTCCCAGAGGGTTTGGCCTGCGAAGTAGATGGTAGCAGCTTTGCGCACGTCACCCGGCTCGAAGGCTTGTTCAAGGTCTTCGGAGGGGGTGTTGAAACCCCAGCCGTTGAAGCCGTTAGCGACAGGACCACGGGCACCTTGGGTCACAAAGTACCCTCCAATGCCCCACCCTTCAGCGCCGTTTTGGCCCTCGATTTCGAACAGCGACTCAGGGCCATGCTCGGTAGATTGGCGCCAAACCAACGAAAAATCAGGCTCCAAGTCGTACTCGCCGGAGTTGATGACGTCGTTGCAGGAAGCGAGGCATTCATTCCACCGCTTCTGGTACATGTAAACCTTGGCGAGCAAGCCCTGTGCAGCACCTTTCGTGGCCCTGCCGAGGTCTTTGGCTTCGTAGGCGCTCTTGAGGGGCAGCTTGGAGGCGGCGTCAATCAAGTCCTCTTCAATCAGTGCGTAGATTTCTTCTGGCGGAGCGCCGGAGTAATCCTTGTAAATCTGGGCAGCTTCTTCGCCGGAGTAAACCCTTGCGATTTTTGGGATGGTACCAAAGCACCTGACCAAGTTGAAGTAGAAATAAGCCCGAAGGAACTTAGCTTCACCCACTAGGCGGTTGGCCAATGCGGGGTCCATGCCCTCGAATTTAGGGATGTTGTCGATGGCCTGGTTGCAGCGGCCAATGCCCGTGTAGTTGGCCTCCCAAACTTCGAGCGGGGAGAGGCTGGTGGGCGTGTAGCTGAGGGCGTCCATCTGGTCCTTGTCGGCACCGAGGTCGCCGGGGTCGCTACCCTTGTCGGCATCGTCGGAAGTGATGCTGCTCATGCCAATCCACGAGAACACATGCTGCCCCCACTGCGTCGTCCAGTTGTAGCAGGAGTTGACGAATTTCTCGGCGTTGTCCTTGTCGAGGAAGGTGGAGTCTGTCTGAATCAGGGTGTTTTCCGGAGCTGGTGTGAGCCAGTCCTTTTGGCACCCGGAGCTTGCTGCCGTGATGACAACAAGCGCAATTGCGATAATGGAAAATGATATGTTTTTCATGTTGCAAATTATGCAGTTAAGCCAGCTTGATGAAGGGTTTAACAATCATGCAGCCGACTGGTTTTTTTAATTGAAATCAATGTTTACCCCAACCATGTAAGTGGCGAGGGATGGGTAAACTCCCAACTCGATGCCGCTGTTGAGGGCGCTGGAGCCGGGGAGTTCAGGTGTGAAACCGGAGAACTTCTTGATGATCACCGGGTTCTGTGCCGAAACGAAGAACCTTGCCCTGCCGATGTTAGCCCGCTCGGTAATGTTGGTTGGAAGTGTGTAGCCGAGGGTCACGTTGTTGATTCGGAAGAAGCTGCCGGACTCCACGAAGTAGGTCGAAGGCTTCGGAATGCTGTTCGAGGCACGTGGCTCGTCGGTGTCCCGATTGTCTGGTGTCCAGCGGTCTTCACGGGAAGCTTCCACGCTGTCGTTGCCGAAGCGGACACCTTTTTTACCGTTGTAAACCTTGTTGCCAGCGTTGCCATAGCAGTCAATGGAAAAGTCGAGGCTCTTCCAGTTGAACCCGGCGTTGATGCCGTAGAACGCCTTTGGCTGGTAGGAACCCACGAACACCCTGTCCCGCTCGTCGAGCACACCATCTTCGTTGGTGTCTTTGTAGCGGAAGTCGCCGGGCAGTGTGCCCGTAAAGTGCGGGGAGTCGGCGATTTGGGCGGAATCTTGGTAGAGGCCATCCGTTTGGTACACCCAAAAGCTGCCGATGGGCTGGCCGACCACGGTGGAAGTGGTGACTTCGCCGTTGCCAAGACCACCGTCTTTCAGGTCGATACCGCCTACCACGTCTTCCACATTGTTGCGGTTGAAGGTGGCGTTGAAACCGAAGCGGTAGTTGAAGTCATTCGATACGTAGTCGCTCCATTTCAGGTTTATTTCCACGCCTTTGTTGCGCACGTCGGCGGCACGGCTGAGGATGCCGTCCGGGTCAACCACGGCTGGTGTTGGTACCCGGATATAGGCGTTGGTCAGTTTGTTGTAATAGGAAATCTCGCCCGTGATGTTTTTGGCAAAGCCAAACTCTACGCCCGCATCGAAAGAGGTGGTCTCCTCCCAAGTAGCGGAGGCGTCCTTCAACTGGTTGATGGTGATGCCACCGACCAGCCCGTTGGGGAAGCCGTAGGGGTCGGTCTGCGAAACGGACAGCAGCGCAGCTAATTCGTTGTTGACCAGGCGGGAAATGTTGTCGTTGCCAAGCAGCGCATAGCCAGCCCTCAATTTCAGGTAATCAACAACACTGACATCCTTAAGGAATCCTTCGTCAGACAAAATCCACGATGCACCAACGGAGTAAAACGTGCCCCATTGCTCGTTTTTTGGGAAGGCACTGGAGCCGTCTCGGCGAACAGTTCCGCTCAGGTTGTACTTGTCCATGATGCTGATGTTGGCACGGCCAAAATAGCTTTCACGGCGCAGGAGGTAGCCGTTGTGGTTGGGCACGGTGACAGTGGCTGGGTTGCCCTGACCGATGTACCAGAGGTTGCGGTCGGCAGGGACGTCGGCTACCCTGAAACCGACAGAACTGCCCTTGTCCCGCTCGGCAGAGTGGCCACCCAGCAGTTCCAATTTAAAGGCGTCGGTGATTTGCTTGGAGAAGCTCAGTGTTTGGTCCCAAACCCAGTAAAAATGGTTGTAGTTGTCGAGCCTCAACTCCGAGATGGGGTTGTTGTAAATGCCGTATTGGTAAACGCCAGCGTAGTTGGTGTTGTCGCCAGTGGTCCGGTCATAGCCCCAAGATGAGCGGAATTTAAGCCCCTCAATAATCAAGGCCTCTCCGTAAAAATTGCCCTGAAAACGGTTCGACTTGCTGAAGCTGTTGGCCAGTTCAAGCGTTGCCACGGGGTTGGCCACACTGAGGCCGTTCACGTAACCGTAGTTGTCGGTATAGGGCGAAATCACAGGAGCCGAAGCGCCCATCCGGTAGGCATCGGTGAAAGCCCCGGTGGGTTTGTTGGTGCTGTTTATGACGTTGGCGTTCAGCACATTGCCGATGGTCAGGAACTTGAACGGACGGTACTCGTTGTTGGCCCGGAGCGTAATCCGCTCGAACTCAGCACCCTTCAACACGCCTTCATCGCCAAAGTAACCAGCACTGAACAGGTAGTTCAAGTTGGGCGTGCCGCCGCTGATGTTCAAGTTGTAGTTTTGGAGAAGTCCCCGCTGGCTGATTTCATCGAACCAATCGGTGTTGTAGCCGATGGTGTCCACATCGAAGAGTGGCGGCAAGTTTTCGTAAGCCCTCGCTTCGTTGGTGTACTCGCCGTAAAACTGCGCATCGGCCATGTCCACCACGTTGATGAGTCGGCGGTTGCCCACGTAGGAATCGAGACTGACCGACATTTTTCCCTCCCGTCCACGCTTGGTGGTGATGAGGATAACGCCATTGGCAGCACGGGTTCCGTAGATGGCGGCAGCACCGTCCTTCAGCACGTCGATGGAGAAAACGTCGGCGGCGTTGATGTTGGTGATGTTGTCCGTGATGACGCCGTCCACCACGTAAAGCGGGTTTTCGTTGGTCAAAACGGTGTTGATGCCCCTGATTTGCACCCTCGGCTGTGTGCCCGGTTCACCGGAACCAATGACTTGGATACCCGAAGCAAGACCCTGCACCCCCTGAATGGGCGTGAGCAGCGGCTGTTTTTTCAGGTCGTCGCCTTTCACCTGAGCGATGGCTCCAGTGACCTGTTTCTTGGTCAAAGTACCGTAGCCCACAACGACAATCTGGTTCAACGTAGTAGCAGAAGTCTGCATGGCCACATCAATGGTCTTCCTGCCGTTAACGGGCACCTCTTGGCTTTCGTAACCAGTGAAGCTGAAAACGAGCACGGCATTTTCATCCACCACGATGGAGTAGCTGCCGTCCACCTCGGTGATGGTGCCGGTGCTGGCCTCGCCTTGAACGAGTACGTTGGCACCGATGAGGGTTTCACCGCTGGTGGCATCGGTCACGATGCCCGT
>CAYTZS010000104.1:0-18521 GCA_964442355.1 uncultured Saprospiraceae bacterium | reverse complement strand
TGCGCTGCAAATTTAAGCCAAACTCGTGCCCGGCTTTGCACAACGGCAACACAACATGTGTTAACGGCTTGTTAAAAACAAAAAAGCGCCCGGCAGTTGCCTGCCGGGCGCTTCTCTATCGGTATGAAATATCAATACTTGATGGACAGTGTGTAATTGTCAGAGTTGTCACCAAGTGTAGTGTTCTCTTCAATTGCATCCACAACTACGAGGTAGTAGGTTTCATTTGAGCTTTTGTAAACAACAAAAACATCACCTACCTCAACTGTACCACTCACTTTGAAATCGCCCCATACTTCGATGTTGCCACCAGTGTATGTGCTAGCAGCCTGAAAATCATCAGCGCCATCATAAAGTGCAAGGATAGCATCTTTAGAAGCTACGTTTTCAAACTCAACACTGCCATTGCCAGCGTAACGTACGTTGACACCATTGATGCCACCGATACGACGACGCCAGTTGTTGCCAGAGCCAGCCAATGAGTCAATACCCATGTCACGGAGTTCAGCACTTGCGTCTGAGCTGCCTGTGCCATCGCCAGTGTCGAGGTCAAGGCCACCTGTGCCAGCAGGGCCGGCTTGGTTAAAGAGAACGCCTGTGAGCGTTTCTTCGATTGCAGCTTCAACAGTTACGTCGAAAGAAGCTTCGTCGGTAAGGCCACCTTCGTCTTCTACCACTACGCGGTAAGTAGCAGTGCCAGCAGCAGCATGAACATGAACACCAATTTCCCAAGTCATTACGTCAGTTGGGCTCGTGATGAGCACTGGGTTGGCAGCAGCTGCAGTACCGTCAATTGTGAGGTCGTCAATAGAAACCTTCGTAGAACCTTCGTAAACGGTCACAGCTTTCAAAGCATCGGTACCTTTAGTAGCCTCAACAGTTACAGTTACAACGTCACCTGCTCCCTCAACTACATTTCCAGGAGTTGGGCCATCAGTGATGGTAACAATTGGAGAAAGTTTGTCCGTTGGGTCATCTTCGCCACAACCTGTGGAAAGAACTGCGACGGAAAGCAAGAGTGCGCTGGAGAAAATCCAAAGAAATTTTTTCATTTTGAAAAGAAATTTAGTTAAGTGATTATGGTTTATTCGCTTGAAATGGAGGTTCTTCTTTCTGACTTTTGGGATTTTTATGAGTTATTCCATTTGCCAAATTACCGAACCAAATCAAGCTTGTTTTAGCCTAAGACTTGTCTAATTAAAAGAGGTCACAATCGTTATTTGTTCACTCAAGCGCGTGATAATTTCGTGTACCGCCCTTTTTCAGCCCAAAAAACGTATTGAATAGCAGGAATGATGCCTGCTGATAGATTAATATTTTGTTAAGGGCGGCGCAAAGAAAGCCCATTCGTGGGTGGGCAACAAATTAATGGGTATTTTTTGTCATAAAAAGTTGGCTAGCTATGTCTTTAATTTGCGTCGGGTTTTACCCGCTCTATTCACAAATACCTGATTATCAAAAATCTAAATCATAACCATGTCATTGAAAATTGAACACACCGTATTGGAGCGATTTCTTCGCTACGTAAAAATTGACACTCAGTCAGACCCTACCTCTAAGACCATCCCATCTACTGAAAAACAAAAAAAACTTGGAAAAATCTTGGTCAAAGAGCTAAAGGCCATCGGCATTGCTGACGCCAAACTTGACAAATATGGCCAGGTAATCGGCACCATACCTGCCAACACAACCAAGCAAGTGCCTGTCATTTGCTTCTGCTCCCACATGGATACCTCGCCAGATTGCAGTGGTGAAAATGTGAAGCCAATCGTCCACAAAAACTACCAAGGCGGCGATATTGTGTTACCTGACGACACGGCTCAGGTGCTACGCCCCAGCGACCACCCGCACCTCGCTGACCAAATCGGTAACGATATCGTGACGGCCAGCGGCACTACCTTGCTGGGGGCCGACAACAAAGCTGGACTCGCTGAAATCATGGATGCCGCCAACTTTTTGATGACCCACCCTGAGGTAAAGCACGGGGAAATCAAAATCTTGTTCACACCTGACGAGGAAATTGGCCGTGGCGTGAACAAGGTAAACGTAAAGAAACTCGGTGCCCAGTTCGCCTACACAGTGGATGGCGAAAAGGCTGGCTCAATAGAAGACGAGACTTTTTCGGCTGACGGTGTACTCATCACCATCCACGGTGTAAGTGCCCACCCTGGTTTTGCCAAAGGGAAAATGGAAAGCGCTATCAAAATTGCGAGCGAAATTGTGGCTGCTTTGCCGAAGGACAAGCTTTCGCCTGAGACAACTGACGGTCGTGACGGCTTCATCCATCCAGTGGTGATGGAGGGCATGGTTGAGAAAGCTACTGTTCGCTTCATCATCCGAGACTTTACAGACGAAAAACTGGCAGAGCACGAAGATTTGCTTCGAAAAACGATGGACAAGGTGTTGAAAAAATACCCCAATTCCACTGCTGAGTTCAAAGTGACCGAACAGTACCGCAACATGAAAAAGGTGCTGGACAAACATCCTGAAATCATGCAAAATGCTATCGAAGCGATCCGACGTGCGGGCCTAAAACCGGAGCCTTCCAGCATCCGAGGTGGCACTGATGGGTCGAGGCTATCGTTCATGGGGCTGCCTTGCCCAAATATCTTCGCAGGGGAACACGCATTTCACTCCAAACTGGAATGGGTATCGGTGCAGGACATGGAAGCTGCCGTGCGCACCATCGTTCATTTGGCTATGATTTGGGAAGAAAAAGCCTGATTTTGTTACACGAAAATGGCGAAATAACTGCTTTTAACAGTTGTCCGATGCCTTTAATTTATCTTAACAGTTGGGGCCAAATTCTTAACCAGACCTTAGAATGCGAAGGCATCATGAGGTGCTACATTGCCGAAAAGAAACCCAGATTTCATCATCAAAACGATTCAAGCCATGTCAACAACATCAATAAAATCCTTGCTTTTTGCACTGGTTGGTCTTTTGGTCTTTAGCGCCTGCTCCAATCCTACCAAACTGCTTGAACGTGGGGATTACCAAGGTGCCATTTCTGCAAGCGTCAAAAAATTGTCCGGCAAAAAGAAGAAGAAAGTGAAGCATGTGAAAGCACTGGAAGATGCATTTGCCCGTGCTACCCATGTGGACATGCGTGAAATCAAAGTGCTGGAAAAGGAAAACAGGGATGAGAACTGGGTGGAAATCAATCGAATCCACCGCCGAATACGCATGAGGCAGGAGTTGATTGAGCCGCTGCTGCCGCTCTACGCCAGTGATGGGTATAAGGCCGACTTTAAGTTCGTTAAGGTGGAAGACCTCGAAATCGAGTCAAAGAAGAAGGCGGCTGATTTTTATTACGCCGAAGGCAAACGCAATTTGGTCGAAGCCGAACGTGGCGACAAGGCTGCCGCCCGAAAGGCTTATGAAAACTTCGAGGATATTCAGCGCTACTACAAGAGCTACAAAGACGAGGAAAAGCTGATGCGCAGGGCCAAGGAACTGGGCACTACCTACGTGCTTTTCAAAATGGAAAATGATAGCCGCACCATTTTGCCCAAAGATTTTGAGCGGGAAATCAAGCGGATAAGTGTCAAGGACATCAATTCAGATTGGCGCACTTTTCACTTGAATCCAGAAGGAAACTTCAACTACGACTACACGGTTGTCATGCGCCTGACTGCCATCGAAGTATCGCCTGATGTGGTCAAGGAACGTGAATACATTGACGACAAAACTATCGAGGAAGGCTGGGAATACGTGCTGGACGAGAAGGGCAATGTGCGCAAAGACAGTGCTGGCAACGACATAAAAATTCCGAAAAAAGTGCTCATCAAGGCCAGGGTTTTCGAATCCTACCAACGCAAGGAGGCGCACGTAGGCGGGCGCTTGGAGTATTTCGACAACCTCGACAAAGAGGTTGTACACACCGAACCACTCTCCGTGGATGCACTTTTTGAGAACTACGCTGCCCGTTTTGATGGCGACAAAAGGGCCTTGACGGAAGAATCGAAAAAGAAAATAGGGAACCAGCCCCGCCCTTTCCCGACCAGTGAGACCTTGGTTTTACAGGCGGCAGACCTGCTCAAACCAATCGTTAAGGATAAAATATCGAGAAGTCGAGTATTGAATTAGGTATAAAATTTCAGGGGCGGGGTGCTTCCCCACCCCTGAAATTATACCACGGGTAAGCCTACTTTTTCCTTCAACTCACCATTCGTTTTTTCCTGCTTCGCAATACCCTCCTCTTGTAGCACCAAAGAGACACCAGGCTGCTTCCACCAATCACTTTTGAACAACTTCTTCAAAGAAACAATGCCTTTCCGGTAGTGAATTTCCTTTCCAGAGTAAAATTCGTGTATTTCCTCAAACGCATCCACCGGCAACATTTGCCAGTCCTGAAAACTGACATAAACCAGCAGTTTTACATCCTCGCATAGTTCCGACGGTGATTGCAGCAGCAGTTTTTTGTATTCATAACGGTAATCGTAACGCAGTGCTGAGAGGTCGGCCAAAATGGCAGAAGCGGTTGGAAAGCCTCCCGCCCCTTTTCCATAAAAAAACTGCTCGTCGGCCAAGGCACTTGTCAGCACAACGCCATTGTACTCATTGCGCACCGTGTGCAGCAAGTGCGGTGGCTTCACGAATTGGGGCAGCACAAACGCAGCAATTTTACCGTCTGGTTGTTTGATGGCCCTTGCCACCAGCTTGATTTGGGAACCCTGCGCCTTGGCCACTTCGCTGTCAATTGTATTCAAACGGTGGATGCCGTGGCAGAGCAACTCCGACGGGTGGGCAACAATTCCGTAAGCATGGGCCAACAGTAGGCAGAGCTTGTTCAAAGCATCGTGGCCTTCCACGTCGAGGGAAGGGTCGCTTTCGGCAAAACCAAGTTTTTGAGCTTGTGCCAAAGCTTCAGCGTATGGGATTTTGTCATCAAAAATTTTGGTCAAAATATAGTTAGTGCTGCCATTGATGATCCCCTCGACCCCGTGCAGCAAGTCGTTGTCGTAATACTCCTCCAAGTTGCGAATGACAGGGATACTGGCGCAACAGGCCGACTCATAAAGCAAGGGCGTGCCGTGCCGTTGCTGCAACTCAACCAATTCAGCGAGGTTTTCTGCGACCATTTTCTTGTTGGCGGTGATGACGGCCTTGCCCCTCCGCAAACTCTCCCGCACGATTTCAATGGCTGCCGATGCATCATCCGTCATCTCAACAACAACGTTAATTGCTTCATTGTCAAGCAGTTCCCATTTGTCCGTTGTAAAAAAACGAGCATCAATATTTCGTTGCTTGTCAGGGTTTTTGATGCAAATTCTTGTGACGCTTGCATTGAGCGAGGGGGTGTGGGTAAGCACTTCAAAGACAGCGCTGCCAACAACGCCATAGCCGAAAAGGCCAATGTTCAGATTTTTTTGATAAGACATGCTGGTAAATGATTGTTTGAACTGGTGCTCAAGAAGCGGAACATTTACCAAAAAAAGGGCGCTGGGTGGGACACTTGCTCAAATGAAAAAAGCTCATCCGGCAAGTCACCGAATGAGCTTTTTTATGTTTGAAAACGGAATTTTCATTGGATAAAAACACTCACAGCGACTTATCTACCCCCGCAAAACGGGGCTGGAATTGACACCTTATCGTTGACCAAAGTCAAAAACAGGTTGTCAAGGCGTCGCAGGGCCATATCCCTCAGCCTTTCTTGATAAGTGTTGCGGCTCAAAGAACTGCTGCAAATGTAGCTTGCCTTTTTGTTATGGCCAATTGCAGTGCTTCATTTGAAGGTTATTTTTTTCTTAAACTAGCTACTCAATGTGCTCAAGAAGCTTCCAAAAGTATTTGCAAAAGCTCTAGGCGCAACTGCTCTTTTTCAACTGGCACTACTCCTGTTTTCTCTACCACTTGGCCGCCTGCTAGGTTAGCAAGCAAGGCAATTTCATCAACTGGAAGCCCCACAGCCAATGCCAAAGCGGCAATGCTAATGACTGTATCGCCAGCCCCACAGACATCGGCCACGGTACGCTGTTTTGTTGGAAAAATCTGTGCATGATTGCCATCATCCAGAAAGACACCCTGTTCTGATAGCGTTATAAGTGCGATTTTGCAGCCCAGTTTCTCACGAATGGTATTCGTAGCATGTTTTAATGCACTCGCATTCACAGCAATTGGAGAACGAAGTGCATCCCTTACTTCTTTCAGGTTGGGCTTGAACAGGTCAGCATTTTGATACACCCAAAAATTGCGGAGCTTTGGGTCAACAGCCACTGGAATCTCACGTTTTTTTGCAGCAGTAATAAGGGTTTCTATCACCTCAACCGTCAAAACGCCTTTGTTGTAGTCTTGGAAAATCAGGGCAGTTATGTCTGCCGTGTCCAAAATACTCAGGGTGACTTCAAGGAACCGGGTGGCAATTTCTTCGGACAGGTCAAATGTTGTTTCCTTGTCCAAACGCAGCATTTGTTGCTTTCCGGCTACTATTCTGGATTTCACAGTAGTGACTCGGCTGCTTGATTGCAGTATGCCCTGGCCAGAAATGCCTGCTTTATCCAACTCTTGTAGCAACTTTTGAGCTTCAACGTCTTTTCCAACCACGCTGCAAAGTATTGGGGTTGCACCCAGAGAAAGCAAGTTCAATGCGACATTGGCTGCCCCTCCCAAGCGGTCTTCTTCCGACTCGAACTCCAGCACAGGCACTGGGGCTTCGGGCGAAATACGGGTTGCTCGGCCCGTGATGTAGCGGTCGAGCATGACATCACCGACAACCATAATCCGTTGACGCTCAAAAGATTGGAAAATAGAATCTGGGCTGGAAAGGAAGATGGGCATGAAATGTATTGACATAAAACAAAAAAGCCGACTTCCAGTGAAGGAAGCCAGCTTATTTAACCCCAAAAAACCAAATCTTTAAAGCAACCAGGTTGCTTTGTATTTTTAAGTTAAGTTACTTTCAACTTTTGTGTGTCGCTCTTTTATTGCAACTGCTGAACTAAATCAACGATGCAAAGAAAAGAACTTTTTAACAGTGCATCCAGTTTTTTTGATTTTTTTTAAAAAAAATGTAGACACAATTGTTGATTTTTTTGAATTTAAATGGCTTCAAGCCACCCTTGATTTTCTAATTCGCTAATATTCAACGAATTCTGCTAAATGAGCAATTTGCAGAACCTGATGACGCATTACGAAAAGAAACCAGCGGGAAATATTTGCTTAACATAGTTTACCTTTACCCACCTAAGAAACGTCCAAAAAATAACTTCTCTCTTTTTGCGGCACCGCCGAAAAAAGAGAGAAGTTCTCGGGTTCGGTCACCCTCGGGCGGACCGAACCCGAGAACTTATTGTTTAACCGGTACTAAACTTTAAGGCAATCATATTTTTGTATCAAGTGAAGTTTCCGTTCCTTTTCTTATTCGTTTTCGGCCTATTTGGTTTTTACTGGCAACGAACCCTGCCAAATGAATCCAACAATGGCAAAAGGCCCAAAAACATTATTCTTGTTGTAGGTGACGGAATGGGGCTGACCCAAATCTCTGCCGCTATTTACAAAAGCAAAGTTCCATTCAGTTTAGAGAGCTTCCCTGTAGTCGGATTTCAAAAAACTTATTCTGCCAACAACCTAGTGACAGACTCAGCAGCTGCGGGAACAGCCATGTCTTGTGGAAAAAAAACAAAGAACAACAGCTTAGGTCTTGATGCAGATGGAAACCGTTGCAAATCCATTTTGGAAGAAGCCGTTGAAAAAGGGTACGCTGCTGGCTTGGTTGTGTCATCGTCCATTCAACATGCTACACCTGGCAGCTTTTATGCCCACCAACCCATGCGCAATTTCTACGAAGACATCTCTGTGGACTTGTTAAATTCAAACATTGACTTTTTCGTTGGGGGTGGCAAGCAACACTTCGAAAGAAGGGAAAAAGATGACCGCAACCTTACTGAAGAACTTAAAAGCAAAGGCTATGCGGTTTTTGATTACTTCAACAACGACTTCCAGAAGATTGTACCAGACACTTCAAAGCGGTTCGCATTTTTCACTGCCGACAAAGAACCCCTGACGGCGCTGTTGGGAAGGGATTATCTACCTTATGCTGCTAAAATGGCTGTCAACTACCTGAACCGTCGAAGTGAAAAAGGATTTTTTCTGCTGGTGGAAGGCTCGCAGATTGATTGGACCTGCCACTCTAACAATCCCGAAGCACTTTACAAAGAAATGGCAGATTTTGACAAGACCGTAAAACAGCTATTAAGGTTTGCCCGTATTGACCGTGAAACCTTGGTTATCGTGACTGCGGACCACGAAACTGGCGGCATGGCGCTCAATAGCGGAAATGCTAAAACCTTGGTTCCAAAATACACCACCAACGGACACACTGCTGCCATGGTGCCCGTTTTTGCATACGGCCCCATGTCCGAGCTGTTCAGGGGCATTTATGAGAACACCGATATTTACCATAAAATGCAACAAGCTTTTGGATTCGCTGAAAACTGAAACCCAATAACTGCGTTAAACTGGACATTGTGGCCCAAACACTGTTTATCCTAACTGAATTCAACTAAATTATCAAGCATGACTGCCGAAAAAATTGACAACCTCGCACTGATTGAGCAAAGTGCCAGGGACTTCGCCGAAAACCATATCCGCCCTTTCGTCATGGAATGGGATGAATCCCAGCATTTCCCCATGGACACTTTTCACCAAATGGGCGAATACGGCTTCTTGGGCCTTTTGGTTCCTGAAAACTACGGTGGAGCAGGATTGGGATACCAGGAATACATTTCCGTTCTAAGTGAAATTGGCAAAGTTTGTGGCTCCATCGCCCTTTCCGTAGCTGCACACAACTCACTTTGCACCAACCACATCTTCACCTTCGGAAACGAGGAGCAAAAGCAAAAGTACCTACCCAAATTAGCCGCCGGCCAATGGATTGGCGCTTGGGGCCTAACGGAACCCAACACCGGCAGCGACGCTGGCCGGATGAAGTGCGTGTCCACCCAAGACGGCGACTATTGGGTGTTGAACGGCACCAAAAACTTCATCACCCACGGCAAATCAGGCCATGTGGCGGTCGTGATAGCCCGCACGGGTGAGCCATTGGATAGCCACGGCATGACCGCCTTCGTGGTAGAGCGTGGCACACCCGGTTTTTCGGGAGGCAAAAAGGAGAACAAGCTCGGCATGAGGGCCAGCGAAACCGCCGAAACGGTCTTCGACAACTGCCGAGTCCACAAAAGCCAGATACTCGGCGAGGTAGGTGACGGCTTCATCCAATCGCTGAAAATCTTGGATGGCGGACGAATCTCGATTGCCGCACTTTCAGTAGCCATAGCCAAGGGCGCCTACGAAGCTGCCGTGAAATATGCCAAGGAGCGGGAGCAGTTTGGGCAGCCAATCGCCAACTTCCAAGCCATCAGCTTTAAATTGGCAGACATGGCCACTAAAATTGAAGCGGCTGAACTACTGACCCGACAAGCGGGACGCTTAAAAGATGCTGGTAAAAAATGTACCAGGGAATCTGCGATGGCCAAGTACTATGCCTCTGAGATTTCCTGCCAAGTATCGAACGAAGCCGTTCAAATCTTCGGCGGCTACGGCTACACCAAGGACTTTCCGGTGGAGAAATTCTACCGGGACGCTAAGCTGTGTACCATTGGAGAGGGCACCAGTGAAGTGCAAAAAGTAGTTATCGCAAGAGACCTGCTTCGATAGTACCCAACTGCCGAGCAGTGTGTCCATACCTGAAATAGCCTGCCGTCTCGTGGCAAGGGCTTTCCACGAGACGGCAGGGGCTTTCCAATTGACGGAAAGGCCTTGCGAGAAGACGGAAAGGGCTTTCCACGAGTTGGAGAGCTATTTTCAGGGAGTGAATGAAGCGATTGTTAATCCAAAATTAAATATGTCTGCCAGCAGCTGCACGACATTGTATTTCCGGCTTGCCTACCTATTTTTGACGCTGGAAAAAGGCCGTTTATTACACTACTAGTTATTTCCACTCAAGGACTCACAGACAACAAATTTCACTTGAAATTCCATCTCTTTTTTGACTAAGCGACTTGTTTTTGGTCTGTGCTGCTTTGTGCTTGCCGATTGCAAGTTTTCAATATGAACAAATACAAAATTTTTGGGTATGAAAAATTGGAAATTGGTGTTAAAAGTTGGTTTGTTGGCACTTATGACTATCAAAGTAGGTAAGTCATGGGGTCAAGTAATTGGTGATTACCGTACGAAACAAACTTCAGTAGCATGGGAAACTGCAAGCCATTGGCAAACATGGAATGGCACAAATTGGGTCACAGCAGTAAACCCACCTGCTTCAACGAATGATGTTTATATCCAATCTGGGCATACTGCGACATTAGGCATAAATCAAAGTTGTAATAGTTTGTTCATCAGTTCTGGCACTACATCCCCAACAAATGGTACTGATGCTCGTTTGGCACTCGCAGCGTATGTCCTGCAACTAAACGGGAAGTTAAGTTCTTATTACGGTACAGTGAATACCACAGAAAATAGTTCTTCTCCTCTTACAATTACACCTACAAACACTATTCCGGCACAACCCATTACCAAAACTAGTGGGGGTAAGTTAAAAGTAGTAGGTGATTCTCGAAATATTACTGTGAGTTCGGAGTGGGGAGCCTCAAATACTGGAAACTCAACGACTTTTGATATTGAATTTGCGATTAATGCAGGTCAAACTGTAGTTATCGGAGGTGCCATAAAAGCTGCTGCCTTTACTTTCACATCCGGTTCTATTGATTTTGGTCTTAACAGAATAGCTGTTGATAACGGCACAGAAGGTGAAGGAAATGTAAATATTACATCCGACGCTACAGTTCTCTCTGCTGCGACTGGGGGAGGAGGTAGTTCTGTCATTTCTAGAACTGGAAACGCAAGTACAGGTGAAAGCGGAACCACCACAATTGATGGGACATTAATATTAACAGGATCAGCTCCAGAGATTCAATGCAGAACATTTAATATAACAGGTACAATTGTTTATTCTTCAAATTCTAATCAAGCTTGGGTAACTTATTCAACAACAGGTGCCACTCCTCTTTCGACTTACTACAACGTATCTTTACTAGGATCCGGAATAAAAACTACACCTATCTCACAAACATTAACTGTAAATGGCAAACTGATTTTAGGAGGCACATCAACTATAAGTTTAGGTACTTCTGGAGCAATAACATATGGAAACGATGCCATATTAGAATATGCAGGTTCTACTTCTCAGAATACAACTAGTGCTGAATTCCCAGTTTCAAGTGGGCCCCACTTCTTATCAATTAATAATTCTGAAAGCGTTAATCTTCATGCTACACGAACTGTAAGTACACTTAATTTGATGGCTGGCAAGTTGAATCTGAATGGAAATCCATTGACAGTATCAACCATCTCGGGGGGATCAAGCTCAAACTATATAATTGCTGAATCACCAATCCCAGTTATTAAGAATAACCCATCATCATTTACCTTCCCAATAGGCACAGAGGATTATTATATGCCATGCACTATTACTGGTTCAGGCACTTACAGCGTGTCATTGGGTACGACAGAAATAGGCCTAAGCGATCCTAGTTATGCTTTGACTAATCAATGGGACATCAGCAGGTCTGGAGGCTCAGGTGACATTAGCGCTTCTTTTCAATGGCCTACTGCTGTCCAAGGCAATAATTTCCCTAGCTCTTTATACCTATTTAAGAACACATCCGGTACATGGACAAATGCTGCGGGCCCAGTTTCAGCTAGCGGAGGCAATCCAAATACCGCCTCATTCACCAACGTTCCCTGTTGTTCTGGCTTCGTTCCTGGTGGCGAGCAATCCTTGCCCGTCGAACTCACCTACTTCAACGCCAACCAACAGCAATCCTCTACCCTCCTGACCTGGCAAACCGCCTCCGAACTGAACAACTCCCATTTCGCCATTGAGCGGGGCACGGACGGGGCTGCCTATCGTGAAATCGGCGAGGTGCGAGGCAACGGCACCAGCCTGACGCTGAACAACTACCGCTTCGTGGACGAGCGTCCAGCACCGGGCATCAACTACTACCGCCTGCGGCAGGTGGATTTCGATGGACAATTCGAGTACAGCAGGGTCGTTTCCGTGAACTTTGGCGAACGGGAAGGTGAAGTGCAGCTCTACCCTACCCTTGCCAGCGACGAGGTCATACTGGTGTTTTCCAACCCAACGGTGTCAAATGGCACCATCTTGCTGTATAGCCAAAACGGTAGGTTGGTCAAAACAGTTGACTTTGAGGAAGAAACGACCGAGGTGCGCATGGATGTCAGTACATTGCCAAGTGGCAACTACTACGTCAGGGTGCATTCGGGAAGGTTGCTGGAAACTTTGCGTTTTGTCAAGCGATGATTTGGGGGCAAGTTTAGAAGGTTTAGGGTGTTTAGAAGGTTTAGTTCACGCAACTTACCCCCTTAAACCTCCTAAACCCACTAAACCTCCCAAACCCCTGTTTTCACGGTAAGACGACATGAGCCAAAAATTGAAACAAGAGGTGCATTGAAAATAGCTTTGACAGCTTGCACCTAATTGGTCATCTTTGATTTTTTTTCAAGATGACCCGTTTTTTGTTTGGCGATACCATGCCCGTTTTTACCTTTGCCTGTCTTCTTTAACCTACCTACATTTATTTTCCCATAACATTCTCATTGTCAAACCATTCTGTACTATGGATGCACTACTCTGCCATTTGAGGAGGCCATCCTAAAGCCGATTTACAACTTGGCGGCTATCCCAAATAGCGACTTGCCATAAAACGCACGCTCTTTTTTTCTTTTTTCAAGACACAGATTCACATTGATTGCACTGATTTTTGCACACTATGAAACACCGCAAAATCTGGGTAATCTTTGTGAATCCTTGTAGTCTGCACCGTTCAAATTCCCAATTCCTTGCCCATCAATACCCTTCCGCATGGTCGTCAGGGTTCCGATTGTCACCGACACCGTGCAACATGCCATTGGGCATCACTTGTATGGCCTTGATGAGCGCCATCCTTTCCACGTTCTCCAGCTTGTGGCCCATCGCCCAGAGTTGCTTGCGCACGGTCGTGTCGATGGCGGCTTGCTCACAGGTTATCACATCGGGCAGCCATTGGTGGTGAAAACGGGGGGCCCACACGGCTTCGTCGAGGGACATGCCGTAGTCCGTCACACCCAACAGTGTCTGCAACACGGCCGTGATGATGGTCGAGCCACCTGGCGCACCCAGCACCAAGAAAAGGCTGCTGTCCTTCTCAACGATGGTCGGGGTCATGGAACTGAGCATCCGCTTGCCGGGCTGGATGGCGTTGGCCTCCGCACCGATGAGACCGAAATAGTTCGGAACGCCGGGCTTGGCGCTAAAGTCATCCATTTCGTCATTCAAGAAAAAGCCTGCGCCCTGCACGATGACCTTGGAGCCGTAGTTTAGGTTGAGCGTGGTGGTCACCGATACGGCGTTGCCTTCGTGGTCAACCACCGAGGTATGCGTCGTTTCGAAGGTTTCCACACCGATTTTTACCGCTGGCCCAAGCGTGGCGCTCTGGGTAGCCTTGCTCGTGTCAAAGTCCATCATCCGGTTGGCCAAGTAGGTGGGCTCAAGCAAGGAGTCAACAGGTACGGGGTAAAAGTCGCTGTCGCCGAGGTATTTGGCACGGTCGGCGTATGCACGGCGCTCGGCTTCCACGATGGCGTGCACCGATTTTGCAGACTGAAAACCATACTCGCTGAGGGGGAATTTTTCGAGCATGGTCAGCAATTGCATCAATACGATTCCGCCACTCGATGGCGGCGGCATGGTGATGATGCGATAGTTTTTGTACTTGCCAACGATGGGCGCTCGCCATTTTGCCTCGTAGTTTTTCAGGTCTTCCAAACTGATGAGGCCGCCGCCACGCTGCATCTCTGCAACGATTTTGGCAGCGGTTTCGCCTTCATAAAAGCCCGCAGCACCTTTGTCACGTATCAACTCCAGCGTATGTGCAAGGTCTGGTTGGCGCAGCACATCGCCCATTTTCCCTGCTTCCTCCCTCACGAAGGGCCGGGCATCGGGGTTCATTGCTTGGAACTGCGCCTTGTATCCGTTGAGGCGGGCGGCTTCGGCTTCCGTCAATGCAAACCCATCCGCTGCCAGCCGAATGGCGGGTTCCAGTATTTGCTTCCAGTCTTTCAGTTTGCTGTATTTCTGAAAAGCCAGCTCCATGCCCGCCACGGTGCCGGGCACGCCCACTGAAAAATGCCCTTCCTTGCTCAATGAATCCCTCACATTGCCCTCGTCGTCGAGGTACATGTCACGGTGGGCGGCTGCGGGCGCTTTCTCCCGGTAGTCGAGCGCATCGGCAGTGCCATCGGCCAGCCGGATGACCATGAAGCCACCGCCTCCGATGTTGCCGGCACGGGGGTACACCACTGCCAAGGCAAATTGGGAAGCAATCGCAGCATCCACCGCATTGCCTCCTTTCAGCAGGATTTCCTCACCGACCATCGCTGCCAGCGGGTGTTCTGCCACGACCATCGCCGAGTCTTCCATGGTGGCTTGAACCACTTCGTAGGGCGGCTTCGGCTTGGATTGCTTGCAAGCGTTTGAAATTAAAAGAAGTGAAAATATCAAATAAAATAGGTTCCGTTTCATTTTGGTACAGTAGTTGGTAAATATTACAACGAAATCAAATTGATATACTTCGTCAAGCGATTTCAACAGAGGCCATGCCAAAAACTGGCTGTTCCCTCGCACTTTGAAACACATTTCACCGGGATGCTCTACCCAGTTTCCCCCCGCTGTAAAGGCTCCCGGTGACACTTTTCTTCGTTTCAAAAGCTCTTCTAGGATTCATTGTTTTTGCCTTGCCGCAGGCAGGGTTCAAGAATAAAGTTTGGTTAATTATTTTCATGGTTATGTTGTCGTGCCATCGTTAGATGGCACTTTTTTTTTGCCCCAACCTCAACCATCTCCCGCCGTAGGTAGCCCAACGTCAAGCGTTTTGCCTACCTTTGCAGCAAAACGACCAACCAATGCTCACCGCAATTTCTCCGATTGATGGCCGCTATGCGGGTAAAACAAAGCAACTTTCCGAATATTTTTCCGAATTCGCCTTGATAAAATACCGGGTACAAGTGGAAGTGCTGTACTTCAAGGCGCTTTGCGAAATTCCCCTTCCTCAACTAGCAGGCATTGACCCACAAGCACTGTCGCAGGTTGTAGCCATCAGCGAGCAGTTCACGTTGGAGCAGGCCCACCACATCAAGCTCATCGAGCGCACGACCAACCACGATGTGAAGGCGGTGGAGTATTTTCTAAAGGAAGAATTTGACCGAATCGGGCTTGGGCAGTACAAGGAGTTCATTCACTTCGGCCTTACCTCGCAGGACATCAACAACACGGCGACACCCATGCTGACCTGTGACGCCGTAGTCGTAGCCTACTTGCCTGAAGTTCGGAAAATACGCAGGCTCCTTTTCGAAGCTGCACAGAGCTGGGTCAATGTGCCCATGTTGGCCCGCACGCACGGCCAACCTGCCTCGCCTACGCGATTGGGCAAGGAGTTCATGGTCTTTGTCGAGCGCTTGGATGAACAGCTTTCCCAATTAACATCGATCGCTTGGCGGGGAAAATTTGGCGGAGCAACTGGAAACTTCAATGCCCACCACGTAGCTTACCCTAGGATTGATTGGGTCGCTTTTGGCAACGACTTCCTTGAAAAGCAACTTGGGCTGGTTCGCTCGCAACATACGACCCAGATTGAGCATTACGACAACTTGGCCGCCGTCTTCCATGCCCTGAGCCGCATCAACACCATTTTGATTGACCTCTGCCGGGACATTTGGACCTATATCTCGATGGAGTATTTCAAGCAAAAAACCGTGAAGGGCGAAATCGGCTCATCGGCCATGCCGCACAAGGTGAACCCCATTGATTTCGAGAATGCCGAAGGCAACCTCGGCCTCGCCAATGCTATTTTTGGGCACTTGGCCGAAAAGCTGCCCATCTCCCGCCTTCAACGTGACCTGACCGATAGTACTGTGCTTCGCAACGTGGGCGTGCCTTTTGGTCATACGCTTATTGCCCTGCAATCCATTGATAAAGGTTTGGGCAAATTATTGCTCAACGAAGCGAAACTCCACGAGGATTTGGAAAACAACTGGATGGTGGTGGCCGAGGCCATTCAGACCATCCTACGGCGGGAAGGCTATCCGCAGCCTTATGAAGCGTTGAAAGACCTGACCCGTGGCAAGGCACAAGTGACCCGTGCCGACATTCATCAGTTCATTGATGAACTGGCGGTGACGGATGCTATCAAAGCGGAATTGAAGCGAATAGAGCCCAGCAATTACGTGGGTATTTGACGAAGTTCAAACATGAGTATCCCGAATTTTTCGGAATGCAGCAAGTAAAAGGGTGTAACCGGGTGATTTTTCTGAGGAAAATCACCCGGTTACACCCAATTTCTGAACCAGCCAGTTGCTCAAAATTCGAGATGAGTCATATTTGTTTTTAAGCAGCCTGCCGCATGTTCCCCAATTCTTTCAACCTCCTAACGTGGGAAGCCAAAGCACCAATGAAAGTAGGCTTCATGTTGTAGGTGTAACCGAATTCTTTGGCAGTTTGCTCTACGATTGGGGCAATGTTACGGTAATGTACATGGCTCACATGCGGGAACAAATGGTGCTCAATCTGAAAGTTGAGGCCTCCGATGTACCAGTTTAGCAGACGGTTGTTTTTTGCAAAATTGGCAGTGGTTTGCAGCTCATGCACTACCCAGTCGTTTTCAATCAAGCCAGTGGACTGCTCAAGCGGTTGGTCGGCTCCTTCCACGACGTGAGCCAATTGGAAAATGGTTGCAAGGATGACGCCCGTCACCCAATGCATGACGAAAAAGCCCGCCAACACTTGCCAGACATTGAAGTTGGTCAGCCACAGCGGTAAGCCGATGATTACGGCCAGATAAATTGCTTTGAATCCCAGTAATTTGACCCATTCGAGGGTTGGGCTATGACGCTGCGCCTTGGTGATGCCCTCCTTGTTGTAGGTGTGCAACTGAGAAAAATCCTTGACCAATTTTAAAAAGGTCATTAGGCCGTACAACAAAAAGGCATACAAATGCTGGTAACGGTGGATTTTCTTGATTGGGGCATGTTCTGATAGCCGGATTGGCCCTTTTGAACCAATGTCGCCGTCCATGCCCTCGATATTGGTGTAGGTGTGGTGCAAGACATTGTGTTGCACGTACCAAACAAAAACATGGCTTCCAAGCAGGTACATGCTTGCCCCCATCAGATTGTTTTCCCATTTGTTCCGGGAATAGGAACCATGTACCGCATCGTGCATCACACTCATCCCGATGCCTGCCGTTCCAATACCCATGACGATGACCAATGCCAAGGCCAACCAGGCGCTTATCGGGAAAATCAACATCAGCACAAATGGAAGGACGTACAAGCTCAACATTACCAGCGCTTTCGTTCGAATCTGCCAATTGCCTTTGGGTGAGATGGAGTTTTCTTTGAAGTAGTTGTCAACGTTGCGACGCAAGGTAGCCGCAAACTGAGCCTGTGTTTGGTCGGGGCTCTTAAACTTGATGTTCCTCATTATCTGTAACTGATTGAATTATGCTTGAAAAGTTCGGCAAGGTAGTTCCACTTTGCCGCTTCTGCTTCATTGGTTGGCAAATGATTTGTTTTTTCCATTCCCGAAAATTGTCAGGAATGGAATTAAAACACATGCAGGCCGATGAATGCTCCTTGACATTCCTAACTCATGGAGGGTCGAAGGCTAGTAAGTTATTTTGTAAGTGATTTTTTCTTCGGTAAATAAATTCAGTACCTTTCGCCCAAACCAACCAACCTTTCCGGCACTACATGAAGCGAATCACAAAATTAACAATAGGCGTTGGCGCAGTTATCTTGGCGTCTGTTCTGTTCTTGCCAGCCTTTTTTAGCAAAAGCGACCAGTCTGCCCTCCCCGATGTGGTGGACTACAACTTCCACATCAAGCCCATCATCTCCGACCGATGCTTCAAGTGCCACGGGCCTGACAAGGCCAAGCAAGAGTCGGAGCTCGGCCTGCACGACGAAGCGGGGTTGTTCAAAACGCTGAAAGACGACTCCAGCCGACACGTCATCGTACCGGGAAAGCCGGAGGAGAGCGAGCTCTACCGCCGCATCATGTCCGCCGACCCTGACGAGGTGATGCCGACGCCAGAAAGCAACCTCAGCCTCTCGGTGTACGAGAAGGCATTGATAAAGAAATGGATAGAACAAGGTGCCAAGTACAAGCAACACTGGGCATTTATCCCGCCCGTCAAGCCTGATTTGCCGAAGGTGAAAAACGAGGACTGGGTAAAAAACGAGGTGGACCACTTCATTCTCCAGCGACTTGAAAGCGAAGGACTGAAGCCCAACGAGGCGGCGGATAAAGCACGCCTGCTGCGCCGCACCAGCTACGACTTGACGGGGCTACCGCCCTCCCCTGCCCTGCTCGACCGCTTCCTCGCCGACGAGTCAACGGACGCTTTTGAAAAAATCGTGGACACGCTGATGGCCCAGCCAAGTTTCGGAGAGCAACAAGCGGCCCA
>CAYTZS010000103.1:16298-18531 GCA_964442355.1 uncultured Saprospiraceae bacterium | reverse complement strand
GCAAAAAGAGTTACTTGGTTTTTAGTTGGTTTTGTTTGTTAGCAAAGGGTATGGCTAGTAGCTGTGCCCTTTTTTCTTTGATGGACTCACGCATCATCTATATTTGCCAATGATGAAAGCACTTTTATTAGAAGAGAAAAATTCGCCACCTCGTTTTTCAGATGCAGTCTCACCAATTCATGGGCCTAATGAAGCATTGGTAGCTTTAAGAGCTGCAAGCCTTAACCATCGGGATGTATGGATAATGAAAGGCCAGTATCCAGGCATTCGTTACCCAGTAATTCTAGGATCAGATGGTGTGGGCGTTTGTGAGGGACGAGAGGTTGTTATTCAACCCGGAATCGAGTGGGGCAATGATGAACGCAGCCAAAGCGGCAGCTATCAAATACTTGGATTACCTAAGAATGGAACTTTCGCTGAGAAAGTGGTCGTTAATCGGAATCAATTGTTTCCTAAACCTGCTCACTTGAGTATGGAAGAGGTAGCTGCGTTGCCTTTGGCTGGCCTGACTGCATACCGTGTCTTGTTCGAAAGATGTGGCGCTCGCGCTGGAGAAAAACTTCTAATTACAGGTGCAGGAGGAGGCGTTGCACTTTTTTGTATTCAATTTGCATTAAAAGCTGGTTTGGAAGTTTACGTGACTTCTGGTTCTGATGAAAAACTCGAGAAGGCAGTAGCCTTGGGAGTAGTTGGTGGCACAAATTACAAATCATCAGAATGGCCTGAGAAATTGAAAAAAATGGCAGGCGGATTCGATGTGATAATTGATGGGGCTGGTGGCGCAGATTTTTCAAGTCTTGTCAAACTTTGTAATCCGGGTGGTAGAATCGGCATCTATGGTGGCACAAACGGAACTATTCCCAATTTTAGTCCCCAACCAATATTTTGGAAGCAGCTTTCTATTCTGGGTTCTACGATGGGTAGCCCTCAAGATTTTACCAAAATGCTTGAGTTTGTCAACAAGCATAAAATAGTTCCTGTGGTGGATTCGATTTTTAGTTTGGAGGATGGTGCAGAGGCATTTGAAAGAATGAATAAAGGGGGACAGTTTGGGAAAATTGTTCTAAGGATTGCATAAAAAAACCGCTGCGAGATTCGTCGCAGCGGTTTTTACAGCAGAAAATTATTTTTCTAATTATTTCTTGCCAGTGGTGGTAGCTGGAGCAGCGCTTGCTGCAGTGAATTCAGCAAACATTTGCTGAGCTTGAGCGGCAGCAGCTTTTACCTCGTCAAATTTGGTTTTCCAAGTGCCCAATTTAGAAGCAGCATCAGTCGAAGCGGCAGTCAAATCTGCGATTTGTGCAGCTACATCGCCTTCTATCTTGCCAGCGGCTAAACCATCAGTGAGGGCCTTCATGGCATTGCTTTTCTCAGTCCATGAAGAAACGAAGCCGTCAACTTCAGTAGCAATAGCAGAGATACCAGTAGTGCTGTTTTGGGCAGCTGCTTGGATTTCGGCATATTTGGCTTTACCAGCATCGTCGAGTTTGGCAAGTGCCTCTGGAGCCAACGCCAACGTTGTAGATGCATTTGCCCAATTCGACTGTTCAGTTTTAACTGAAGTAGCAAATTCAGTCACCTGTGAAGTTGTGCTATCCCAAGTCTTGGCAAGCTCATCAATCTGGGGTTTGAATTTTTCAACACTGTTGCAAGCGCCAAAAATGAGTGCGATAGCAGCGAAAACTAATACCTTTTTCATAGTTAAATTCTTTTTAGTTAAGTAAAGCGATAAATGGTTGAAGTGCAAAAATTGCGGCGCAAAATTAGCAACCTCTATCAATTCAGCGTAACAATCTGAAATTTTATTTTGTTCAATTGCAATACAATTGATTAATTAGAAATTTTCATTGGTTCGTTAACCATTCTGGAGGTGACCGAAATGAACGATAATATTTTCTCAAAAGTCTGGATTGACCGAAATTTTATAACTTTGCTCTCCCAATGATTGACGAGTAATCCTGAAAGTCAGGTATTCACTTTCAAAGCCCAAATTGGCTCCGTAGTACAATGGATAGTATGTAGGTTTCCGGAACCTAAGATACAGGTTCGATCCCTGTCGGGGCTACAATCTTTTTTTATAACCCCTTAACTGTCAATCAGTTAAGGGGTTTTCTTTTTCCCTTTCGGTCGGTTTTGTGCCTGTTTTCTTCAATTTCCCTAAATTTTCGTCTTTTTTCCCTGTTTTATTTTGCCGTCCGGGTCGTGGCGCTCAGGTGCTGGCACGGCCAACCAC
>CAYTZS010000103.1:0-16198 GCA_964442355.1 uncultured Saprospiraceae bacterium | reverse complement strand
CGCCAAGGGTCGGGGGAGCGGGCGAAGCTGGCAACCGGGTCGAGGTCGGGCGCTCAGGTCGAGCATGGAGCGGGTGCGCTCAGGTCGAGCCGTCCGGGTCGGGGCGCTCAATGGCTGGCACGGCCAACCACCGCCAAGGGTCGGGGGAGCGGGCGAAGCTGGCAACCGGGTCGAGGTCGGGCGCTCCCATCGGAGCGGGTGCGCTCAGGTCGAGCCGTCCGGGTCGGGGCGCTCAGTGGCTGGCACGGCCAACCAGTGCCAAGGGTCAAGGGAGCGGGCGAAGCTGGCAACCGGGCGGGCATGGAGCGGACAAAAAAGACCAGGGGGCGCTAATTCTTTGACCTTATATGGGGGAGCAACTCACTAACAACCTTTTCGCTTAGTTCATTGCGGGGGCTGTTTTTGTGTCCGGGTGTTAGGCCGTCAACGCATTTTCTCAGGTTGTTTTCATCTTCGCCCAACACCAACGCCAACACCTTGAAACAATGCCGCCCGTTTGCCCCCCTCAAATCCTTGTATTCTGGCAACTCAAAGAATCCCAACCTTTCAAGCGTCAACACTTTTTGAGAGAGGGAAAGCCCGTTTTTGCCTTTGGTCGGTTCGGTCGGTTCGGTCGGTTCGGTCGCTTGCCCAATTAGCCCGCTTTCAATCCATTGCAAAACCTGTATATCTGTGAACGTGGCCGACGCTTGCAGCAAATCAATGGAGGCCGTCAAAGGGTTTTGGATGCAAAACCAGTGCAGCAAATCCCCGTTTATCCCGTTCAGGTATTCGGCTTTTTTGGCCTCCAATATTGTCAGGGCTGGCAATATTCCCCGCCTTATTTCTTTGGCAATTTCTTCGACCTCCAAAGGTTCACCCGTCACCAATTCAACCAAAATACCAAATAGCTCCTTTTCCCAAATTGGCGTTTTTACCTTTTCCCAAATCCTTTTTGGGGCTTGCTTTTTTTCCCATTGGTCAAATTCAACCAATCCGCTTTTTTCAAGTTGCGGCCACTTTTCCCGCTCCATACCGCCCGCCATTGCTTCCATTTTCGCCGTGAATGTTTCGAGCAAAGAAGTAGCGGCGGGGGGCTTTGGTTCATAAAAACCGCCATGCCAGTCGAGGTATTTTTGCACGTTGAACCCCAACGCCTTTTTTTCCTTTTCAGCTTCCATTTTATTAGATTCTATCAACGTCCGTTTAAGTTTTTCCGCTCACTAAAGCGGCGTTTTTCCAGCACTTAGAAAGGTTTTTTCTAAGCATTGGCAACTACCGCCAAAACCTTTGGCCGCTCCCCTTGCCAGTACCTTTGCAATAGTTGGGCATGTTCATCGGGGGTCAATTTGATGTACTTCATAAATGACTTTACGGTTTTATGTCCCGTTATTCCCATTATCGTAATTACTGGCACGTTGCGCAAATAGGCATTAGTGGCGAAGGAACGGCGGGCAGTGTGGGTAGTAACCAACTCCCATTTTTCGCACTCCCTCACCTCTTTTTTCCCGCCCCTTGTTATGCTCTTTGTTTCCATTCCATTGATGCCCGCCAATTGGCAAACCTCCTTTACAAAGTCGTTCATTTTCTGGTTAGAAATAGACTTAGGTAGGTTGCCTTTGTACTTCTCAATAATGGCGCTTACCATCGGGTGAATTGGAACAATGACCCGCCCGCCTGTTTTAAATTGCTCAATATGGATAAACCCGCCTTTGATGTTTTCGGGCTTAATGTCCGTAAAATCCGAGAACCTTAAACCAGTCCAACACCCCACCAAAAACAAATCCCGCACCCGCTCCAACCGGGGGGAGTTTGTCAGGTCGAGGGCAAAGAGGGTTTCTAATTCTGTCTCATTCAAATAAACGGCGTCCGCTTCCTCGCTTACCATTTTGAAGTGTCCAGACTTCACGGCGGGGCTTATTGTGATGCCCTGCAAGGTCGCAGCGTTCAAAAAAACCTTTAGCGTAGCAATGAACTTGCCCGCCCCGTTGGTCGAATAGTTCAGGGTTTTAAGGTACTCCAAAAAGTCGGCGTAAAATTGCAGGTCTATTGTTTCAAAGTCCACTGCACGGCGGTAGGTTTTGGCAAAGGCTTCGAGCCGGGTTAAGGTAGTGCGGTACTTTTGCACCGTTCTTTCCTTTATGGTTTTTCCCGTCCCCGGTATCATTTTATTAGGGGCTTCCGCTATGTAAGCCCGGACAAACCCGAAAAAATCCCTTTCGGGCGCTTTTTCCTTGCCCGTGAAAATGTCCAATTGTTGCCGTAGGGCTTTGATAGTAACGGGCTGGCCTTTGGCCTTCATTTCTGCATAAATCCTTGACACCTCCCCCCGTAAATCGTTTATGACCCTATTTATAGCGTCCTTGTTTGATACGTGGGTAACGTTCTTTACTTGCTGCCTTTCTTCGCTCCAATGCTTAGGCAGCACGGCGAAGCCAGTAGAATATTTCAGGCGCTCCCCCTGAAATCTGAAAAGCATGAAAATGGTTTGGGGTGTATCGGCTGAAACCTTGTTAAGATTGAAATTTACAGTTCCCATTGTTTAGATTTTTATCACACGGCAAATCTACCCCCTTATTTCTGCCCTTCAAAGTGAGCGGTCGGTTTTGTGCCTGTTTTTTCTTTGTCTATCTTTGTTTAACCTTGCCCACCTTTGTCGCTCACAACCTCGAAAAGCCCAATGAATAAAGGAAGTTTGCAGCCTTTTACCAGTCTTTGCAAGTGGCTTAGAAAACAGGCAAATAAAGCAGGTTAAAGCCCTGTCGGGGCTACAAAAAGCCGCAAGCACTAGTTAGTGCGCTGCGGCTTTTTTTTTCAATAAAAAAAGCCGACCAAGGTTTACTTTGGTCGGCTTTCTTGCTTCTATGAAAACTAAGTATTAGTTACCAATCTGGTAGATAGGACCAGTCTTTGGAGACGGTTTAGCTTCTGTACGACGATTCTTGGCTTTGTTGGCCTTGTTGTCGTTTGGAGCAGCAGGGGCTGTGTCGCCACGGCCAGCAACAGTAAGTTGCTCAGGTTTAACACCCAATTTGATGAGCCTTTTAACGACATTCATGGCACGGTCAACACTGAGATCCCAGTTGTTGTAGCCACCGCCAGGGTATTTGTCAGCATCAGCGTGTCCCTCGATGAGGAGGTGCATGCCTGGGTTGTTTTTCAACGAAGTTGCAAGTGCCTCGATAGATTTACGTGACTGGCGGTTCAATTTTGAGGAACCACTCTTGTAGTTAACAGGTTCGGCAAGTGTAACTACCATTTCGCCGTTTTGGTTAGTCACAGCAACATCGCTACCCAAACCAAAAGCATCCTTGATTTCTTTCTTGATGCGGGCAAGTTCAGCATCTTTGTCAGCAGCAGCTTTACGTGCTTTGTCAGCATCCATCTTGGCAGAATCTACATCTTTGCGAAGACCGTTGATGTCAGACTCGAACTTGGACTTTTGGCTGGCCATGTCGCTTTGAAGCGTAGAAACTTGACCTTCCAAGTTGTTGATTTGCTTTTGGCTTTCAGCCAGAGAGTTGGCAAGTGCCGATTTCTCGTCCATCAACTGTTGGAATTTCTTCTTGGAAACACAAGATGGAAGGGCAACTGCAGCCACCATCAGGACTACCAGCAATCGAAGTGTTAAGTTCATTCTCATTTTTAAGTTTTAATTTTTTTGATGAAAAGATTGTTGGATACTGGCCGATTGAAAACGAGTTTCGGAAAAGTGCGGAGTAGATTTATGCCCGGATTTTTACCAGCTGTTTCAAACTAGAAAACACTTGTTCTCAAACAGGTCGTGCCAATTGACATTAAAGTGGCAAACTTCCACTTAATTCAGTCAGCAAAGGTAAATACTGAGGTCTTATTTTGTCTCCTTGATTTCAGATAGTTCTTTTTCTAATAAAACTAGCTGGTTTGGCGAGCACAAAATTATTGTTTGGAAACGAAGAAAGTTCTGGAGATTTTGATAAACTGCCCTTCGTCTTGAATGGATGCTGTGATGGTAAAACGACCCCCTGGCTTCGTTTTTTCAACCACAGCGACTAGCTCTTCGCTGATGCCCCCTCTGCTTATAGCTGACGTTTGGCGTTTGCTGCGTGTAGCGTATGTGAAAGACAGTTCGTCAACATATCTTGAGTCACCTTCAGGGCCTCTGACGTAAACGCTGAAGGGTAAATTCTGCTTGAGCTGTTCAATTGTTACCGTGTCGCCGACGATGTCGCCCCATGTTAGGCTGAACCTTTCGGTCAGGGATTTCTCCGCATTGCGTAGCGAAAACTGAATGGGTAGGTTGAGTTTTACTTTTACTGGATGGCCATTTTGATGCCCAGGCTCCCATGTAGGCATCGCCTTCACGACTGCTAACGCTGCTTCTCCGCAGCCGTCCCCAATGTCCATCAGCAGGCTAGGGGATTGCACTTGGCCGTTCTCGTCCACGATGAAATTGACGTAAACTACACCTTCCACTTTATTGGCTCTTGCTTCTTCCGGATATTCTAGTTGGCGTGAGATGAATTGAACGATAGCCCGCTCCGAGCATTTTTTGCGAGTGTTATCATCGTATTGTTGAGCAGTGCAATCGCCAAAAATTGGCATGTTGTCCACATGCGTAAAAACCGTGTCAGCGCTTTGTTGCGCCCAACAAAAATGGCAACAGAGCATTGCCGGAACGAATGCCATGATAGTTTTTCTCACGATTTTTGACTTGAAAATTAGCGTCCGGGAGGCTCAAGTGTGTGTGGCACTTGCTTTCAGTGATTAATGCAAAAATATTCAAATACTTTGGAACGGGATTTTATCTCACGTAAAATTGTGCCATTTCGTGCAGAATTGATGGCGGGTTGAAATACCTGCTGCCTAAATTCGCCACAACTTTGTAAAATTCGAAACTACGATGCAAACGATTATCAACTGGGGAGTGCTCGCTCCGGGGCGAATTGCCCACAAATTTGTCCACGACCTCAAACTTATGACTGGCGCAAAGCTGTTGGCCGTTGGGTCCCGTTCGCTCGAAAGGGCCCGTGAATTTGCAGCTGAACATGGTGCGCCACATGCTTTCGGAAGTTACGAGGACTTGATTGAATGCCCCGGCCTTGACGTAGTTTACATTGCCTCCCCGCACACGGGCCATTTCGAACACACGATGATGTGCTTGGAACGAGGCATCGCAGTGCTTTGTGAAAAGCCCTTCGCCATGAACGCCAATGAGGTTCGTCGGATGGTGGACTGCGCCCGTGCCAATGGTGTTTTCTTGATGGAGGCTATGTGGACCAGGTTCATTCCTGCTTTTGAAGAGGCCATGCGACTGGTACACACCGGCTACATTGGTGAACTGAAGACTATCCGTGCCGATTTTGGCTTCAAGGCCAACTTCCCGCCAGAACACCGGGTATTCAATCCTGCGCTTGGTGGTGGCTCGCTGCTCGACGTCGGTATTTACACGATATTTCTGGCGACATGGCTTTGGGGTAAACCCACCAATATCAAAGCTACTGCCGTGAAAAGCTCATTAGGTGCCGACGATAGCTGTGCCATGATTTTTGAGTATCCAGGTAATCGCCTTGCACTGCTCGACTGCTCGCTGGTGGTCAAAACGCAGATTGAGGCTTATATATATGGTGTAAACGGGACGCTGCACTTGCACAACCGATTCTTGAATCCTCAAGACATTTCGGTATCATTTTATGAAAAAAGCGACGAACATTTCCATCTACCACTTACAGGGCACGGCTACTACCACGAAATATTGGAGGTAAATGAATGCCTGCGGCAAGGCAAAACAGAGAGCGAGAAGCTCCCGTTAGATTTTAGTGTGGCGCTCATGGAAACGTTGGACTGGGTGCGTCGGGAAGCTGACATAGTGTACCCCACTGATTGATTTGGGGTGCCTTTTTCGTACGTTTGACAAAAAATAACACATGCGTGTAGTTTCGTTTTCCATTTTAGGTTTTTTACTGAGTTTCACCCCGCTCCTCGCTCAAAATTTTACCAATTCCAATCTGCCCATTCTGGTCATCACCACCGATAACGGTGCTGAAATCATGAATGAGCCAAAAACGCCCGCCCACCTTGGTGTTATTTGGAACGGCGACGGCGTCATCAACTACCTGTCCGACCCTTACAACGACTACGATGGCAGGATAGGCATCGAAATCAGGGGAAGCAGTTCACAGTCGTTCCCCAAAAAAAACTACGCCATGGAAACCCGGAATGACGACGGGTCTTCCAACGATGTTTCTGTACTTGGCTTTCCAGAAGAAAATGATTGGGTACTCCACGGGCCTTACAGCGACAAAACTCTCATGCGGAACGCACTTGCCTACACACTTGCTAGTTGGATAATGCCCTACGCTCCGAGGGTGCGGTTCTGCGAGGTGGTCATCAATGGCAATTACCGGGGCGTTTATGTTTTTACTGAAAAAATAAAAAGGGACAATAACCGGGTGGACATTAGCAAACTTGACCCGGACGAAAACACAGGCGATGACTTGACAGGAGGCTACATCCTCAAGTTTGACAAATTTGACGGGCTGGTGTCAGATGGGTTTCCGTCTGAATATGCTGCAATGCCTGGCGGCAATCCCGGAGGCACCATCTACCAGTACCATTACCCCGCTCCTGACGAAATCACCAACCAACAGAAAGCTTATATCCGAGCCTATATCGCCAATTTTGAAGATGTGATGGCTTCGCAAAACTATGCAGACTCGCTCACAGGCTACCCCAGTTTGCTCGATGTCTCCTCGGTAATCCAAATGATTTTTATCCAAGAAATCAGCCGAAACGTGGATGGCTATCGCCTCAGCACTTACATGTACAAAGACCGGGAAAGCATTGATAATCGCTTGCATCTGGGGCCGGTTTGGGACTTCAATCTCGGCTTCAGCAATGTGGACTACTGCATCGGGCCTTCGTTCCAAGGTTGGGCCGTCAATTTCAACGATTTTTGCCCCGGCGACTACTGGGTGGTGCATTTTTGGTGGCGAAAACTTTGGCAAGACCCCGCTTTCCGTAAGCAAATGCGGGATGATTGGGTAGCCCTACGGGCAAATACCTTCAGTGATGAGCGCATTCTAGGCTTGGTAGATTCGTTTGAAACATTGCTGCAAACACCCGCCCAGCGCAACTTCCAACGCTGGCCGACGCTGAACGAGTACGTGTGGCCAAACCCCGTGGTCACTGGTAGTTATCAGGGCGAGGTTGACAGGTTGCGCAGTTGGTTGGCTTCCCGTTTGATTTGGATGGATGGCGCATTTGAGGCAATGGTGGAGCCTACCGATACTACCACTATCATTGAACCACCTACCGAAGAGCTTCCAGCGGTGCTTCCTTCGCTTTTCAAGGACAAAATAACTATGTATTTCAGGGCCGTAGCATACCAGCCAGTTGTCTTTGAAGTACTAGATGCCCATGGCCGATTGGTACATGGCCAGAACGATTTTTACCTAACTTCGAAAGTGGAAATGATGGAATGGGATGGAAGCGACCTTCCAGTCGGTGCCTATTTTTACCGCATAAAAATTGGTAAGCAACCAACGAAAACTGGAAAGCTGATGAAGTATTGACTAAAAAATAAAAGGGCGCCCAATTGGGACGCCCTTTTTCGTAAATGGCTATTTTACACTACTCATTCTTTACGTTCGAGGGACAAGTTACTGGATGAATGTTTGCTTGCCACCTTGCACACCGGGCAATTCCAGCGTGAGCATGTGGCCATCCACCAGTGTAATTTGGGCAACAACAGTCTCTGTCTTTATCCCGGTCTCTTCGCAGATTTTGTGCAACACCAACGAAAGGCTGTCCTTGGAAACCTCCCATTGGCCACAAACCCGTTGACCGTTGGGGGCAGTGCCACTGAACTTGCCATTGGCTAGGAGGCTCAGACTGGCAAAGCCGCTGTCTTTTTTGCTGAGACCGATATTAGTCCATTCGCCTATTAGGTTGGCTGTCAAGCCGTCCCGGCTAACCGTGTCCACGTTTTCGTAGGCCGTTTGAATTGACCAGTTATTTTCGGTGAAGCTTGCAAAACTCAAATTGGCAAGCATGGAAAGCATCAAAACGAATGCAGAAATTTTCATTTTAATATGGTGGTTGATGAAAAAGGTTTTGTTTGGGGCGACAGTAGGGCAGTTCTCGTAGCGGAATTGGTTTTAGGTGAAAACAGCTTTTCAAAAAAGATTGGAAACCTGTTGTTTTACGCTAAAATTCCACCTCGAACTGCCCACTGTCTTTTTATGTGTCAGGTGATTTCTTGTCTTCATGGACAAATGTATGCCCCAAGGGTTGCCCCTTTCCAAACGCCTCTGGAGCTGTGTAGGCAAATTCTCGACGAATGGAACCCTTTTTAACTTTTTCTTCACAGAATGTCGTTCGAGGAGAGCATTTTTGCCTAGCTTTCAATGAGCAAGATTTGCTATCGAGACGACCGTAAGGCTAATTTTGTTACTACCCCGTTGACCTAAAAAGGTTCAATTCAAGCGGTGCAGCAATTACAAACGCCATGCGTTATCAACCCACAAATCCTTTTTTCCATGCTCATCAAAACCCGTGGCATCGTTTTTAAGGCGAAAAAGTACTCGGAGACAAGCCTCATCGTAGATATTTTCACCGAGGAAAAAGGCTTGCGTTCCTACATCGTAAGTGGGGTGCGCACGCAGCGACCAACTGTGAGCGCTGGCCTGCTCCAGCCGATGACCCCCGTGGAGATTGTAGCCTACCACCGTGACGACCAAGACCTGACTAGGCTAAAAGAGGTGAAACCCCACCATGTTTTTCAGGCCATTCCGTTCGATATTAGGAGAAGTTCGGTCGGGCTGTTCATGGTGGAGGTAGCCCGAAACACGGTGCATGGCCACGAGACGCAGCCAGTGCTTTTTGAGTTTTTGCTCCACAATTTTGTTTTCTTGGATGAAACCACGCACCCGATTGCAAACTTGCACCTGCATTTCATGGCGCATTTGACGGAGTTTTTGGGCTTTTTGCCTGGTGGTGATTTCGGCCCCGATACGCCATTTTTTGACTTGCAGGAGGGTGTGTTTGCTCACGAAAAGCCACTGCACCAGTATTGGCTGTCGGAACTGGTGGCTGGCAAGTTTTACCAATTATTGATGCTTCCACTGGAACGCTGCCACGAAGTACATTTCGAACGAGATGAGCGCCGCTCTTTCCTCAAAAGCCTGCTGATGTACTATCGGCTACATATCGAGAACTTTCAAACGGTGCATTCCCACGAAGTGCTGGAAGAAGTGCTGGGCTAAGCGAAAATGGGCGCCGAAATAGCAGCGCCCATTTCAAAAGACCAACTTTGATAAAAAACACAGGATTTTGGACTAAGTATAAAACAAATTTCACCTAAACTTCTACTTCTTCTAAAGCCTTTGCCGTAGATGCAGCTTGCTCTTTAAATTGTTCTTCGAAGAACTCGACCTCTCCTGTTTCCACACTGTACATCCCCCCGGCAATGCCTATTTTGCCTTCTTGGAACATATTGCGAAGAATGTCGCTGCGCATTAGAATTTCGTTCATCTGCACATGCACATTTTCACGAGCAACTTCTTCCACTTTTTCATCGAAAGTAAGCTTCAAGCTACCTGCATTGATGTTTTCGATAGCAGGCTGAATCTTGTCAAGAAGACCGGTCAAATGGCCCATTTCGACGTTGTTGCAGGCACCTTTGACCGCACCACATTTTGAGTGGCCAAGCACAACGATGAGCTTTGAACCAGCCACATTGCAAGCGAACTCCATGCTGCCGAGTATGTCGTCGTTGAGCACGTTACCAGCGATGCGTACGCTGAAAACATCGCCCAGCCCTTGGTCGAATATCAATTCAGCCGATGTGCGGCTGTCAATACAGCTTAGCACGATGGCAAATGGAAATTGCCCATCCGAGGTGTCGTTCACTTGCTGGAGCAGGTTGCGATTGTAGCGCAGGTTGTTCACGAAGCGCTCGTTGCCTTCTTTCAAAAATTGGAGTGCTTTTTCTGGTGTCAGGCTCTGCTGGGTTTCTTTCGTATGCGTTCTCATTGCAATCAGATTTTTACAGCAATTGGCTACAATTTTCCAAGCCCATTTGACTTCGGATATTGCGGCCAAAAGCTTGGTGGGAAATATTAGTTCACAAGTTCTGGCTCTATTTGGGCCATGTTGTTTTGTTTTACCCTTCGAAAAATTCGCTTCACCCTTCGAACCGAATCATTTTCTTGGCGCAGCGTGGCAAAGCCTTTCAGCGTCAGTTGTATGCCTTTCATTTTGGCTTTTTCCTCGAAGTCCCGTATAATTTCGTACACATCGTAATCAATGTGGACGCTGCGGGTGCCGTCTATCTCAACTTTGCTGTTTTCAGGAATTTGATCGAGGGTCTCCAGAATAGCAGCTTTGTTGAGGAAGGATACGTCTTCAGATAATTTGATGCGGATGGGGTCGCCAACATTGTGAGGCTCTTCGGTAGCGAAGTAGGGGTTTTTCAGGTTATTCCTCAAGATGTTGAACACCGCTACACCCATGCCCATCCCGATGCCCATCAATAGGTCGGTGAAAACAATGCCCACCACCGTTACCGCAAATGGTAGGAACTGATACCAGCCCAACCTGTACATGGATTTGAACAGGGCAGGTTTGGCCAGCTTGAAACCAACAGTGAACAATATGGCAGCCAATGTGGCCAATGGAATAAGATTTAGCAGTTTCGGGATGGAAATAGCCGCAATCAGCATGAGCACACCATGAAGTATAGCAGATGTTTTGGTTTTGCCACCCGATTGCACGTTGGCGGAGCTTCGAACGATTACTTGGGTTACAGGCAGGCCGCCAATCAGTCCAGAAATGATATTGCCAATACCTTGGGCCTTCAGCTCACGGTTGGTAGGCGTTACCCGCTTGTAGGGGTCTAGTTTATCAATTGCTTCGACACTCAGCAGCGTCTCCAAACTGGCCACAATTGCCAAGGTGAAAGCAGTCGTGTACACTGCGGCATTGGTCAGTTGGCTAAAATCGGGGAGTGAAAACAGGCCGATAAATCCGCTAATCCCCTCTGCCACAGGGAGTTGCACCAAATGTTTGGCGTCAATGGCCAATGCCGGGGCAACGGCTTGAAATAGCAGGTTTAACAGAATCCCGGACACCACTGCAACCAGCGGGCCTTGAATCCAATGGAACAACTTGATTTTTTTCATGGCTGGTTTGTCCCAAAAAATCAAGATGGCCAACGATACCAGCGTCACGATAACTGCACCTGGCTGAATGAAGTTCAGCATGTTCAGCAGCTCGGAAAAAGTGTTTTGGGAGTCGGATTGCAGGAACGATTCGCTGCCCTCCGGCACTGCATCATAACCAAAAGCATGTGGAATTTGCTTCAAGATGATGATGAGGCCGATACCTGCCAGCATACCTTTAATGACGGACGATGGGAAATAATACCCGATGATGCCTGCCCGCAAATAACCAAGTGCGAGTTGGATGAAGCCAGCAAGCACAACCGAAAGCAGAAAAGCTTCCCAAGAACCCAATGTGGCAATAGCATTCAACACAATTACTGCCAAACCTGCTGCTGGGCCGCTCACGCCAAGCGGTGAACCGCTTACCGTGCCCACAATAATACCACCAACGATGCCTGCAATGATTCCGGAAAATAGGGGAGCGCCAGAAGCCAGTGCAATGCCAAGGCAAAGTGGCGTAGCCACAAGGAAAACCACTAAACTAGCGGGAAAATCTTCTTTCAAATTGGAAAGAAAGCCTTTTTCGGGCATGTGGAGTTGGTCCATGTTTCCTGTCATTTTATACTTTTTTGGTCAAAAACTCAAAGTGATATCCTATCACCTTGCAAAGGTGCAGGTGCAGTATTAGAGCGGCCTTAGACTCAAATTAAAATGAGATTAGAAGATATTAGAAGATGAAAATGGCAGGAGATGAATTAGTGTCGTGTTGGATAAAGTCAAGCACTTCGGAGTTGCCCGCAGCTTTTTAAGCTTTCGGAAGGGTCACCGTCACGGTGGTGCCCTTGTCTTCACCTTGCGATTCGACAAGCAACTGCCCTTTGTGCAGCATGAAAATACGTCGAGCAAGGGGCAGCCCGACGCCGTGCCCCCTCAGCTTTCGGGCGTTCCTTGCCCGAAAAAGTGGAACATAAATCTGTTTCAAATCGGAAGCGGTAATGCCGATGCCATGGTCGCTCACCCGTACCTCGTAGCTGTTTTGGCTTTCTTTGAAATCTATCGTAACCAATTGATTATCAGAATATTTGAGGGCATTATCCACCAAGTTGGCAAAAGCAGTGTGGAGCAAGTGCTGGTTGGCTATCACCATTGGTTCATTGGTACACTCCTCAAAGTTTAGCTTTAAACGCTGTGCCGGAAAACGTTCGACCACTTCCAACAGGAGGCGATCGAGGGGCAGTTTTTCAAGGTCGGGCAGGGAGTCCATGGCCTCGGCCTTGCTCAAATCAAGCAGCTGGTGCGAAAGTTTTTGCAGCCGTTCGGCCTCGGCCACGATGTTGCGGAGGGTGGCTTGGTATTCGGCGACGGGGCGCTCCCGTTCGAGCAGCAGGTCAGCCTCGCCGATGATGGCCGTCAGCGGGTTGCGTATTTCGTGGCTGGCATTGCTCACGAACCCTCGCTGTGCCTCGAAGCCTGCTTGTATCCGGTCGAGCATCCGGTTGAAAGCGATGGTCAAATTGCCTATTTCGTCATCGGGGTTAGTGACCTCCAGCCGCACATCGAGGTTGGAGGCGCTGATTTCACTGGCTTTTCTGATTTTGGATTCAAGCGGCTGCAATGCTCTTTGGCTGGAAACCCACCCCACAGCTACCATCAAAACCAATCCACCCAAGATGCCGAGAATCAGGATTTTTTTCAAGAACACCAGCTTTGAGTGGCCGAAAACATCTTCTGCGGTGACGACCACCGCATATTTTCCGATGGGCAAGTCATAAATTTTGCCAACGCCTTGGCGCTTCCCGTACTTGAAGCGGTGAGAAGATTTCGAGGAAATATCATTAGATAAGCCTTTGTAAAAAAGGGTGTTCAGCGAGTCCTTGCCGCTTTGGGTTAGGGTGATGGCGTACTCCTCCTCGTTGTCGAGGCGCTGGAGGAACTTGTCCCGGACGGCCTGGCTGACGGCCTCGTTTTTCTCCAAAAAAATCTGCTCCGTGAGCTGCACCCGCACTTCCAATCGCTCAAAAAACTCCTGTTGATGGAACCTGCAAGTAAATAAATAGATGAGTACCCCCAGTGTAGTCATCACCCCGAATGCAACCACGGCAAATGCGAAAGTCAGTCTGTTACGGATTTTCAAAGCAGAGAAATAAGGTTGGTTAGGAACAAGCGAGTTGTGAACGATGCAACTCTCAGAACGACGTTTAGCGCTAAATCTCTTTCAAAACATACCCCATGCCCACCACGGTTTGTAAAAGTTTTTGTTCAAATGGTTTGTCAATCTTATTGCGAAGGTAGTTCATGTACACATCCACAACGTTGGTGCCGAGGTCAAAATTAACGTCCCAAACGCTTTCCAGGACATCTGTACGGCTCACTACCCGGTTCTTGTTGCGCATCAGGTACTCCAAGAGAAAAAATTCCTTGGCCGTCAGCTTGATTTCCTGCCCTGCCCGTTGTACAGTTTTTGCGTCGAGGTCAATCTCTAGGTCGGCCACCCGGAGCAGATTTGCAGGGGCTTGTTGATTGCCCGTTCTACGGGTGAGCGCCCGCACCCTTGCCAGTAATTCTTTGAACTTGAAGGGCTTGCCGAGGTAGTCGTCGGCGCCAGCGTCGAGGCCAGTGACCACGTCGTCGGTTTCGTTCAGGGCAGTGAGCATGAGCACGGGCGTCTGAATGCCGAGTTCGCGCCGGAGCTTTTGGCAAACTTCCAAACCGTTCAATCCTGGCAAAATAATGTCGAGGATGATAGCCGCATATTCTGAGCGTTGTGCCAGTCGAAGGCCCATTTCCCCGTCAAACGCCTGCATGACCTCAAATCCATTTTCTTCCAAACCCTTTTTTATGATGTTGGAAATGGATGGCTCGTCTTCAATTACTAGTATTTTCATGGAGAGTTATTTGGTTGAAAATAGGCTATGTCGCTAAATGATATTAGGCAGTTGTTAGGCTGAAAAAAATCACCAGATAAAAACACAAAGACATGAAATTTTGACCAAAATTTACCCCCAGAAGGCAAACAACTACTAACTAAATCATCAAAACATGTCAATGCAAATCGCCACATTTGAAGAATACAAAAAAGTTTACCAGAAAAGCGTCACTGACCCCGAAAGTTTTTGGGGCGATGTTGCACAGCAATTTCACTGGTACAAACCTTGGCAGTCCGTGCTCGATTGGGAGTTTAACACACCCGATGTCAAGTGGTTCAAAGGTGCGAAAACCAACATCACCTACAACTGCCTCGACCGCCACCTAGCGACCAGGGGGGACCAAACCGCCATACTCTGGGAACCCAACAATCCCGATGACGATGCTGTACACCTGACCTATCGGCAAATGTACGAGGAGGTCAACCGCACGGCCAATGCCCTCAAGGCGATGGGCGTCCAAAAAGGCGACCGGGTCTGTTTTTATATGCCAATGGTTCCTCAGCTAGCAATCGGCGTACTCGCATGTGCTCGCATCGGAGCAGTTCACAGCGTTGTTTTCGCTGGTTTTTCGGCGCAATCGCTCGCTGACCGCATCAACGACTCTGCGTGCAAAGTCGTGCTTTGCTCTGATTACAATGCCCGTGGTGCCAAGAACATCCCCGTGAAACAGGTCGTGGACGAAGCCATATCAATTGGATGTCCCAGCGTGGAAAAAGTGCTGACGTTTCGCCACACTGGCGACCCAGTCAACTGGAACGCTGACCTTGACGTGTGGTGGCATGAAGTCGTGCCCACCCAATCGGCTGAATGCGCCCCCGAGCAAATGGACGCAGAGGACATGCTCTTCATCCTCTACACCTCCGGCTCAACTGGCAAACCCAAAGGCGTGGTGCATACAGTAGGTGGCTACATGGTTTTTGCAGGATACACCTTCAATAATGTGTTCCAATATAAAGAAGGTGAAGTTTTCTGGTGTACGGCTGACGTGGGTTGGATTACTGGCCACAGCTACATCGTTTACGGCCCACTGCTCAATGGTGCTACATCGCTCATGTTCGAGGGTGTGCCAACCTACCCCGACGCAGGCCGCTTCTGGTATGTTTGTGAAAAGCACAAAGTCAACATTTTCTACACTGCACCTACTGCCATCCGTGCCTTGATGGCGGCTGGCGACGAATGGACCGAAGGCCATGACCTGAGCCGCCTGCGGGTACTCGGTTCAGTGGGTGAGCCGATCAACAGCGAGGCTTGGCACTGGTACCACGATAAAATTGGCAAGGGCCGCTGCCCAATCGCTGATACTTGGTGGCAAACAGAGACAGGTGGTATTCTCATTTCGGGATTGGCTGGCATCACGCCCATGAAGCCGACTTATGCCTCGCTGCCGCTGCCGGGCGTGCAGCCTTGCCTAGTGGATGCCTCCGGCAATGAAATCGAGGGTGATGAGGTGGAAGGTATGTTGTGCATGAAGTTCCCGTGGCCCGGTATCATCCGCACCACATATGGCGATCACGACCGCTGTAAACAGACGTACTTTGCCACTTTCCCGGGCAAGTATTTCACCGGAGACGGTGCCCGACGTGATGCCGATGGCTACTATCGCATCATTGGGCGGGTGGATGACGTGATAAATGTGAGCGGCCACCGCATCGGTACCGCCGAAGTGGAGAACGCCATCAACGAACATCCACTTTGCATCGAGAGTGCGGTAGTGGGCTTTCCGCACGAAATCAAGGGGCAGGGGATTTATGCTTACATCATCACGGATGGACAGGTGCCCGATGTGGCGAAGTTCCAGAAGGAAGTGCTAGCCACCGTGACCCGCATCATTGGCCCCATTGCGAAGCCGGACGTGATTCAAATCGTACCGGGCTTGCCAAAAACCCGTTCTGGTAAAATCATGCGGCGCATTCTGCGGAAGATTGCCGAAGGTGACACTTCCAATTTGGGCGATACCTCCACACTGCTGAATCCAGAGGTTGTTGAGGACATCAAAAAAGGGGCACAACGATAGTTGTTAGCCACTTGAAATGAAAATGGGGTTGGTTCGGCACACCGAATCAGCCCCATTTTTTATTTGAAATAAGTAGGTTATTGAAATTAGTTTAGATTTAGAATTAGATGCAACCAATTGAAATTCAAGCAGTT
>CAYTZS010000102.1:0-18562 GCA_964442355.1 uncultured Saprospiraceae bacterium | reverse complement strand
ATCGTGCTCACCCCTGCTCTGGCTTTTGGGTTTGAAATCAATGTGAAAACCGATGGCGAAGAGACTGGGGAAGGTGCCATTTTATTGGCAGGCTTGACCGCTGCTTACCGTTTTCAGTAAGCAGTATTCCCGGACTAATTCCAAAGCCTCAGTCATTTATAGTTGACCTGAAATCTGGGGAAATGCTGAAACTGCGAGGCTAAAAAGCCCAACAATGCACCAATTCTCAAGGCATTGTTGGGCTTTTTATTTACCTGATATACGGCTTATATCATTCTATTTCAGCTTCGCAATAATGGTTTCGCCATCCGTGACCACCTGGCCAACCGAGACATTTGGCGTCGTGTTTTCTGGCAAAATAAGCCCCACCTGACTGCCGAGTTTTATCAAGCCAATGACCTCTCCTGCCTTCAGCTCTTGCCCCGGTTCCACGAAGTCAACGATACGGCGAGCCAATAGGCCAGCGACCTGCACCACCTTGTATTTCATGCCGTTTTGCGTCTCGAAAAGCATGTCGTTGCGCTCATTTTCCAGTCGCAATCCAAAGCGGTTTGTTTGCACCAAAGCATTGTTGAACTGCCCTTCGACATAGTCGTTTTTGAGGAAACGACTGGCAAGCGGCGCCCGTTGGTAGTGGACGTTGGTCACATCCATCTCGATGGCAATGAGCCAACCGCTGGAGTCCACATCAGTGGTCATCACCTGCACAACACCAGCATCTTTGTCCCAAGCAAGCGAGTCCTTTGTCCAATGAACCACTGCAGCAATTTTGCCATTGGCAGGGCTTAAAATGGCATCCGCATCTGTTGGAAAAACCCGCTCCGGCTGGCGTAAAAACCAAAATTGGTAGTAGGCAAGGCAGGCCAACACCACAAAAACGAAAGCCAGTGAAAATTTTATTACTAAATTTTTAGGTTGAATCTTATTCATAATCAGTCGATAAAGCATTGAAACACAAAGAAAGACAGCCTTTCTGGAACCTACCCATCAAATGATTTTTTTTTAAAAATTCTTTGTCAGATTTTGAAAAAATAGAAAAGCCCATATCTTTGCGCTCGCTTTTGGCAAACGGGTCAACAGCAGACGGCAGGTGAGGTAGCTCAGTCGGTAGAGCAATGGACTGAAAATCCATGTGTCGGGGGTTCGATTCCCTCTCTCACCACAAACGAAAATCATAAGCCCTTGTAATTCAATGAATTGCAAGGGCTTTTTCATTTTAACTTCAACTTGTGCTAACTTTTCAAACCATTTCCAATTCACCCATCTCCACCAAGCTTGCTGTTTCCGAAAACTGCTTGCTGTACTGTTTCAAAAAGTAATCAATGGTTTCAATCCTGAGCTTGATGGAGCCTTTGGGCTTGTTTTCATCAATATCCTTGAAACTAAAATAAGGCGTACCAGAGCTTTCAATAATTTCCTCAATGATGCCGTAGATGGGCGCATCGTGTCCGCACTTGAAACTGGATAGCTCTAGGGCGACCAAGTTCGGGTGGCGTGCCACAAATTTTGAAGCCCAGAGCTTTGTGTTCGCATTTGGACTAATGGATCGTTTCCACACGTCCGAAATTTCCAGCGGATGCGATATGCGCCCGGTGCGAATGTCCTCCCCGAACACCTGCTCCAGCGTTCGCTCGTCCATTGGCAGGATGTCCTGCGCCAGTATCGGATAACCGAGCTTTTGGAACTCCGTGAATATTTCGTGGTTGATACCCGGATCTTTGTGGTACGGGCGACCCAGCAACACGACCCCAATTTTGTGCTCCTGCTCCAACTTGTCCAGCAATGCTCGTGATTGGCTGCGGATGTAATTCCGATAGTCATCCAGTGCCTTGAAACCTGCGGCAACCGCCCGCTTGTTTTCGCTGCGGGTGAGTCCGAGTATTTGCTCAAAAGCCTTGAACATTTGAAGTTCGAACAACTTGGGCTCCGCCAAATTTAAGAATGGGTTCATGTACGAAATACCCATCGAAGCGAAAATATCGCCTTCCTTGGTGAAGCTGGCTTTTGCCACTTCCGGCGACGGAACGATGGACGGGCATGTCCAAGCGCCCAACGTGTTTTGCAGCCCTGCGTCTATGTCACCAATCATTGGGAAAAAGATGATGTTCAGCGGCCTTTTTTTGTGTTTTTCGTAAAGCAGGTTGTGTACGTGCGAAAGGGAAACCTTGCTTGGAAAACAGGGGTCGATGGTGCCTCGTTTACCGCCTTCCTTGAACATCTTCTCGCTGGTGAAATCGGAGAAAATGATGCCACTGCCCTTCACGCCAAGGCTCTCGAAATAGGCCGTAAACAATGGCGCAAAAGTGTACATCAGCAGTGCCCGTGGGATGCCGATGACTAGTTCGGCCCGCTTGGCCAAGGTCTTTTTCCTCGACTTGAAATCCAACTTGGGAACGGGGTCGTAAACCTGCTCGGGTGCATAGCTTTTGAACAATTCCTTGAGGGCTACGTCCACCAGATTCGGCGTGCTGTCCATCGTGGCGTCCATTTCTATTTGAATGCCACGCATGTCTTTGACATCCTGCACGGAGCCTTTTTCACAGGAATTGCCTACGATGATGCGGCGAACCTTAGCAGTCTCACCCTCCCCTATTTTTAAATCAATGAAGGTGCGCAAACACTTGTTTTTGCAAAAAACACAGCGTGTGCTCTCGTTTGAAATAGAAGTGTAGGTGATTTTCGAGGTGGCGTCCAAACCGATGAAACTGGTAGTTCGACCGTTTTCCCAGCGCTTGATGGCTTCCAATCCAGCACCGATAGCACCGCTTTCGCCACAGTGCTCATGCACCGTGATGTTGGGTTTCTCCAATTTCCCCTCGTACCGTGACTCAATAAAATCCACTTGCGCCTTGACGGCAGCGAGGTTTTTCTGCGTACCGCCCTGCAAGATGAAGTTGGTGCCCAGCTTCGCAAAATTGGGGATTTGGGCCACGTACAACCAGATGTTTTTGGGCAAAACAGACGCCAACCCGGCCAGTATTTCCGCAGGTTTCCAGCCCAAACGTTGGAAGTTCACGATGTCGGATTGCAGGAAAACGGCACATCCGTAGCTGAAAGTTGGTCGCATCTTGGCTGTGAAAGCCACATCGGCGTACTGCTCCACGGGGATGCCGAAACTCTCCACGGTGCTTTGCAGGAAATAGCCGTTCCCCGCCGAGCACTGGGTGTTCAGTTCAAAGTTTTTGACCTGCCCATTTTTCAACATCATAATCTTGATGTCCTGCCCACCAACGTCGCAAATCACGTCCACATTTTTGTAAAAATGCAGCGCCGAGTTGGTGTGCGCCACCGTTTCGACGACCGCCGCATCTGCACGCAAAACATCACGTAAAACGTCTTTTGCGTAGCCTGTCGTCACTAGGCCAAGCACATTGAGGCTGGCTCCATTGACAGTCACCTGGTCGTTTAGTTTCTTCAAAACATCCTTCGTATCCTCGATGGGGTTGCCCCTCGACAACTGGTAGGCTTTGGCCAGCACCTCCTTTTTTGGGTTCAGCAACACGGCCTTCGTGGACGTTGAACCAACGTCCAAACCAATGAAGGCATCTACCACCTCACCGGGTACGAAAACGGCAGGGACAAATGGCTTGGGAGCATACTTGGCCTTGAAGGCAGCGAGCTCCTCCTCGCTGTTGACGAGCCCGGGTTCTGCACCCGCCCTAGCCTGCAAGCGGCCCTCTTGGATGTAATACTCAAGCTCCTGCCAACCGATGTAATGACCCAAATCTTCCTCACTTTCCAGACCGTAAACGATGGCTCCGATGGCTGCAAAGAATAGCGCATTTTCAGGTGCGAAAATCAAGTCCTTGGGGTTGCAGTTTGCTGGCAACGGGTAATTCCGCTCTTCCCAAAGTTGAGCGATATGGTGCTTCCACGCCTGCTGAATCCCGACGATGTAGTTGTTTGGGCCACCCAACAGCAGCACTTGCGGGCGCAAGGTGTGGCCCCGGGTGAGTACGGTAAGGTTTTGCAAAATGATGGCCTCAAAGAGGCTGGCCATCAGCTCGGAAGTGTGGATGCCCAGTTTTTGCAGGCTGTTGATGTCCGTTTCTGCGAACACCCCGCATTTGCCCGCCACGTGGTGAATTTTCACCCCGTCGTATTGTTGTCGCCCCAATTCTTCGGGCGAGAGGCCCAGCTTTGCGTTAATTTTGTCAATCACTGCTCCCGTGCCACCTGCGCATTTGTCGTTCATGCTCGGCACCTTTTGCTTTTTGCCAGTATGGGGGTTTTCCTTGAAAACGATAATCTTGGAATCTTGACCGCCCAAGTCAATGATGGAACCCACGTCAGGGTACAATTTTTCTGCGGCCAAGCACACGGCAGTGACTTCCTGTACGAACCTCGCACCAATCAAACTTGAAATGCTCATCGCACCGCTGCCCGTCAAAAACACCCGCATTTCTTCAATCGGGACATCCGAAAAATGCTGCTCAATCCTTTTCAAAAAGGAAAGCACCTCTTCGGGCTGCTTGGTTTCGTGGCGACGGTAATCCTGCCAAATTATTTGCTGAGTCGCAGCGTCCATCACTACTGCTTTCACCGTGGTGGAGCCGACATCCATGCCAATGTACAACCGGATATTGCTCATTTTTATGGGTTTTTAAGCCAACTGTTTCCTTTGCGCTAATTGCATCAAGTCGTTGACGTGGTAAATAAAATTGGCCGCCATATTCACCACGCCCTTGCGGTGGGGCACGACGTAAAGCGGGCTTTTCAATTCGGGATTTTGCTCAACAAATGCTCGCATCGTTTCCATATCAAAAGCCACATTTTTTCGGGCATCGGCCATTTCTTTTTTGGCCTTCACCCAAGCATCGCCAAGTGCCATCAGCACCCGGCTTTGGGCATTGGTCTCACCCTCGCCAGCCGTTTCGAGCGGCAGGAAAATCATCTCTCGGTTCGTTTCAATCACCGCCGCTTGTGCGCCATCCGACTGTGTGCTTGGCATGCAGCCAAACGGTTTTAGGCTCAATACCATGTGGCTCAAACCATGCTCGTGGTAGTAGATGTTTTTGGCGATTTCCATGTAACCTTCCCCCCCTTCGATGTTGATGTTGTAGTAGGGGTTCGCCAGTTTTTGAAGCACCGGTTGCGGTATCAGCATGTGAATCCCACTGCCCAGGGCATCCAATAGGCGACCATACTCCCGGCGGAAGAGCCAGTTGCCGACTTTGAGCACCAGTAATTTTTTTTGGAATTGGAGGATATTACCCAAGCGGGTTTTGAGGTCCCACCAGCCGCTCACGTTGTTGTTGAGCAGCATTTCCCGACGGTTCAGGTGCCGGAGTTTGCCCTTGCTGAACAGAAACTGGACAAGCGAAGCAACAGGCTCAACATACAACAGGGCACCCTCCCGCTCCAGGTAGCGGAACATGTGGAAATTGCCAGCGCCGACCGTCGTCATCGCCCAAAACTCGCCCGTTATTTTGACAGAGACTTTTGACCTGAAGCGGTCAACCTCGATGGTGTCGAACATTTTTCGGACTTCTTTCAGGGCATCAACGTAATAATTGCTGGTAATCTGATTAATAAATCGGAGGAAAAAAGTCATGGCATTGCCCCAACCCAACTTGTCAAAAATGGCCTTCGAGGTGTTGCCCAACTGGATTTTCTTTTTGTTTGCCAACTTGTGGTACAGTAAGTCCAGCGCTTTTTTAATCACTTCGTCGGTCTGCCCAGGCACCACCTCAAATGGCCGAGTGGCATACCCAAAACTGTTGATGAGGTCCGCTAGGTTCAATGCATTGACGACGGCGAGGAAGAACTCAGGATTCACCTCCAGCCCGTTCCCCGTTGTGTTTTGGCTCAAGCCGCCTTCGTTCTGAAAAACCAGTACCCGGAAGCCCTCGTAGCCACAATCTTTCAGGGCCGTGCGGTACTCCGTTTCCAACATGCCAAAACGGCAAGGCGCATTGCAGCCAGCCGTGAAAAACACGTAATGCTCGATAATGTCCGCTTTGCTCATCCCGGATTTCTCCAACTCACGGAGGTAATGCACCAAGTTGCCGACCATGAAGTAGGAAGGATTGCAAAGGCCGTTGTTCGAGTATTCTCGACCCACGTGGAAAGCCTCCAAATTTGGAGGCGGAAGCGCTTTGACGAGCAGGCCCAAACTTTTCAGTGCAGCTTCTACTAGATAGTCGTGAGCAGGGGACAATCCACCCGTCAAGATGGTGGTGAATGACCTTTCGCTTGCCAGAAATGGCCGCTCTTGGTGGATTCGGTAGTGTTGTGTGACGGGCTTTTTGGAGATAGGCTTTGCCACACTTGGAGCCTCAGGGTTGGCCGATAGCACTGGGTTCAATAGTTGAGTCATAATCTTCAATGATTTGGTTTAGCTTATGACCGATTTTCCGAACCAAGTTGTGCGAATCAACTATTTATCAAAAGAACTTTTTTCAACAGATGTGGTGACTTTTGTTAACCCCTTTGGCTATGCGGCCAAATTGCTTGAAAACCACCCCAGCGCTATCTCAAAACGACCAATTTCGACTGAAAAATTCGGTCCCTTTTTTCGTTGAACCCAACCAGTGAGTAAAGGCCATTCGGAAGGTCGTTCAACTGCACAAACGCTTGATTGTCAAAAAACTCAAGCGCAAATGACCGAACCAGCCTCCCATCGCTGCCGTAAATATCCATGGGCATTTCACCTTCAAAATCTAGGTTGATTTGCACCGACTGGTTTGCTGGATTTGGAAAAACATGCATGCCATCCACCTCATTCGGCTCGGCTGCTCTGTTAAAATATTGCTCGGCAAAAGCGAAAGCTACTGTACCTATTTTCATCCCAATATGCCTGCCCGGCATGTCGTCGAACGGTGGGTGGATGCCACCCCAAATGCGGGAGAGGCTGCACTGGTCGGAGGCATCTCGGTAGGTAGCCCACTGCAATGTCACATCCATGCTTGGACCGTCCTCGAAGACGAGGTACTCGTTTTTCTTGCAAACAAACTCGCCCATGCCACCTGGAAAAAACGGGTCGCCAGTGAGTGCCGTCAGCACTTCAGCGGCTGCTCGGCTGTAGGTCGAGTGCCCAGAAATGTAGCCAGCGAAAGGTGGGGTCACAAAGGTTGGACGCTGGTACGCCCACCAGTTTTTTGCTCGCACCCACCCCACGCCTGCGATGTCGGTAGCGGGGTCGTTCACGAATTTTGGGCCCTTCCAAGTCAGCAGTTTTACTTCGCCGATGTACTGCCCGCTGTCGCCTTGCAATGTATCGCCCGAATGAATAATTTCAATATAACCGGGGATGAGTGGCAAGCCACCAGGATGGTAGTTTGGCAAGTTGGCATCGCTGCTTTGGCCGAGTTCGGCCATGCCCCGCAATGCAGTAATCGGCCTCGCTGAATCGTACCAACCCTTCATGCCCCAGACGGTGATGGCCACGTCGTGCAAGGCACCGCCGAGGGCGAAATAGGCTTTCACGTCCCATTCAAGGTCAGTGCAGAGGGCTCCTTGCCCCCTGATTTTTTTCACCAAACCCGCTTGGTCGTTGACATAATTCAAGATGGAATACCAATGCCCAGGAGGGGTTTCCGAGGTTGGCCCGTCTGCCCAAAACTCGGCCAACACGCGAGCGTAATCACCCCGTGGCACGATTTGCGGTTGGTAGGGCTCACCCGTTTTGGGGTTCACGGCATGGCCAGGGCTGATGTCACCACCGCCAAACAGGTCATAGAAATCGGGCAATTCAGCAAATTCTGTCGGGTACTGTTGAACATTGCCTACCGCAGCAGGCGAAATGTCTATCATCACGCCATCGGTGGGATCGAGCATGGACGCCCAGATGGAAACAAGCTCGTGCCCCCATTTGTAAATATCAGAAAGCCCAGAGCCTGTCACGGTATCTAATTGTGGTGGTGGGCCTGGATCGTGGTAAACGATGTAGTCAAAACCGTTGCGATTGTAAACATTGGCATCGAAAGGTTGGAGGGAAAACGGGCTTACTTGGCCCCATTCTGGGCTAAGGAAAGTCTGCACATTTCCAGGCACGGGATTGCCGCTTTGGTCAATGATTTGCGACAGCGAAAGCGGCTGCCAGCGGTTCAGGTCAACCACCGTCGGGTTGCCGGGCAACTCCACCACGAGCGGCGGGTTGACGGGGTAGTAGAACTGGTTTTGGTAGCCCAACTCCTCGCTCGAGCCGTCCTGCAATCCATAAGCGATGATTTCCTGGGCCAAATAATTGCCCAATTCCGCAGGGCCGATTTTGTAATTGGTCGATGTATTGTTGCGGTCGTAGCCAAGCGAGGCCATTAGGTTGTCGAGTTCTTCATAGAGCACGGCCTTTTTTGGGGAGTTGGCAAATCGGTGCAAAAGCAACCGATAAACCGCATGGCTGATGGCCTCTGACTGCGCCGCTACCAAGTCTTTTGGTCGGGGTGTGCCCGTGAAATGACAGGTGTAGCCATGCACCGTTTTGCCCAAAAAATAGGTATCGGATGTGGGGCTGTAAACAGCCCAAGCATCGTACATCGCCAAGCTGGTATGGAAGAGGTTGCGGGCATGAACAGTGGGTCTAGCGAAGTCGCCCCGAATGGCATCCAGCGTGGCTTCGTTCCACACCCGTGCAATGGAGTGCTGGGCTGAAAGCGGAGCTACCGCAATCAAAAACAGGAGGAGGGTGATTGCTTTTTTCATCGGTCTGTTTTCTTATGTTTACTCAAATGTACACTTGTTTCCTGATTTTGGCCTCAATGCCAAATACCCTTTAACTGATGCACTTTTCCACTAATCAGCGTGACTTTTCCGCCTTCGGCAAACAGCTTGGCTTGGGTAAAATCTTCCGTCGGGAAGAAAAGCTCAGTCATCACTGCGGAGCCGCCGTCGGCAAAAAGCTCAACGCTCGCTGCGTCGAAGAAAAGGTGCAGCGTCAGCTTTTTGTCTTTGGCATATCGTGGGGCGATGCTTGGCTTCGGTGCAAATTTTTCGGAGAAAGAAAGGTCGCCGGACTTGGTGCGGTCACTGAATAACTGATTGGAATTGGTATCATAACCAATGCGATAAACTTCGCCTTTTATGTTGGAAATCTCCACACAAAATCTGCCCGTTGCACCATCTTTCAGCTCAAATTCAAGTTCCATTTCAGACAGCGTTATCGGAAAACCAAGTTGCGCCGATAAGTTTAGCGGACCAGTGAGTTCCGTTTTTTGCAGTTCTACGGAATTGGTGCGAAGGGTTTGCAACTCCTGTACAGGTTCAGCGAAGAGGTGGTAGCCTCCGGCTGTTTTCCGAAGGGACAAGGAACGTGGCAAGGTCATCGCATTCCGCCAAATGCCTGCCGGCACTTGGTTGGCGTACTCCCAATTGCTCATCCAGCCCAATAGCAAGCGGCGGTCGCTGGGGGCATCCGACCAAGTGACGGCAGCGTAATTGTCCTTGCCCCAATCCAACCAAGCACCCGTGTTGAGGGGGACTTTTTGGGCAAATTGGTCGTCCAACTTGAAGTTTTTTCCATCAAATTCGCCCACGAAATACTGCCCCGCAGAGCCACCATTTGGCCCGCCAGGATTGAGGTTTACGATAAGCAACCACTTTGTTTCGCCACTGCCCTCGACCTTTATCGGGAACAGGTCAGGGCATTCCCATACGCTGCCGTGGCTACCGTAGTTCTTTCCAAAATCACTGAGTTTTGTCCAACGTTTCAGGTTGGGTGCACCCCAAAATTCAATATGGTCGCCCACTGCGAGCGCCATTATCCACTGACTTAAGGATTCGTGCCAAATGACTTTTGGGTCACGTATATCACGAACTCCGCCGGGGTTAGGCAACACGGGGTTGCCATCATACTTGACCCAAGTTCGCCCACGGTCATTGCTGTAAGCGATGGCTTGGTGCTGAAAACTATTGCTGCCAGCTTTTGCGGCCACCTCGTCGTGGTAGGTGAAAATAGCGACGAGTGGAGGCTGTCCGTTTTGACCCATACCAGAAGTGTTTTTGGTGTCCACAACTGCCGAACCAGAGAAAATATAGCCCAACGAATCGGGGAAAAGTGCGATAGGCAAGTTCTCCCAGTTCACCAAATCCTTGCTCACTGCATGTCCCCAGTGCATAGGGCCCCACACCGTGGAGTCGGGGTAGTGCTGGTAAAACAAGTGGTACTCCCCATCGAAATAGACCATGCCGTTGGGGTCGTTGGCCCACCCAAAAGGTGGTGAGTGGTGGAACTGGGGGCGGTGCTGCTCTTGGTAAGTGACCGTGGTAGACCCTTTTTCCAAGGCTGTTTCCGAAGGGGTTTCATGTGAGTTTTTACAAGAGAAAAGGTTGGCGGTGAGCACTATCGCAAGGGTGTAAATTGCTTTATTCATGCATTGAAAATTTGTTTTTCCAAAATGGTGATTGGCTTGAGTACTGCCTTTAGGGCACGGGGTCAGCTTTTTTGTAAAATTGCTTTGTTCAACAAAGTCTGAATCTCTTGGTCTTCGATAACGGGTGTTCCACCTTTTTTAGTGGCGACCAATGCACCCACCGCAGTTGCAAAAGCGAGGCAATTCGAGGTGTTTTCCCCACGCAGGTACTTGCTCAAAAATGCTGCTAAAAAAGCATCGCCACTACCGATGGTGTCCTGCACCTGCACGGAAATACCGGGCTGCTCGTGATAGCCCGATTTATCGAGGCAAGCAGCACCATCCTTGCCTCTGGTTAGGATAATCGCATCCAATCCAAATTTGTTTTTGATGGTTTCAAGTCTAGACCTATCATCGCCAACGGCCCCCTGCCAGCCTGCGATAATCTCAAATTCTTCGTCGTTCATTTTTACGATGTCGGATTTTTCCAGCAGCGCTTCAATCAATGTTTGGGTGTAAAACGGCGCTCGAAAGTTCACATCGAATACTCGAACGGGCGCAAGTTCCAGGTATTCGAGCAGGGTCTTTTTATTCTGCTCCGTGCGGCAAGAAAGGCTACCGAAAACCAGCGCTCCTCCATTCTTCACATATTCCCTGGCAGATTCTTCTGGATGAATGTCGTCCCAAGCGACAGGGCTGACAATTTCATAACTGGGTATCCCGCCCGCCGTCAAGGTCACGTTGACCGTACCGGTCGGAAAGGAGTTGTCAGATTGAATCAACTCGATGGACACGCCTATATTTTTCAAAAAATGCTTTAGTTCTTCGCCCAATTCGTCGTCGCCAACCTTGCTGATCATTTTCGATTCCATGCCTAGTTGGTTGGCATGAAAAGCGACGTTCATGGGGGCGCCACCTGCTATCCGACCAGATGGCAGCAAGTCCCAAAGCACTTCCCCAAAGCAGATGATGGTAGGGTTTGACATTAGATGGTGATTTTACATCAGCAGAAGTCAGGCGGAAGTTTGTAGTTACCACCTGAATTGTGGGAACTGAGTTCTTTCAACGGTTGACAGTCATTTGTTTTTCCAATTCTTCCAGCGAAACGCCTTTTGTTTCAGGCATCTTTCGCCAAACCCAGAGCAGCTGCAGCACCATCATGAAAGCGAACATGCAGAAGACGGAAGTAATGCCGATGGTCGCAATCAGCGCCGGCATCAGGGACGGTATAACGGCGGCCAGTACCCAGTGTACTGAGCTACCGAAAGATTGTCCACTCGCTCGAAGGTGTGTTGGGAAAACCTCTGCAATGAAGACCCAGATGACCGTGCCCTGACCAATGGCATGTGCTGCGATGAAAAGAAAAAGAAAGCCCGGCACTGCCATGCCCTGCCAACCAAAAAAGAAGGCCGCAGCCACCATCGAAAGCGACACGATATAGCCAAAAGAACCGATGTACATGAGCTGCCTGCGCCCAAAACGGTCAATGAGAGCTAGACCGATGAAGGTGAATATGAGGTTGGTGATACCAATGCCCACGCTGCTCAAAAGGGCGGTACTTTTTTCCAAACCTGCTATTTCGAAAATGCGGGGAGCATAGTACAGAAAGGCATTGATGCCTGAAAATTGATTGAAAAAGGCCACCGTAAAGGCCAGCATCAATGGAAAACGGTACTTGGGGCTGAAAATGGTTTCAGACTTGTCCACCTCCTCGTGGTCCGACAATATGCGGTTCATTTCCGCATCAATATCCATGTTGGGGTCAATCAAACGGAGCGTCTTGGCGGCAGCTTCCCGGTCGTGCTTTTTCACCAGCAACCATCGTGGACTCTTGGGCACGCCCAACACCATCAGCGAATAGATGAAGGCTGGTATCGCCTCGACGCCGAGCATCCAGCGCCAAGCATTTTCGCCGATGTCACTGAGCAAGTAGTTGGAAAGGAAAGCGATGAGGATGCCGAAAACAATGTTGAATTGGTAGAGCGCAACCAGCTTGCCACGGTTGCTGGGCGGTGCGATTTCGGAGATATAGGCAGGCGCCGCTATCGTGCTGGCACCTACGCCCAAGCCACCCAAGAACCTGAAAAACGCAAAAACCCAAGGGTCACCTGCCAAAGCAGACCCCACTGCCGACACGAAATAGAACACCCCAATCCAAATCAGGGTGACTTTTCGGCCATACTTGTCGGTGGGGAAGCCACCGAAAATGGCACCAATCACCGTGCCCCAAAGTGCAGATGACATGACCACGAAGCCGTGAAAAACCTCACCACGAGGCCAAAGTTCTTGAAGGGAAAGGTCGGCACCGGAAATAACAACCGTGTCGAAACCAAATAAAAACCCAGCCAATGCTACGGTGATGGACCAAAAGAAAATCTTGCGGTGGTTCATGTTCCCATTTTTTATTTACCGCAAAACTATCGAAGTGAAACTCGGCCAAACTATCAATTTTGCTAAAGCATCACTGAATGGTCACACGGCAATTTTCGACGTATTTATTTGAAAATCAAACACTTAAACACTCACGACTTCAACCCGTTCAGAAAATCCACGGCGGCCATCCGTTTGCGGCCCTGCAACTGCATTTCGAGCAACTGCACGAAGCCGTCGCTCGTGGCGACCTTCAGCGTTTTTTTGCCATCGGTGACGAAATGACCGGGGGCAAAACCGTGTCCCGCCACTTCTTTTTGGGTTTTGAAAACCTTCAACTCAATGCCCTGCACCTTCTCCCAACCAGCTGCCTGCCAGGGAGTTCCATCGGAGAGGGTGAGCGGAGCAGCTACCACTTTCCAAGCGCCGGGGTAAGGGCTAAGGCCCCGCACGAAGTTGTGTACCTCGACGGCGGTTTTGGAGAAATCAATTTCGCAAGTCTCGTGGAAAATCTTCGGGGCATGGCAGGCTTGGCTGTCGTCCTGTTTTTGCAGTGCATAATCGCCCCGTTCAATGGCTTGAACGGTCTTCAGGACAAGCCCAGCACCAAGGTGCATCATTCGGTCGTGTACCTCGCCCGCCGTTTCGTCTTCACCGATGGGCATCCGTTCTCGAAAAAGCAGGTCGCCCGTGTCGATTTCGTGGCGGAGGAAGAAAGTGGTAGCACCCGTTTCCCGCTCCCCGTTGATAATGGCCCAGTTGATGGGCGCTGCGCCCCGGTACTTGGGCAGCAGCGAACCGTGTAGGTTGAACGTGCCGATTTTGGGCATTGCCCAGACCACCTCCGGCAACATTCGAAACGCCACAACTATTTGCAAATCAGCATGATAACTACGCAATTGCTCCAAAAAATCCGGCGAGCGCAGCTTCTCTGGTTGGAGCACGGGTAGGCCCATACTCACCGCAAATTTCTTCACCGCAGATTCCAGCAGTTGCTTGCCGCCCCTCCCCCCCAGCTTATCGGTAGCAGTGACGACGGCGGCCACATCGTAGCCGTTGTCGAGCAATATTTCAAGCGAAGGCACGGCAAAGTCGGGCGTGCCCATGAAGATGATGCGCATGTTGCGTAGAGTAGGTTGGTTAAGGCCGTTTCAGCGTCATAATCTCCTTGACGCCGCCACGGTTCATCTCAAAAACCAAGGAATCGGGCGTCACACTGGCAATTTTCACCATGATTTCTTGCTGCCCCTCGGCTTTGGTGTAGAGCTTGTCACCCTCTAGCCTGAAACTGCCAGCTTCGTCTTTTAGGCCAAGCTTGGCGTTGTAGGTATCACCGTGAAAATCAAAGTTGACGCTCTCTACCGGGCGGGTTTCGCCGCTCTCGGTAACCCAATGGCTTGCCTGCCATTTGCCTTGGATGGCAGTTTGGTATTTCAAATCTGGGGTGCAAGTTGCGAAGCAAAAGCCCAAAACTGCGAAAAAGAACAAGTTTTTCATGTTGGATGGATTTGTAAAAACATGCACTAACAATCAGAAATCGCTCGAATGATACGGCACAAAATGCATTTTTACCCTAAAAAGACAATTAAACCAAAGGGTAAAGCAACTATTCATTCGGCAATTCATTTCCTTGCAAAGTAAATGCGCTCCTGAGTTTTTACACTGGACTTTGTACTTTTTCCTTGCATTTCCCCTTTCTTTGTTCTGATGAAAAAAGCCTTGATTTTCAGCCTGTTATTGCTTGGTTTTTGGTCAGCCTACGGCCAATGCGACCCTCGTTTTGCCCCTCCGAAAAGCAGCCGCCCAACGAGCTATGTGATGGATGTGCAGTATGACCTTGCCAAGAAATCGGTCAAGTCAAATGGTCAGGTGATTTTTAAAAACAACTCGCCCGTACCAGTGACCGAGCTGCGGTTTTATATGTATCTCAACTCGTTCAAGAACATGGAAAGCACCTTCCTCAAAGGCAGTGGCGGCAATATCTTCGACCAAAACATTGGCAGCCGGGGCGAGGACACTTGGGGTTGGATTCGGGTAGATGATATTGCAGAGCAAAACGGCGCAAACCTCACGAAATCAATGCGTTACGTCCAACCAGACGATGGCAATCCGGGTGACCAGAGCGTGCTGTTGGTGCCGTTGCAGCGGCCCGTACAGCCGGGCGAGACGGCGGTTTTTGACCTAAAATTCACGGCGAAACTGCCCAAAACTATCGCCCGTGCGGGCTACTCCAAGGATGATTTTGCGCTCTGGGTGCATTGGTTCCCACAGCTCGGTGTCTGGCAGCTTGAACCCGACGGCCAGTGGGCTTGGAACTGCCACCAGTTCTTCCGCACCACCGAGTTTTACGGCGACTTTGGCACCTACGATGTGACCATCACCGCCCCTAGTCAGCTCGTCATGGGTGCCTCTGGCTGCCTGATGAGGGAGGAAAAGCTGCCCAACAACCTCACACGACGCCGCTTCGTGGTGGAGGACGTGATTGATTTTGCGTGGACGGCCTATCCTGGCTACCAAGTTTTTGAGGACAAATGGCAGCACGTGAACATCCGGCTGCTCATGCCGCCAGAGCACGCCATGCATGCCACGAGGGTCATCACGGCCATCAAACAAAGCTTGGAGTACATGACTGAGCACGTAGGCCCCTACCCTTTCGCCAGCATCACCATCGCCGACCCGCCCTTCCACGGCTTGCGCAGCGGCATGATGGAATACCCGACGTTCATCACATTGGGGTCGTTCTGGAACTCGCCGATGGGCATCCGCAATGTGGAGTCGCTGGCAGTGCATGAGTTCGTCCACCAGTATTTTATGATGATGCTGGCCAACAACGAGAAGGAGGAGGCATGGCTCGATGAGGGTCTTGTGACCTATTACGAAGACCGCATCATTGACCATTTTTATGGCGAGAAAATGGGGTATTTCGACTTCCACGGCTACCGGATGGGCAACGAAGAACTGAGCCGCAACGAGTACACGGGCATGAAAAACCCCAAGGAAGATTATGCCGACAAGCCCGGCTGGACTTATGATGGCCGCCACAAGGGCATCATTTACAGCAAAACGGCGACCATGCTCCAAACCATGCAGGCCGTGCTCGGCGATGCGTTGATGGATGAGTTAATGCGCACCTACTTCGGGCGCTGGAAGTTCAAGCACCCCCGTGGCACCGATTTTTTTGCGGTCGCAAACGAGTTTGCAGCCAAGCACCCAAGCAATGCGTTCGGCAACAATTTCGACTGGCTTTTCAAGGCTTTGATTCAAGGTACGGATGTGTGCGACTACGCCGTTTCAGAAATCAACAACCTAGAAAACTACAGTCCCCACGGACTTTTTGACGATGGCAAGGGCGGCTTTGTTTTCAAACAAGGTGAGCTAACGGGCGACTTCACTGCTTCGGTGACGCTGCACCGACTGGGCGAGTTGGTTTTTCCGTTGGAGGTCGAAATCCGCTTCGAGGATGGGACGGTGAAGCTGGAAAACTGGGACGGGCAGCTGCGGACGAAGATTTTCACTTACCAGAGCAAGTCAAAAATCGAGTCGGTACACATTGACCCCAAGCAGAAAATCAGCCTTGACATTGACCTGAACAACAACAGCTTGACCCTGAAACCACAGACGACAGTGCTCTGGAAATACACCATGAAAGCGGTGTTTTGGATGCAGAACATGATGCAGACGGTGAGTTTTTTGATTTGAACAAACTATGATTTCAATTATAAAATCAGCTTTTATCGCTGGCCTAAAGCATTGGAAAATAGTGCTGCTGGTCTATCTGATGCAATTGCTGCTGGCCGTGCCGCTGGCCATGCAGGTCTGGCACGTGCTGGAGGCCAGCATCGGCAACTCACTGGAAATCAACAAGTTGCTGTCCGGCTACGACCACACGGTCATTTCCGATTTCTTGAAAATACACGGCGGAAGCATCACCCCGCTCATCGGGCAATTGCGGTGGGTACTGGCCATTTGGGCGTTGGCCAGTGTTTTCATCAACGGCGGGCTGTTGTTTACTTTGGTAAAAAGAACACCCAATTGGCTGGCATTCTGGACGGGCGGGGCCACCTATTTTTTCCGCTTCGCAAAAATTGCCGTGGCATTCTTGCTCCTGTTGTCGCTTTGGACGGGCATCGTGCTGCTACCCTACCTCGGCGAGCTAATGGTCAACTTCGAAACGATGGCCTCGGAAAAAACCGTACTTGGCTATTTATTGCTGATTGTCCTTGGATGGTTTTTAGGTGTTATTTTCCTGAACAACGCCTCCATCATCGCCAAAACGACCATCCTCGAGCAGGAGATAACGACTTGGCAAGCGCTGAAAAGGGGATTGAGTTTCACTTTCCGGCATTACTTCAAAACGACGGGTATCTTCTTGGTTTTCAGTGCGTTACAACTGCTGTCAGCGGCAGTTTACTGGTGGCTGGAAAGCAGGTCGGGCATGATAACTGCAGGACTGGTCATCGTGTTCTTTTTGGTGCAGCAGGGACTGGTTTTGGTGCGGGTGATGGGGAGGGTGATGGCAATGGCAGGGGTGAGTGGATGTTACACCACCGGCCAAACCGTCAACCCAAGCAACAGCGCAGCACAAACGTAAAGGAATACCTTGTCAGCCGTCTTCAAGGGCCTCGTCGGAGCAGCATCCGACGGCTCAAACATCACAATGATGATTTTGAAATAGTAGTAAATGGCCAACAGCGAGGCCAAGATGCCTACCACCACCAGCCAACCCTGACCAGCAGCGAGGGCAGCAGCCAATACCCGATATTTTGCGATGAATCCTGCCAGCGGTGGGATGCCCGCCATGGAAAGCATGGCTAGGATGACGGCTACTGCTGCCAATTGATTGGTATGCAGCAAGCCTTTAAAGTCCTGAATATCAGCTACTTCATTGCGCAAGTACCACAACACCCGGAAGGCAGTGAGGCTGGCTATGCCATAAACAAGGGCATAATAAACGAGCAAGTCTTCTGCGCCTGCTTGTTGGCTAAAAATACCCGTGAGCATGAAGCCCGTGTGCGAAATGCTCGAATAGGCCATGAGTCGCTTCACGTTTTTTTGTGAGGCAGCCACGAAATTGGCGACCATTAGCGTCAGGAAACAAAGTGCATAGACCGCCCAAGCAACAGTCTGCGGGATGGCCCCTTCGAAGGCTTGGAAAAACTTCAACAAGGCAGCAAATGCGGCCACTTTCACAACCGTCACCATATAGGCCGTGACAGGCACGGGCGAGCCTTCATAGACATCGGGAGCCCAAAAATGGAAAGGCGCAGCAGCTACTTTGAAAGCGAATGCTGCGACCGTCAACACGAATCCAATTTGCAGAAGTAATTGATTGTCAGGAGTTAACAATGTGACTTGAGTAGCGATTTGCGCCAAGTCAAAAGTGCCCGTTGCACCATAAAGCAGGGCAATGCCGAGCAACAAAAAGCAGGAAGAAAATGCACCCAGCAGCAAATACTTGAATGAAGCCTCATTGCCCTTCACGTCGTTTTTGCGGCTGCCTGCCAGCACATAGATGGGGATGGAAAGTATTTCGACACCTAAAAATAGCATCGCCAAATTGGTGTAGGACACCATGCAAGCCGCACCTGCAAAGGAAAACAGCGTCAGTGCGAAGTAGTCCGAGGTCGTTTTTTCGTCCTCAAAAAAGCGGCGGAAGCCCCAAAACCACAGTACCCCCAAAGCACAAAGCACCATGAGGAACTTGCTTGAAAATGCGTCCAATTGCGCCATGCCATAAACCGACTCGACGAAATCCAAATGGCCATAACTCAGCCAACCGACCACCGCCAAAGCGAGCATGGCCATCGGCAGAAGCATTTTCCGAAGGTTAAAGAACTCGGAAACGAGGGCCAAAACACCCGTTAATGAAAGAATAATTAGTTCAGCCATATCAAAACTCAAAC
>CAYTZS010000101.1:0-18575 GCA_964442355.1 uncultured Saprospiraceae bacterium | reverse complement strand
TGGCTCGGACAACCTTGTCAAAATTAAAGCAAGAGGAAAGTTCTATACACCAGTTGAATTATCCGCCGAAATACTCAAATCATTGAAAATCAGGGCTGAAGAAGAACTAGGTGGCACGATTTCGAAAGCGGTGATAACCGTTCCAGCCTACTTCAACGATGCTCAACGCCAAGCAACTAGGGACGCAGGCAAATTGGCTGGACTAGATGTGCTACGCATCATCAACGAACCAACTGCTGCAAGTTTGGCTTATGGGCTAGGTGACAAATCATCACAAACCATTGCCGTTTACGACTTGGGGGGCGGCACTTTCGATATTTCTATCCTACAAATCCAAGACGGTGTTTTCGAAGTTTTATCTACAAATGGTGACACCTTTTTGGGAGGCGACGACCTTGATAGAGCAGTCGTTGAGCATTGGTCAAAAATTTACCAGCTTTCTTGTCAGGACCATTTCGATGACAAATCGCACGTTCAAGAACTGAGACTTTTGGCTGAAAAAGCCAAAAAACACCTTTCCAGCAATGATTCTTTCAATGCTGAGTTTCGAGGAAAGAAGCTCGAATTGTCCAAGTCAGAGTTCGAATCAATAATCTCTCCTTTGCTCAAAAAGACCATTGTTTGTTGTGAACAAGCTTTAAAAGATGCTAAACTCACGATAGGCCAAATCGACAATGTAGTGATGGTTGGAGGTTCGACAAGGGTTCCTTTAGTAAAGCAAAGTGTCAGTGAGTTTTTCCAGAAGCCAGTTTTTGACAACCTCAACCCTGATGAGGTTGTAGCCTTAGGTGCAGCCATTCAGGCTGATGTGCTAGCTGGCAACCAAAAGGACGTTTTGCTATTGGACATCACGCCACTTTCTTTGGGCATCGAAACCGTAGGAGGCTTGATGGACACAATTGTGCCAAGAAACTCTAAAGTACCAACAAAGGCTGGACGGCAATACACTACATCTGTTGATGGCCAAAAAAACCTCAAGGTTGCTGTTTATCAGGGTGAACGTGACTTGGTGGAGCATAACAGAAAACTAGGGGAGTTTATTCTGAAAAACATTCCACCAATGCCTGCGGGCTTGCCAAAAATTGAAGTGCAATTCATCATCAATGCCGACGGTATTTTGAAAGTAAAGGCTAAAGAATTGCGTTCTGGTACTGAACAAGCCATAGACATCCGCCCAACCTACGGGATTAGTGAAGAAGATATGGCAAGGATGCTACTCGATTCAATTTACAATGCTCAAGGCGACATGCAAGTCAGGGCAATTCTTGAAGCCAGAAATGAGGGCAATCATATTTTGAATGCAGCAGAAAAATTCATTTCACAAAATCAAGCAATACTCGACGAATCCGAAATCTCGACCATCCGCACCTTAGCAGATGCATTGAAATCAGCCATCGGAGGCGAGGATAAAGACCTGATAAACAATGCAATACAGCAATTGAATGAGTTCACGTCCCCGCTTGCCCACAAGGCAATGGACATTGCCATTCGGCAAGCAATGACGGGTCAAAAAGTCTAATCAGGTCAAATCAATTTCCAGCATGAAAGTTATCAAGCTACCCTATTCAGAAGTGCCTTTGTTTGCAAATAGGGACGTCAAATACATTGATGAAGTACCCTCATTACGTCCATTTTACAAATATCCTGTCCATATCGATGCTTTTCAGCAGGTGATTGACGACAAAAAAATGGAGCGGATTGACAGAGAAACACTGGTAGAAGTTATCAAATCCCAGTATTCAGGACTTGAAACCGGCGGTTTGGTAGCCTTCAACATCAACAAATTATTGCTCGACCAAACCTTCACGGTCGTCACGGCCCACCAGCCGTCATTGTTCACTGGGCCTTTGTACTATATTTTCAAAATCGTGTCTGCGATAAAGCTTGCAAGACAGCTTACCGATAGGTATCCCGACAACCATTTTGTGCCGGTTTTTATCACAAGTGGGGAAGACCATGATTTTGCCGAGGTGAATCACCTTCACTTGTTTGGCAAAACGCTGACTTGGGAAAGTGGAGAATCTGGGCCCGTTGGCAATATGAGCACAAGTAGCTTAGGGCCAGTGCTACACGACTTGAAATCCATTCTCGGTGATGCTGAAAATGCAGCAAACCTTTACAAACTGATTGAAGACACCCACACTAAAAATGCACGTTATTCTGAAGCTGCATTTGAGTTGGCACACGAGTTATTTAAACAGGAAGGCTTGATCGTTTTAAATACCAATGACGCCAAGCTGAAGCGCATTTTCGCTCCTATCATCAAAGACGAAATCATCAACCAGCCTTCCCAATCGCTTGTAAATCAGACAATTGGACAATTGGAGGCAATAGGTTTCCCAGGACAAGCAACGCCTCGTGAAATCAACTTTTTCTACATCGGACAGCAGTTCCGTGAGCGAATTGTAGAGGAGAACGGTGTTTTCAAGGTTCTCAATAACGACCTGACTTTCACTAAGTCCGAAATGGAAGCCGAAATTGAGCAACATCCGGAGCGTTTTAGCCCAAACGTCGTCATGCGGCCAATTTACCAAGAAAAAATATTGCCCAACCTTGCTTACATTGGAGGAGGAGGTGAGCTAGCCTACTGGCTGGAACGCAAGTCCCAGTTTGCACATTTTGGCATCAACTTTCCCATGCTGGTGCGCCGCAATTCGGCTATGTGGATTGACGCTGCAAGCGTAAAGCGCATGGAGAAGCTCAACCTGACCGTGAGCGACCTTTGGTTGGATACCAACGAATTGGTTCGGAAATACCTCCACGAAAACGCCGAAAGCGAATTCACACTCCAAGGAGAAAAAGAGGCGTTGAAAGCCGTCTTTGAGGGAATCGCCTTTAAAACGGCTGGGGTTGACCAGTCTTTAGTAAAAACTGCTTGGGCGGAGCACAGCAAGGCCGAGAAAAGCATTGAAATGCTGGAAGCTAAACTTGTAAAAGCCGAAAAACAAAAACACGATACGGCACTACAACAAATCCAAAACCTCAGGGAAAAGCTGCTGCCAGGCGGTGGATTGCAAGAGCGCTACGAGAATTTCATGCCGCTGTACCTGAAGTACGGTGCGCTATTTTTACAAACTTTGATGGAGAATTTTGACCCTTTGGAGAAACGGTTTGTAGTGATAATGGATTGATATACAATTTACAACACTTCGTCAATAGCCTCGGAAGAAGAGACTTGAACGGTTCCATGCTCATCCAAGTAGCCTTTCTTGAATGCATGCATCAATTTTTTTGCCTTCTCTTTTCTGGATTCTGGTACTGAAACCTCCCGAAAGATGAGCACTGGTACTTCCCTGATGACATCAATTTCTTTGATTTTTTCAATCGGGTTTTCGGTCAAATGAATTAGCTCATCTTGCAGTCGTGCATTTTCTGCCCTAAGCCCTGCAAGTTCCTTTTCTTTCTCAAAAGATTGATTTTCAATGTCTTGCGAAATTTTTTGAAGATTTTCAAGTGCCATTTCCCTTGCCTCTTTTTCTGACTGAAGTCTCGAAACAGCCAACTCCTTCTCCTTTAAGTTGGATTCCAACTGGGTGAAGTCAACAAAAAATTGCTCACTACGACGCTTAGAAAGCGAAGCAGAAAACAAAAAGCCGAGCACCGCTGCACCTGCAAGTGCGATGAACACGAATAGTGGCTCGTTCATGTTTGGTTAGTTTTACTTCAAGTATGTTTAGGCAAAAGGCCAATGGGGCTAATTGTTATCTCAATAAAAGTGCGTAAATTACTACTCAACAACCTGGATAGAAACTATCATTTCATTGCTGCTTCTTGCCATTGAAGGTTTGGCCTTCACCACTATCTGTGCTCGTCTAGTACCACTGTCCACCAAATATCTTCGAATGGCCAATGCCCTCATCTCAGCTAAGTTAATCCTAGAAGATTCGGCCTCCTCCTCCGGTGTAGAATAGCCCGTGAGGACAACGCTTTTGTCGGGATTGTCCCTTAAATCCCGTCGAAGGTTGTTCAAATAATCATGGTGTCGTTTCTCTACTTTGTAGTCGCCGTAGTTGTAGTTGAAAGCTTCAACTTCTTCATTACTCAAATCTTCTAGCCGGGTTTCTTTATTTTTATCGCTAGTTGCAACAGTCTGATTTTCAAGAACTTTTGATGAATAGTGGAAGTAAATCACGCCAGTGAGTTTACCGTTCATCTCAAATAAATTGTCCACTGCCATGCCTGAAGTCACCACTTTGTCCAAGGATGCCCCAGCGGTTCCCAGCATTGATTTCACAGCTTCCGCACGAGCAATGCCTAGGTTCGGAAAATTGGTTTGGTTGCCTTCTTTTAGGCCATAAATGCCTGTGATTTTTAGTTGAAACTCAGGGTTTTCGTCTAAGTGGCTAACTACTGATTTGAGGACGGGATGGAGTTGTTCGGACACAATCGGTGTGGCTTCAGCAAATTCAAATGCAAAAGGATGCTGTACTTTGTACTGCACACTGTCCAATAATATGTTGATAGGAGCTTGGTTGGAAATGTCTAATGTCGCTTGTTTCCCTTCTGAAAAAATCCATGTCCAACCTGACACCCAAATAACACAGGCTACCCCAGACAAGGAAGGGAGTAGTTTGCTCATAGTCAGGAAATTTTGTGTCTCAACTTAGTTGATTGCGGGCTAAAAGTAATATTTCCTCTCCATTTTCAAAGGAATGACTTTGGCTGACTAAGGTTCAAGGGAATAAAAAATGCGAAGAGAAGCAACATAATGCACTCATAATCAATATTTTATGAACCACTGGATGCTTCGCTTCGCAAATTATTTTCAAAAACTACTTCAAAATTATTCTTCTCCCAAGAACGGATACCTGAAATCAGTCGGTGTCAGGAAGTTCTCTTTGATAGCCCTTGGGGACACCCAGCGCAGTAGGTTCCAGACGGAACCAGCCTTGTCGTTGGTGCCGGATGCCCTAGCTCCACCAAACGGCTGTTGGCCAACAACTGCACCTGTTGGCTTATCGTTGATGTAGAAGTTGCCAGCAGCATGGCGCAGTTTCTCAAAAGCCAATTGTGTGGCATAGCGGTCGTTTGAAAGGATGGCTCCGGTCAATGCATAAGGCGAAGATGAATCCACCAATTCCAGTGTTTTTTCAAACTGTTCTGGTTCGTACACATATATAGTAAGGACTGGACCAAAAATCTCCTCGCACATGGTAATGTAGTTGGGGTCTTCTGTCACTATGACGGTAGGCTCAATGAAATACCCCTCTGATTTGTCGAAGTTGCCACCTGCAATTATTTCAACTTTGTTGTCCTTTTTTGCCTCGGCAATGTAGCCGCTGATCTTATCAAAAGCCTTTTCGTCAATCACTGCGTTGATGAAGTTGGTAAAATCTTCAGGGCTTCCCATTTTCATGCTTGCTAGGTCGGCAAGCAGGTATTTTTTCACGTCAGCCCAAATGTTCTGTGGGATATAAGCACGTGAAGCTGCTGAGCATTTTTGCCCTTGGAACTCAAACGCACCTCGTCCCAAGGCCACTGCCACCTGCTTGGCATCGGCGGTGGAGTGCGCTACAACGAAGTCCTTTCCACCCGTTTCGCCAACGATGCGTGGGTAGGATTTGTAGATTGAAATGTTGTTACCGATGGTTTTCCAAAGTGTTTGGAAGACGCCAGTGCTGCCCGTGAAGTGCAAACCAGCAAAATCGGGATGCGAGAAAATGACCTCGCCCGCAGTTTTGCCATCCACAAAAACTAGGTTGATGACGCCAGCAGGCAGGCCCGCCTCCTCCAAAATTTCCATGATGACAGCCGCACTGTAAATCTGCGAATCGGCAGGTTTCCAAACCACTGTATTGCCCATGAGCGCTGGGGCACCCGGCAGGTTGCCAGCGATTGAAGTAAAGTTGAACGGTGTGAGCGCAAAAATGAAGCCTTCAAGTGCCCGGTATTCCATGCGGTTCCAAGTGCCGGCAGGGCTTTCTGGTTGTTGGCTGTAAATGTCAATCATGAACTGCACGTTGAAGCGCCAGAAATCACAAAGTTCGGCGACGCAGTCAATCTCAGCTTGGAAGGCATTTTTTGACTGCGCCAGCATTGTGGCAGCGTTCATCTTTGCTCGGTACGGGCCAGCCAGTAGGTCGGCAGCTTTCAGGAAAATGGCCGCACGGTCTTGCCATGCCATGTTCTCCCAGCTTTTTTTGGCCTCCAATGCAGCATTGATGGCTTGTTTGACCATGCCAGCGTCGGCTTTGCCATGATAGCCAAGCGTGTGCTTCAGTTCGTGAGGTGGGTGTATGGCGATTTTGCCCTCACCCATGATTTTCATACCCCCGATTGTCATTGGCACATCAATGGCCTTTGATTTGAGGATTTTCAGCATTGCTTTTAAGCTTGCTTTTTCTGGGGAACCTGGTGCGTAGGACAGCACTGGCTCATTCTTGGCGATGGGTACTTTGAAGAATGCGTTTGACATGATTTTATCTGATTTGGTAGTGGATTTGAAAATTGGAGCACAAAAGTAGAAAAATTGCTGCCGCCGAAATCGAAGCTAAGTCACTTATCCTCAAAGAATAGCGTACAATTCCTCAAGTCGTTGTATTTGGTAGGTGGGTTTGTGGTCGGTCAGGTTGGAGGCTCCCTTGGGGTTGAACCAGCAAGTGTCCACGCCAAAGTTGTTGCCGCCTTGGATGTCGGAATTGAGGCTGTCACCAACAACAATCACTTCCGATTTCACAGGGTAGCCCATCTGTTCAAAACTGTACTCGAAAAAACCCTCGTGAGGTTTTGAAACACCGATTTCATCGGAAACGACGATGACCTCAAAGTATTTTTCCATGTCTGCATGGGCGATTCGTGGACGCTGTACCTCTTGCAAACCATTGGTAATTAGCCCCAAACGATAATTTTTCACGCTCAAATTTTCCACCAATTCCACTGCTCCATCAAGCATGTAGCGAGTTCTGGAGAGTAAATAGAGGTAGTGGGCGTTCAGCTCAAGGGGGTCACGATACTCGCCAATGGCATCCAAAAAGCGCTCAAATCGGATTTTGCGAAGCTCAACCGCTGTTATCTCCTGTCGCTCGAAAGCCATCCAAACCTCATGATTGATGGTTTCATAAACTTGGAAATGGGTCTCGGTTGCATCTATTTTAAAATCAGTCAGGCTTTGCCCCAAGGCATGGCGGGCACTTCGTTTGAAGTCAAAAAGGGTGTCGTCGGCATCAAAGAGAATCCAAGGATATCGCATAAAATCAAGCTTTTACTTGTTGGGGTACGAAAGGCCGCACATCTCCGTGCCCCTTTATCAACTCCCGCACGATGGTGGAGCTGATGTGTGAAAACTCAGGTAGGCTGATAAGGAAAACTGTCTCCAAGTTATGGCCGACAATGCTGTTGAGCTGGGAAATCGTTTTTTCGTAATCAAAATCAGAGGCGTTTCGAAGGCCACGCAGCAGGAAATTCGCTCCAATTTTGTTGCAGTAGTGCGCAGTGAGTCCCTCAAAATAATCAATCTCAACCTTGGGCTCCTCGGCAAAAACAGCTTTTAGCCACTCCAGCCTTTTCTCCAGGGTAAACAAGTACTGCTTCTGCGAATTGACACCCACAGCTACGATGATTTTATCGAAAAGTGGCAATGCTCGCTTAACGATGCTAACATGGCCAGTAGTGATGGGGTCAAACGACCCAGGAAATACGGCAATTTTCATTTGAGTTAGTCTGTTTGTAGAGATTGTGGCTTTGGACGGCAAACTTAACTACTTCCAAGCACATGGCCTTGTAACTCGAATGATTCAAACCAAGCAAACAAATCAAACTTTTCATAGCTTGGCAGCAAAAATCAACCAGACTTAAGTTTTATGAAAAAAATTCTTCTTGCCACAGGAGGTGGCGACTGCCCAGGACTCAATGCCGTCATCCGTGCCATCGTAAAAGCTGCAAAAAACCACGGGGGCTATGAGGTTTACGGCAGTATCGAAGCATTCAATGGCGTGATGAGCGAACCAACAGACATCGTCCGCTTAACCCCAAAAAAGGTAGCGGGTTTGCATGTGCAGGGTGGCACAATCATCAAAACAACCAACAAGGGCAACCCCCTAGCCTACCCTACCCAACAACCCGATGGAAGCTGGAAACCTGTTGACATTACCGGACAGTTGACTAAGCGCATCCAAGACCTTGGATTCTATGCCGTGGTGAACATTGGCGGCGACGGCAGCCAGAAAATCTCGCAGGCACTTTTTGAAAAAGGCCTTAATATAATAGGTGTGCCTAAAACGATTGACAACGACCTCTCAGCCACCGATCTTACATTTGGGTTCAGCACCGCTGTTCAGATTGCCACCGATAGCCTCGACAAATTGGTGACCACCGCAGCCAGCCACCACCGTGTAATGGTGATGGAAGTAATGGGACGAGACGCTGGCTGGATTGCATTGCACACTGCCATCGCTGGCGGAGCTGAAATTTGCCTCATCCCTGAAATACCGTACGACATCAACAAAGTGGTACAAAAAATCAACAAGCGCTACGAAAAGGGGGAAGGTTTCGTCAACATCGTCATCGCAGAGGGAGCCAAACCAGCGGCAGGCAATGTGGTCGGTCAAAAAGCAAAGGACATTGGTGATGAACACATCAAATTCGGTGGTATAGCCAACTTCCTGAAGCAGCAAATCGAGGAAAGTGGCTGCCAAGCACAAGTTCGCACGACCATACTCGGTCACGTGCAACGAGGTGGCACCCCAACGGCTTTTGACCGAATTTTGGCTACCGCAATGGGCGTGAAGGCTTTCGAACTGATTGATGCTGGTAATTTTGGCAAAATGGTGACGTTCAAAAACAACGAAATTTCCAGTGTCGAAATCACAGAAGCCATCAGCCGCTACAACTTTTTATCGAAGGACAATTATTTAGTCAGGGTAGCAAAGTCGTTGGGGGTTTCATTTGGAGACTAGCATCAATCAATTGATAATGAGCGAATTAGGCTATCTTGGAGTCAAAAAATAAAATAAACAGGCTGCGACTTTTTTACCGAAAGCACAAAATCAAAAGCTGGTTGCTGCTTGGAGTTGTGCTTATTTCTTATTGGTTTTGCCTAACTGTCCCACTTTTCAAAGACCCAACCTGCATGGTGTTGGAGGCACGAGATGGCAGCTTGTTGGGTGCCCGAATTTCTGCGGATGGGCAATGGCGTTTCCCCCACAATGAATCTGTGCCTGAAAAATTCCAAAAAGCCATCGTCGAGTTTGAAGACAATCGGTTCTTTTCCCATCCGGGCTTTGACCCGCTCGCATTTGGCCGAGCAATGTGGCAAAACTTGAAAAACCGACGTGTGGTAAGCGGGGGCAGCACCTTGTCCATGCAGGTAATCCGGTTATCCCGAAAGGGCAAATCAAGAACTGTCTTTGAGAAAATTATTGAAATCATCCTTTCAACCCGCCTCGAAATCCGTTATTCCAAATCAGAAATCTTGGCCTTTTATGCTTCAAATGCACCATTTGGGGGAAATGTGGTAGGGTTGGATGCGGCATCATGGCGGTATTTTGGAAAAAAACCAGAAACGCTTTCATGGGGCGAGGCTGCAACTTTGGCCGTTTTGCCCAATAGCCCCGCCCTCATCCACCCTGGCAGGAATCGGGATGCACTTTTCAAGAAAAGGAATCGACTGTTAAAAAGGCTGTTTGAAAAAGGTAAGATTGACCAAACAACCTACCAATTGGCAATTGACGAGGTGCTTCCTGAAAAGCCTCACCCACTGCCACGTCTTGCACCACACCTTCTAGTGAGGGCTTTCAATGAAAACTTCAAAGGTAAAATCGGGCAACTCACCAAAATTACCACGACGATTGACCCTGAACTTCAAAGCCGATTGAATGAACTTGCCTTGAGGAAAAGCACAAATCTCAAAGGCAATCAAATCCACAACCTTGCCATCATTGTACTGGAGGTAGAAACTGGAAATGTGCTCGCCTACATAGGCAATGCACCAGACACAGGAGCGGAGAATGGCGAAGATGTTGACATTATTCCCGCAGCACGTAGCACAGGTAGTATTTTGAAACCACTATTATATGCTATGATGCTGAACGAGGGTCGAATTCTCCCCACTAGCCTCCTGACAGACATCCCCACTCAAATTAGTGGCTACAAACCGGAGAATTTCATGGAAACCTACGACGGCGTTGTACCAGCTGACCTTGCTTTGTCACGCTCTCTCAATGTTCCGTTCATCAGAATGCTGCAAGATTATTCTGTGGAGAAGTTCCATTTCAACCTCAAGAAACTTGGCATGACCACACTAGTACAACCACCTAGGCATTATGGATTGACATTGACACTGGGTGGAGCGGAAGGTTCGCTCTGGGATTTATCTGGCATCTACAGTGATATGGCCCGTACACTAAACTATTTTACTAGCAACAGCGGTAATTACGAACAAGATGCCCTCCGCAAACCCAACTATTTAATAGGTAAAACTGGTAAAAGTATTGGCAATGCGACCAAAGCCCCACCACTTCTTTCTGCTGATGCTATTTGGTACACTTTCGAGGCAATGGAAGAACTAGAACGACCAACTAGCCAAGGCGATTGGGAACGATTTGAGTCTAGCCGAAGGATAGCCTGGAAGACTGGAACCAGCTTCGGTTTCAGAGATGCTTGGGCCATTGGCATCTCCACTAAATATGTGGTGGGAGTATGGGCTGGCAACGCAGACGGAGAGGGAAGACCGGGGTTGGTAGGTGTTTATGCAGCTGCTCCCATATTATTTGATGTCTTCAACCTCCTACCTACGTCGAGGTGGTTCGACCCACCTTTTGATGCCATGAAAAAACTGGTGATTTGTAAGAAGAGTGGTTTTCCGGCATTGGATTATTGTGAAAAAGATACAGTTTATGTGAATGAAATGGGTGCCAACGCCCACCCATGTCCTTTCCACCAAATCGTCCACCTAAACAATACTGGCCGCTGGCAGGTGAACAGTAGCTGTGAATCACCACTGTCAATGGTAAATAAGCCATGGTTTGTGTTGCCACCAGTAGAAGAGTACTATTTCAAGATGAAAAACCCAAGCTATGTCCCGCTGCCCCCGTTTCGCAAAGACTGTCAAGCAAGCGATGAAAAATCAGCTGGCCTCATGCAGATGATTTACCCAAGGAAGGACGCCAAGTTGTATGTCCCCGTTGACTTAGATGGAAGTATGGGAAGAACAGTTTTTAAGGTTGCTCACCGCATTCCTGAAACAACCGTGTATTGGCATTTGGACAATGTCTACATTGGCCAGACAATTACTTTCCATGAACTTGAACTGAATCCGCCAGCTGGGAAACATATAATCACACTGGTAGATGAAAAAGGGAATAGGTTGGAGACAAAATTTGAAGTGGTTGCTAAAAATTAGACAAAAAAAAACTCCTACATCAAGGGAGGCTTAAGGCTGATGTAGGAGCACTAAACATACTATGAGAAAACTACACAGTACAAAGGAGCAGGTTTTCTGTTTAACAGAAAAGTGGGTTTTATGGAACGGCAGGTTTTTACAGGGAACGGTAGGTTTCATTTAGGGAACGGTCATTTTTTGTGCATAGCTGCTACTATGCCAGCTGTGACACCTATCATTAAAGTCGCCCACATATTAAATATTTTTTTCAACAGCATGGCCTTCTGGCACAGATTTGGTCTTGGTGAGCCAGAATCTTCGCTCACACTCAGGTGGGTTTATACTACTCAATTCTGGAATCCTTCAACTTCACACAAGCCACGTAGTGGTGGTAAAATCCATTTTTAAACCGGGAAATTACTTTCGTTCCAAAGTGAATGGAGGGTAAAAAAAATCCTACACCCCAGAAGGGAAAGTTAAGGTGTAGGAGAATTAAACATACTATGAGAAAACTATTAAACAAAGGTATGTTACCTAGTTCTCAGGAAAAAGCTACATTTACGCATTGGTAGGTTTCATGAGGGAACGGTAGCAATTTTTGAGGGAACGGTAGTTTTTTACCGATTAACGGAAAATATATTCTATGTTATTCTATCTTTGTGCATACTTAAGATGAAAGGGAAATTGAGCACTAGGCAATTTTGAGAATCTACACACAACCGGTAAGGCACAAAAAAAAATCCCGCACCTCAGGAGGGATTTAAGGTGCAGGAAGATTAAACAAACATACTATGAGAAAACTTCGGCAAATATATCTACTTTATTTTTAATACTAAAGGAGATGCCACAGAATTGCTCTGATTTCTTTCTATTTTATTTGGATTTCCATGATAGGAATCAGTATTTCGACCCTTGTGCCAAGTGCCTTACCGGATTTTTCTTCTTCCAAATCATGAATTTCTACAACTTGTTGTTCCAGGTTTCTTGATTGCAGTAAAATTTGAAGCCTATCTTGCGTTATCCTTGTCCCCATTGATTTATGGTCCTTAAAGCTGGGATTCTTCATTTGAAGTTCTCTAGCCTTATTACGACCAATGCCGTCGTCCTCTACTACACAAAGAATAGTGTTTTCGTCATGAAGACGAAAATCAATTTTTATGGTTCCCATTCGCTTCGAGCGGATCCCATGCTCGATTGCATTTTCTACGTAGGGCTGAATTATCATTGTAGGCACACCGTAAATATCCTCTTCAATCTCTTCATCAATTGAAATCTTATACTTTAGTTGGTCTTCAAACCGTAAATTCATATTGATGTCTAAGTAGTTCCTTAGAAACTCCACTTCCTTTTCTAAAGATATGACCTCCAGTTCTGAGTTATCCAAACTTTGTCGCATTAGGTGGGCAAATTGGGCAAGGTACTTTGCGGCTTGTGTGTTATCGTTTGAAGTGATGTAGTTTTGAACAGAATTGAGGGCATTGAAAACGAAATGAGGGTTCATTTGAGCCCTAAGTGCTTTAAGCTGGAGGCCCGCAGCTTGCAACTTGAACATTTCAGCTTCCTTCTCCTTTCGTTCTGCTGAGTAACGAATTTCCATCTCTTTAATCTGGTTATCCCGTTCATCAAACATGAACCGCTCAACAGCCTGATTGTAGAGAACTTGGTAGTCGTAAGCATTCTTGAAGTCAAGTTCCTTGGCATAAAGCTCAGCTATGTCTTTCAAAATACCTGTGGCCTGTCTGTATTCATGCCCTTTTTTCGCAAAATCCAGTGCCTTGAAGTAGTGCTTTAGCGCCTTCTTTGCTTTTTGTTCTTCGTAAATTTTCCCTCGCCACCATTCAATATTGGCGAGGTTTTTTTCCCGTCGGTCTTTGAACAACGGGTATGCCGTAGTGAATAATTCCAATGCTTCGTTGTACTGTCCTTTATTCAAATAGCAATAGCCGAGGTTGGCATACGCAAGTGCTCGTGTCTGCTGGTTCAAATCATCTACAACTTTGATAGCTTTTTTAAAATAGAGGCTTGCATTTTCAAAGTCTTGCATTGCCATATACCCATTGCCGACATTGAGGTAATGCCAAGAAAGCCTTGAGCGCATTCCCATCTTTTCACACAACTCTACCACGTTCAAGTAGGACTGCACACTTCTTTCAGGTTCATTTAGTAGTCCATAAATGGTTCCAAGGCCACTCTGCACCAAGGTGAAAAAGTGATAATCCTTCAAATCTGGCACCTCTATCATGTTTTGGATTTCAAGTTCGCAATCCAAGAATGCTTTGAGTGCCTTGGGATAGTTGGAAAATTTAAGGTGGTAAAAACCTTCACGACAAATAAGTCTAATTTTAAGGCGATTGTCCGGAAAAGCTTCTAGGTATTTAGTGGCTTGGTTCAGGTAAAACCTAGCCCTGTCAGGTTGGTCTAAATTCAACAGCGTACCTGCATAATCAATATAGGTTTCTGCCAATTGATTGACATCGCCTCGCTCCCCCAATATCTCAAGTGCCAATCGAAAATGGATTTCAGAAAGATTGTAGTTGTAGAGTTGATTCTCTACAAGAGCCATGTTTAGGTTGAAGTTGAGCTTGAAATCTGGTTGGTCGTAATCCTTGAGAATTTGGAGTATTTCGGCCAAATACTTTTGAGCCTTGGAAATATCGGTGTAAACCAATTCTGCGGCTGCTTTGTCAAGCGTGGCAAGCCTCTGTAGGCGTTCGTCTAGGTGGTGCAATGTGTATGCTGCTTTTGTTACATCTTCCTTGATGTCAGAATGAGTGCTGACCATAGGTGCAGTGTTTCGAGTGTGAGTTTGAATGAGATAAACAAATCGGAAACTGGGACTTATCTATCAAATACGACAAAAGAGGCGTCACATCTGCGGTGCAGCCTCTTTTGTTATTTCCCGAAAAAATAGTACGTGGAGTTATTGCGGCAAATCACCCAAGCAAGGGCTCGGCCCAAAGAAACCTGCAAAGAATCCTTTTTTCTTGTTATCGCTTAAGTTTTCGTTGCCCCCGATAAACTCGCCCATTTGAACCTTGTTGATCTGGTTTAAATTGTCCAAATCAAGCAGGTTCTTCTTTTTTGTAGTCTTCCCCATAGTATCTAAGTTTTGAGTGAAAAATCCGAATGCCATAGTGTCTCTGCTTTTGCTGACAGTAAAAATGTGTGCGTTCTCTGGTTCCAAAGATAGAGACTTTTGAGTTTTCACAAAACTTCCCGCAAATAAAATCCGCTTCAAACTGTGTTGCGGTGTAGTTTTCTCGAAAATCTATCAAATATTACCAAAGGTCCTCCCACCAACACTGTTCACTGTCTTGTTATGTAAGTGTAAGTTTCCAGTTAAATTGCTTCTTCAAGCCTTCTCATCTGTTCCATAAATGCTGGACGTCTCCTCCTAGATACCTCAATCTTTTTCCCGTCGTCCATCACCAAATAGCCCCCATCTCCCTTGATGAATTTTCTCAAATAGTTCAAATTGATAACGTGACGCTTGTGAACTCTATAAAAATTCAACATTTGGAGCATGTCCTCATAGGCTTTTATCGTCTTAGATGCCGTGATTCGTTCTCCATTGGTAAAATAGATGTGCGTGTAATTGTCTTCAGCCTCAAATCTAACAATGTCTTTGATATTGACGAAATAAATGCCATCAATTGCAGAAATGCTCATTTTTTCAAATGAGTTTGGGTTCGAGAGCGACTTGTTGAACAAATCTATTCGCTCCTCGATTTTCTCTCCTCCCTGCACCCGTATCCTGCTAACCGCTTGCAACAATTCATCAGGGTTGATTGGCTTCATTATATAGCCAATTGAACTGTACTGACAAGCTCGAATAGCGTGCTCGTTAAAAGCAGTGATAAAGATGACCTCAAAATCAATCGGTTTCAATTCATCCAACAACTGAAAAATTAGGCCATCTGGCAAGTTGATGTCTAGGAATGCTACATCGGGCTTGAAGCCTGGTTCATCAAATAATTCCAGGGCCTCTTCAATGTTAAGCGCATCAGCAATCACTTCAACCTCTGGGCAATGGGATGCCAAGAGGTTCTTGAGATTGTTCAAGCTCTTTATTTCGTCTTCAACGATTAGCGCTTTTATCACGGGAATCGATTTGTTAAGTCCTAATGCTTGTGTAGGCAATTTCAAAACCATTCAGCCACTTTTATTTAATACAGGTGCAAAAATACATCTCCTTCTTTAGAATATAAAGCCACTTCACTATAAAAATTACCTCCAAATCACGGGCTTACGCTTTATAAAAAAGCACCTCTCCAACGAGAGCAATAAGAGGTTCTTACAGAATGATTTTTTTAAGATTAGTCGAAAAAAAATTAAAAGTGACCAACTCATTTCTGTTTTGCCAACCTAAGTGCTTCCTCAAAATCAATTTTTGGAAACACGTCAAGTTTGCCCCCAACCGTTGCATCCAAAATCTGGCGACCATCCTTTTTGTAGTAGTAGTTCGCCATGTGGTAAGACACTTCAGAGCCATAAACATCAGCCAATTGCCATTGCTGCCCTTTGAAGTAATCAGGGTGGAAATGATTCTCATCATCGCCTTTGTAAACCTGAACCTCATGAGATTGGCCTGCTTGTTTGAAACTGTGGTCAACTCCTATCAGGAAAACCCTGCTGAATCCCATGTAGTAAGCGATTTGTAAGGAGACATAGGTAACCGTGTTTCCTTCACAGATGGGCTGTGAAATGTCTTCGTAGAAACTCCAAAGGTTCATCGTGTGCAACCGTTGGATATGTGGCAGCTCATCCACAACGCCTTTTGCAGCGGTATAGGACAAGAATACTGGGCATTTCATGGCTTCGAACTCACGAGCACTTTGCTCAATAACCAATTTGTTGACAGAGACCAGATAACTCAGATTCAGGTCAACTTTATCAAAAAGTAGAAAAATTTTGTTTTGCCCGAAGGTATGGTAGTCACGCAGTGGCGAAAGGTCCATGTTCTTCAAAGATGGCCCATTACCAATGATGAAACAATCTTGGCCCTTGTGCTTGTCCTTAAATTGGCCAAGCTGTCCGGCAAATTTTCGTCTCCAGCGGAGGTAATCCAACCCCTCCCCTAGTTTTTTTCCAAAGCCATCTCGCTCTAAAAGATTCAGGCCAAACAAAGCTCCTTGTGGTCTTGCCATACTTCCATCGAATTTTAATCAAACGAAAATCAATATTTTGCTTACAAATCCTTCAAAACAGAACTAATACCCCCATCTAATAGAAAGTTGGCACCATGTACAAACCCTGTGTTTTGTGAGGCAAGGAATAGGGCCAACTTTGCAACATCAGCGGGATACCCAATCCTCTGGACAGGATGGATTTTTCGTAACTCATCCAAGACGGTTTCGTCGTCGTTGAAGCCAGCACGAAGCATATCAGTTTCGATGGCGGCTGGGCTGATGGCGTTCACTCTCACCCTGCCTGCCAAATCCACTGCCATGGCTTTTGTCAAGCCAACAAGCGCACTTTTTGAAGTGGCGTAACTGACAAAACCCGGCTTAGTCAGTTGTTGATGGATGCTAGCTATGTTTATGATGCTTCCGTTGCTTTCCTCCAAGCGACTAAGGAAAATCTTGCTCAAAAGCATCGGCCCAGTGAGGTTGACATTTAGGGTCTCCTGCCAATCGTCCAACTTAATGTTTTCCATCTTGTCCAATTTCTGGACGGCAGCATTGTTTATCAAAACATCAAGTCGGGGCATTATTTCGTCAAAAATCTGCGTGAACTTGATACGGTAGCCTGCATCCTTGACAAACTGGTGGATGTCAAATCGTAAAAATCGGTCGCAGTGGCCGTTGAAGTCCTCTCGCATGTCAACGCCGTAAACATAGTAGCCATCCTCCCGAAAAGCCCTAGCTAATGCTGAGCCAATACCACCAAGCACACCTGTTATAAAAACATTTTTGCCCATAAAATCTATGTCATCCAATTTTCAAAAAATCAAAGAGGTACTTCATCGCTTGTTTGCTGGCCCTTCGCACTGCATCCACCGTATTGGAGCCGTTGTGGGTTCCAAAGATGCAGCGATAGAAGCTTCGCAAAGGTGAATCGGCAGGTAACGGCTCCATTTCAAAAACGTCCAACGCAGCCGAATGTACCTTGCCTGACTGAAGCCCTTGAATCAGTGCCACTTCATCAATGATACCGCCTCTCGATACGTTCACGATTCGCACACCGTCCTTCATCCTTGAGATGGATTCCGAGTTGATCATCTGTTTGGTTTGGGGAGTGAGAGAACATGTTATCACTACAAAATCTGCCTCGGCTAGCCTATCAGGGAAGCCGTAAAAGCGATATTTCATTTCATCTTCGTCAGTGCGGCTTGCAAAGGTGTCGTACACATTGACATTGACACCGAAGGCAAGCAGCATTCTTGCAGTGGATTTGCCGATGTCGCCAAAGCCAATAACCGCAGCCGTTTTATCCATCAAAGAAATGCCCGCTGGTTTGGGCCACTCCCCAGCCCTAACGCCCCGGTCAATAACAAATGTCTGTCGTGCAAGGCCAATCACGTAATGCACCGCAAGGCTGCCCACTTCTTCGCCAAACATGAGCGGTGTATTGGTGACGGGAATACCCAGCTGCTTGCAAGCCTCGAAGTTGACGTTGTCAACACCCACACCCCATTTGACGGCGGCTTTCAAGCTACCTGCTTTACCGGCAGCGAAAACCCTCTCCGTTGCTGGGTCGTCACCGATTATCCAACCATCCACCGTTGGCAGTAACTCGACCAATTCATCTTCGGTCATGGTTTGCACGACGTTTGGCGTAACCAAGGCTACGCCTTTTGCTTCAAATTCCGGTCGGAACTCCTCAATCAGCCTAAGCATCGGCGGGCAAGTGACAAGTACTTTCAAGTATTTGCTGTTTAGATTATTAAAAAACGAGGTGCAAAGTTGAAGGATAATTTCATTTTTAAAATGAAAAACGTCAATCGGAGTAGGTTTTTCTGGATTTGCTGAGCATTTCTGTATTTTCGCTCCTTTCTTCCACTTCGGGACGCTTTTTGGACATTGCGAATGTGCAGAGGGCAATTTGGTTGAAAAATATTGGAAAGGTAAACAGCAATTTTTCCGGAATCGATTTCGTTCATTGCTACTGCCGGACCCTCAGCGCTGTACATTACTTTTGTGGAAACGAACATACTGTCACTGAAAAAACTATGAAATCTGCGCTTACGATTGTTGGACTTTGCTTGTCTATTGGATTTGCTATTGGGCAAAGTTCGGAATTAGCGCTAGCCAAGCGG
>CAYTZS010000100.1:10645-19220 GCA_964442355.1 uncultured Saprospiraceae bacterium | reverse complement strand
CGTTCCTCCGGCGGAAATGGTCCAAGACCAAGAGTGGCCGACTGTATAGGCTGTGGCGTAATAATATGCGTCACCTTTGCATACTGCTACTTGGCCAGTAATCACTGGGGTAGGCTGTGCGTATGCATAAAAACTAAGAGTGCAGAAGGCCAACAAACAAGCAAAAAGTCGCCTCCTGAATGCCGGAGTAACTGCCGGATTCACCATGGGATTGGATTTAAGTTAAAGAATTGGAGTGTTTAATACGACGACAAACTCGGATGACCGACGGACAGGTTAACTCGTTCTAATTGTGCTAGCGACTACGTACAGGCATTTGTTATCTTAGTTTTTTGAAATGCCTGGCCTTGTGCGATAGTCATTCTCAGAAGACCAACTTGGTCTGTCAAGCAATCTTGGAATTGTCGAAAAGCCTTTTTCTTGAGTCAACGGAAGTTAGGAAACATTGGATAGGAAAAAGAAGGAAGCAGTTTTCTTGATTGTTTTGACCTTTTCTTGATGGAGCCTTTATTTCTTTTCTTTGACAACACATTAGGCAAAAACATTGCCCGTTCACTTAGGCGGGATCTGATTGAAGGGGGTAAATTTTAGATGTAAAAAAATACACATGCCTAACAAATTTAAAATCAGTCAAATGAAGAAAGGTTTGAATTTAAAAATTTATTGAAATTGTAAATTACTTGCATTGGTTGCCATCAAACGCCACCCAAACTGGCGGTTGCAATTAACAGATACCTATCCGAAACCTAGCATAAATAAAAAAGCCTGCTTCGAACATCGTCGAAACAGGCTCCTTATTTTCTAGCTATCTGGAGCGTTAAAGCTCTCCAGCAATTGCCTTGCGCATCGTTTCACCGATGGTAGCAGGCGAGTGTACCACGTGGATACCACACTCCTCCATGATTTTCATTTTTGCTTCGGCAGTATCTTCTGCACCACCGATGATGGCACCTGCGTGGCCCATCTTGCGGCCTTTTGGTGCAGTCTGACCAGCAATGAAGCCAACGACAGGCTTGGTGCCGTACTGTTTAATGTAATGAGCAGCCTCCGCTTCCATTCCACCACCGATTTCACCAATCATGATGATACCATCCGTGTCGGGGTCGTTCATGAGCAGTTGAACGGCGTCTTTGGTCGTTGTGCCCACAATTGGGTCGCCACCGATGCCGATGCAAGTGGACTGGCCCATGCCAGCTTTGGTCACTTGGTCAACTGCTTCATAGGTTAATGTGCCAGAACGGCTTACGATGCCAATACGGCCTGGGTTGTGGATGAACCCTGGCATGATGCCGCATTTTGCTTCACCAGGTGTGATAACCCCAGGGCAGTTTGGCCCAATGAGACGACAGCTTGGCCTGTCTTCAAGATATGCTTTCACCTTCACCATGTCCTGCACGGGGATGCCCTCGGTAATGCAGATGATAACTTTGATGCCAGCTTCGGCAGCCTCCATGATGGCGTCGGCAGCGAATGGTGGTGGCACAAATATCACGGAAACATCAGCACCTGCTTGGGTTACCGCATCAGCTACGGTATTGAACACAGGCTTGTCGAGGTGCAATGTACCGCCCTTGCCGGGGGTCACGCCGCCAACGAGGTTGGTTCCGTATTCGAGCATTTGTGTTGCGTGGAAGGTACCTTCTTTACCAGTAAAACCCTGGACGATGATGCGGGAGTTTTTGTTTACTAAAACAGACATAAATATAATTATGAATTTCGAGTGATAAGTGTTGAGTTGGAGACAACTCAGCCCTCATGTTTATTTTTCTTGGATGATGAAAACGTCCTCGTTCGACTTGTGCATGTGGTATTTCTCACGAGCGAACTGTTCTTTGTTGTTGTTGATGTTATCTTGGTCAACACGTGCCTGCTGGATTTTGTCCTCGTAGTAAGCCTTGTCGTGTTCCAAGCGTTTGACGGAACCCCGCAGCTTCCATTGCGTCAACAGGTCATGCTTGTCAAAGAAAATAAGCACCGCCGCAAAAACCGTGATGGACAAGAAATACTTGTTGCGCAGCGGTTTAGGCAGTTTTCTCCAGATAATTTGAAGTGGATTTGGTACTTGCAATGCCATGACTTAGTGGTTTTACCGCTGCAAAGCTATGACTTTTAGCTGGGAAACGGCTGGAAAATATCCGTGTTGATTTTTGAACCGAGTCCCACATTTTTGAAAAAATACAATTCATAGTGAAGCCATAGTTCATGTCGAATTTCCGGCGGACGAAAATTCCGTAATTTGTCAACGCCACATTATCTTGCCCGCAAAAGTGACAAAATGAAAAAACAAATACTCACATGCTTGTGTCTTGCCATTTTGGCCACGAGTGCCTTTTGCCAGCTTACCATCAATCACCCCACCGTCGAAAACCGCCGAAACCCCATCGGGTTGGACGAGGTTCAGCCCCGATTTGGCTGGTTGATTGACGCTGGAGGAAGGCGAAATGTCATGCAATCCAACTACGAAATTCGGGTGAGCACTGATGCCCAAGCCTTGGCCAAGGGTAAAAACCTGCTTTGGTCATCGGGCCGGGTTAAGTCTGATGCCTCGGTTTGGGTTGCCTATGGTGGCCCTGCGCTCCACCCAAGCACCCGCTATTTTTGGCAAGTCAGGGTTTGGGACAGCGCCGGGCAAGTGTCGCTTTGGAGCGAGGTCACTTTCTGGCAAACTGGCTTGATGGACGCCGCCAATTGGCAGGCAAAATGGATTGGACTTGCCACTCGGGAAGACTCATTGAACTGGCCAAGCCCCATGTTCCGCAAGGAGTTTTCTCCCAAGCGCAGGGTAAAAATGGCCACTGCCTACATCACAGCTCGTGGCCTTTATGAGGCACAAATCAATGGCAAACGAGTTGGCGATGCCTATCTTACACCTGGTTGGACGGCCTACCAGCACCGCATCCAGTACCAAGCATACGACGTCACCGAAATGTTGGAGTCTGGCGACAACGCCGTGGGGGTCACGCTTGGCAGTGGCTGGTACCGGAGTTACCTCGCCTGGGGCAACCGCCGAGAGACCTACGGCAAGGAGCTTGCCTTGCTTTTTCAACTTGACATCGAATACGCCGACGGCAGTCACGAACTTATCGTCTCCGACGAAACTTGGCAGGTCTCGACGGGGAGTATCACCGATTCAGAAATTTACCACGGCGAAACGATTGACGCCCGGTTGAATAAACCCGATTGGAGCACACCTGATTACAAAGCAAAAGGCTGGCAGCCTGTGGCGGTAAAAGAAGCAGGCAAGGCAAAAATAGTGGCGACCTACAACGAGCCAATCCGAAAGCAAGAACGCTTCGTTCCCCAGCGCATTTTTACCACACCCAAAGGCGAAAAAGTGATTGATTTTGGACAAAACCTCGTGGGCTGGGTGGAGGTCAGGGTGACTGGACAAGCTGGCAACAAGGTTACTTTGCTCCATGCCGAAGTGCTCGACAAGGCAGGCAATTTCTACACCGACAACCTCCGAGCTGCCAAGCAAAAATGTACCTACATCTTGGAGGGCACAGGGCAAGCGGAGTTTTTCGAGCCGCATTTTACCTTTCAGGGATTCCGGTACGTGCAGGTGGTGGACTTTCCCGGTGAGTTCACCGCTGCCAATTTCACGGCTGTTGCGCTTTACTCCGATATGCCAAAAACGGGCAATTTCACCTGCTCGAACCCGCTTGTCAATCAATTGCAGCACAATATCCAGTGGGGCCAGCGGGGCAACTTCCTCGATGTGCCAACCGACTGCCCCCAACGTGACGAGCGCCTCGGCTGGACGGGCGATGCACAAGCCTTCGGCAGAACTGCCACTTTCAACCACGATGTGCAAGGCTTCTTTGTTAAATGGCTCAAAGATGTGGCGCTCGACCAACGGGCCGATGGCAGCGTGCCTTTCGTCATTCCAAATGTTTTGGGCGAAAACGCTTGCGGTGCAACGGGTTGGGCCGACGCTGCCACCATTCTGCCGTGGGACATCTACACAGCGTACGGCGACCGACGGGTGCTCGAAAACCAGTACGCCAGCATGAAAGCTTGGGTGGATTACATGACCACCAACAGCAAGGACGACCTCTGGAACACGGGCTTTCACTTCGGCGACTGGCTATTTTTCTCCGAAAACGACGACAATGGCGGCAACTCAGCTGTGACCTACAAACCACTGATACAGCAGTGCTTTTGGGCGCACAGTACCCAGTTGCTCGTGAACACAGCAAACGTTTTGGGCAAAAAAGACGACCACGCCAAGTACAGCGCCTTGCTCGAACGCATCAAAACAGCTTTCAATAGAGAGTACGTGACACCGAACGGGGCCCTCGTTTCGGCCACGCAAACCGCCTACGTGCTGGCGTTGAACTTTGACATGTTGCCCCCAAATTTGCGCCAGCAAGCTGCCAAGCGCCTCGTGGACAACATCAGGGCGTACGGCACGCACCTCACAACGGGCTTCCTCGGAACGCCGTACCTCTGCCATGTGCTCACCCGTTTTGGCCACGACGATGTGGCCTACGAACTTTTCCTCCGGGAAAAATACCCCTCCTGGCTCTACCCGGTGACGATGGGCGCCACCACGATTTGGGAACGTTGGGACGGCATCAAGCCCGACAGCACCTTCGAAGTGCCGAGCATGAACTCCTTCAACCACTACGCCTACGGGGCCATTGGTGACTGGATGTACCGCTCGGTGGCTGGCCTCGACACGGAGGCAGGAGTGCCAGGCTACAAGAAAATTGTGGTAAAACCGCATATCGGTGGGAGCTTGACCGAGGCAGCAGCAGAATTGTTGACGCCCTACGGCAAACTGGTTTCAAGTTGGAAAACAGAGCCGGGCTTCTCCACGCTGCATGTCGAGGTGCCGCCAAACACGACCGCCACGATTTATGTGCCTGCTCAGAACACCGAGATGATGCGAGAAAGTGGCAAAACCTTGGCAGAAGCTGGGCTCACAGGTAGGGTGGAACAGGGGTATGTGGTGCTGACTGGGGTAGGGTCGGGGAGCTATGACTTTCAGTTTTGATAGACTGCTTTTGACTTTTTTATACCAGGCTTTTTTTGGGGAAAGCTACCAAATCACGTGGATATGGTCATCGTGGCGGGCAGCCTTGCATCCTTGAAACCTGATTTTGTCAAAACTGCTCAACCCAAGCCTTGTTTTCAGATGAGGCTCTAGCAAGATTTTCCGAACTGCCTTGTCTTCGGCAAAAAGTTTAACTAGCACTTTCGTCCGTGCTTCGTCGAGGCTGTATTTTTCAATATCCACCAGTTTTTTGGTCAATCGGTACTCGAGGCTGCGGTACTTGTTGGCGCATTTGGCTTCCATGTCCACCTCACCAGGCTTGGGCAGCTCGCTGACACCATAGGCCAAAGGAAATGGGGCACCGTCGAGCGGCTCGCCTGTTTTTTTGTCCTGCCAATGAAGCGCTAGGTCCACGGTCGTGCCGTTGCGGTGGGTGAAGTGCGGATGCAGCGGATAACCATCGAAAAACGGAAAATTTGCATCCAAATAGTAAACTATTGTGCCTGGGAATTTGCTCGCCAAGTTGTCTGCAACCCGCTCGCAGGTGGCCCTGACTTCCGGTCGAACGTAGTGATGATTCAGCACACAGAAATAGAAAACCTGATGCGGTTTCAGGTTGGGATGCCCAAAAACGGGCAGCGGAACACGGCCTGATTCCCACTTTGCCAGCGGTGGCACCAAAAAAATATTGACAAAAAGGTAAAGCACTGAAAACGAGGCAGTTTTGAGGTAAAATCGTTGCCATTTGGAGTTTTTTTTACTGTTAATCACATGAAATAGCGGTAAGCTCAGCAGCCAAACCACCCCGCCCGTTTGCGTCAGCAAGGTTAAAAGGCCAAAAATTAAGAGGTGGCCGAGGATGGTTTGTATTTTTTGCATGATTATTGAAAATGGTTGCTTCATCTCCCACCCAAGTACTTACCTGATTACAAGCAGTTTTCACAAATTTAGTAAGGCCAAGTACTCCCTTTCAAAATTATGGACTATGAGAGTCACTCACTACGTGTTCATGGCAATGCTATTTGCATTTGCCTCACCTATGTTTTCACAAGCACCAATTTGGACGGTTTTGGATGAATCTACGCTAGCTGCCCGGTCATCGGAACGCTGGATTGTGCCTGAAAAGTACGCAACGATTGAGTTGGATGTGGCAGCGCTTCAACAACAACTCAGCCGGGTGCCGCTCCGCTTCAATGAATTACATGAAAGCACAACCATCGAGCTGCCCATGCCAGATGGTAGTTTTGAACAGTTCGCCATTGTGGAGTCGCCGCTGATGCACCCCGATTTGGCTGCTCGCTTCCCAGACATCAGGACTTTTTCGGGGCAGGGAATCACAAACCCCGCTACCGCCATTTACCTAGACTGGACGCCCCAAGGCTTCCATGCCATGATGATGCGGCCCGGCAGTATTTTTTACCTAGACCCCTATTTTCGGAACGATAACACTGTGTACGTCAGCTATAATCGGGAGGACTACCACAGCGATAAGTCACAGCAGCTTTTTTGCGAAGCCAATGAAACTGCGGAAATCGGGCACATACCGTCAGCGGACATGCTGCCAGTCAACAATGGCGACCGTGCATTGGTGACCATGAAAACTTACGACATTGCGATTGCGGCTACTGGTGAGTACACTTCGTTTCATGGAGGAGCAACCCAAGCCTTGGCTGCCATCAACACCACCCTGAATCGAGTCAGGGGCATTTTCGAGACAGAAGCAGCCATCAGCTTTGCACTCGTCGCAAACAACAACTTGTTGATATACACGGACTCTTTGAGCGACCCGTACAGTAAACCACCGACGTTGAACGAAAACCAAACCAACTTGGATTTGGTAATCGGGAACGGTAACTACGACATTGGACACGTCTTCAGCACGGGAACAGGTGGCATTGCTGCCGTCGGCAGTGTGTGTGATATGGCCCATAAGGCCAAAGGAATCACGAACTCCTACAGGCCAATGGCCGATGCGTTTGATGTGGATTTTGTTGCCCATGAAATCGGTCACCAATTTGGGGCGCACCATACTTTCAACGGCGGAGCTATTGGTTCGTGCAGCGCAGCCAACCGTTATGCAGCCTCGGCCTACGAGCCGGGAAGCGGCTCTACTATCATGGCTTATGCCGGGCTTTGCAGTACCCAAAACCTCCAAACCCGAAGCAATGCCTATTTCCATATAGCCAGTCTTGGAGAAATGGTCACTTTCGTCACTGCGGGCGGTGGCAACACTTGCCCAACCACAACTACCAGCACCAACAACACGCCAACCGTGAACGCTGACCCGAATGGAATGGACGGCAAGTACATCCCAATCAGCACCCCATTTGAGTTGGTGGCGACTGGCACCGACCCCGACAGCGACCCCTTAACCTATGCTTGGGAGCAGCTGGACTTGGGCCCTCAAGGTGCACCAAGTCCATCCTCCACCACAGCACCAATCTTCCGGTCGTTTTCGCCTTCGGCAAATGGCAAGCGCATGTTTCCCTCTCTGAGCGATATTCTCGACAACACAAACAGCATTGGCGAAAAATTGCCGACCGTCACCAGGGACTTGAACTTTGGCTGCACTGTGCGGGACAACCAATCCGATGGCGGCGGCTACCATGCGGATGGCATTTTGTTGCATGTGACAAACGCCGCTGGGCCTTTTGCCATCACTTCGCACAATTCGTCGGCGGTGCTAAACGGAAGTATCACCGTGACTTGGGACGTAGCAGGCACTACCAGCGCTCCTGTAAGCTGCGCAAACGTGGACATCCAGCTTTCTCTCGATGGTGGGCTGACATTTACCGACCTCATCGCCAACTCGCCCAACGATGGCAGCCAGTCCGTCACATTGCCCAACTCGTCCACGAGCAGCGCAAGGATAAAAATTAAATGCTCAGACAACGTCTTTTTCGACATCAACAATGCCGACTTGCGGATTGCTCCTTCGGGTGCCACTTGCAATGAAAAGTTGAGCAATGGCAACATGGAGACTTGGACAGGTTGGACGGAAACTTCGACCCAAGGTCTGGCCCCGTTTATCGCCAACTGGGGCATACCTGGCCATAGTGGTACAGGCCTAGCTTGGTTGGGTTACGACAACAACGAAACTGCCCGATTGTCTCAGGCCGTTTCTATCCCAGCAGATGCCCATTTTGCCAACCTCGAATTTTGGTACCGCTACGACCGCACAGACTGTGGGGGCGATGTTTTCAACGTGAAAGTTAATGGTGCAATCGTAAAATCATACAATATGTGCAACGACCCGGGTGCCAGCGATTGGACACGCCAAATCATCAACCTCAGTGCACATATCGGCGCTTCACCAATCATTATGTTCGAGTTCATTACCAACTCCATTTACCCATCCGATTTGTTCCTCGACGATGTCTCCGTGTTCGTGTGTGCGGGCAGCTCGTTTGCGCCGCTGCCTGTTGAGCTGTTTGCCTTCGATGCCAGGGCAGTTGGTCATGATGCACTGCTGAATTGGGCGACCGCCAGCGAGTTGAACAACAAGGGCTTCGAAGTGGAGATGCAAGTCGAAGCCGCTGATTTTCAAGCTGTTGGCTTCATGCCGGGCAAAGGCAC
>CAYTZS010000100.1:586-10635 GCA_964442355.1 uncultured Saprospiraceae bacterium | reverse complement strand
AAACTAATCATTACGAATTTACTGTGCCCAACCTTAAAGCAGGCAACTATTATTTCCGGCTCCGCCAAATTGACGAGGACGGTGGGCAATCCTACAGCCCGGTCAGGCACGTTTTGATTGGTGGCGATGTGCGTATAGTCGTTCAGCCAAACCCTGTGAGTGAGGTAGCGCATTTTGTGCTCACGCTTGAAAAGGAATCACTGGTTCGTTTGGAAATCCTGGATGGGATGGGCCGGGTGGTTGGAACAGTAGCCAACGACCAATATTCGAGCGGCCAATTTAACATTGCCTACGACCTGAGTGGATTGACATCGGGCGTTTATCACTATCGCTTGAACGCTGGCAACAGAACGGAAACCGGCAGGTTCTCAGTAGTTAAATAAACACTCATCAAGATAGCTTGACAAGAACATGAGTCATCCCGGATTTTGAGTAACGGGTAGATTCAAAAAATGGGGATTTCGGCGGTTTTGCGGAGCAGAACCGCCGAAATCCCACAAACAATAACGGCGGCGGTATCAAAGATGCCGCCGCCGTTATTGTTTGTGGGTGTAACCGGGTTATTTTCAGAGGAGCATCACCCGGTTACACCCTTGTACATGCTTCATCCTGAAAAATTCGGGTGACTCATGTTTTTATAGAAAGATTGCCCATTGACATAAATCAATTTTCAAATTGACAAAAGGCAACGGTGGAGGAAGACTGTACCCCGAACTTCGAGGCAAGAACGACAAAGATATTATTCACTTAAATTCACTAGTCATGTCATTCGAAACCTCCACTTTGACAATCGAAATAGGGCTATTGGTCGTCCTATTTTTGACATCGATTCTGCTTTTGGCGCTTCGGGCTCACTACAAAAAAGTGGAATCCACCAACCTAACGGAATTGCACAAAGGCGAAACTTGGAGTTCTCCGGTCGAAGCACGGACCAAGTATCCTGAACTTGACGTTTTTCGGGTAAGTACTTCACTGAGGATTTACGGAATCATGATTGCACTTTTGCTCATGATATTCGCTTTCAGCTGGACTACTTACGAGAAAAAGGTTGACATTTCGCACCTTTTAGGAACCATCAGCGACGAAATCGAGATGGAGACTCCTCGTACCAACGAGCCTCCTCCACCGCCCCCGCCGCCGCCCCCACCATCTGTGCAAGTGATAGCAAGTGACCTGCCAGACGTTGAAACCAAGATTTTCCAAGACATGAGTATTGACGAGCATACGGATGTAATTGCTGCGCCAATCGTTGAAAAGCATGAGAAAGCTGCAGCACCACCTCCACCTCCACCTCCACCTCCAATGGAAGAGCACGAGCGTGAAATCTTCAAAGTAGTGGAAGAAGCGCCGCTTTTCCCAGGTTGTGAGGACATTGACGAAAAGGCTGAACGGTCAAAATGCGCCGAGATTAAGCTGTTGGAGTTTGTTTATCAAAACATCCAATACCCAGCCATCGCAAGGGAGAACGGCGTAGCTGGCACGGTTTACATCCGGTTTGTGGTAGAAAGGGACGGTAGCATCACCAACGTCGAAGCGATACGTGATGTCGGGGCTGGCTGCGGTGACGAAGCGATGCGGGTTGTGAAACTGATGCCAAAATGGAATCCTGGCAAACAACGGGGAATGCCAGTGAGGGTCATGTTCACGCTGCCAGTTAAGTTTGAATTGAAATGAGTTGCCTAGTTTTGAGGGTCTTTTCAGGGCAAAACCTTGAAGTGAACGCAAACTGAAACCAATTCAACAACTAAAAATACTGCACCTCAGCACCGCCACCACATGGCGGGGAGGTGAGCAACAGATAGCCTACCTGCTGGACGAACTTCATTTGAAGGGCGTCCAGCAGTTCGTTTTTTGTCCCATCGGCTCGGCGCTCGAAGCCCACTGCCAAAAGCTGGGTCTTCCCATTTTTTCCTATCGAAAGCGTTTCAACCTCGACCCATTTACGGCTTATCAAATCAAACGTTTTTGCGCAAGAAATGGCGTGACGCACCTCCATGCTCACGATTCCCCGGCACATACTTTTGCTATTTTGGCAGCCTCGGTTTTTGGGTTAACACTGCCACTAATTGTCCACCGCCGGGTGGATTTTCCAATTGGGAAAAGCCTGCTTTCGAGCTGGAAATACAATGCCCGTTCGGTCAGTCGAATCGTCTGTGTCTCGGATTTCATCAGGGAGCTCATCACCCCCGACATAAAGCTGCCTGAGAAGTTGACCACTGTTCACAGCGGCATTGATTTGCAACGATTTGAGCAGGTTGGCAAGTCGCTGAAAACCAATCGTTTGCGAAGCGAATACCAAATTCCTGAGGAGCATTTTCTTGTGGCAAACATTGCCGCCATCGCCCCTCACAAGGACTACTTCACTTTCGTAAAAACAGCCGAAAAGCTCATTCACGACGACTTTCCAGCCACCTTTTTGGCCATTGGTGCCGACGGGGGAGAGTTGGCGCAAATCAGGCAGTTTATCCAAGAAAAAAAGCTGGAAGACCGCATCATCTTGACGGGTTTTCGCAGCGACGTACCGCAAGTGCTGCCTGAACTGGATTTGCTGCTATTCACCAGCAAAACCGAGGGGCTGGGCACTACGCTGCTCGATGCTTTTGCCTGTAGCGTCCCCGTTGTCGCCACCAACGCCGGAGGTATCCCAGAGGTCGTGGAGGCTGGAGTGACAGGGTTTGTTTGCGAGGTGGGCGATGCAGAATGCTTGGCGGAGGCCGTGCGCAAGCTGCTGACAGACAGTGATTTGCGCAGCAAATTGTTGGAGAACGCAAAGCGGCGTGTTCAACAATTTTCGAAGGCAGAAATGGCATCGGCCATCCTTGAAATTTATCGAAAGACTTGAGTTGACCCTCAAGCGAGCGCATCCAAAACCTTGCCCACGTCCTTTACCTCAAACCATTTGATGAACCTCACCAATCCGCTGAAGAACACGCCCGGCTTTGAAATGAGCTTGTTCAACAATGAAACGTAATTGTCCAACTCCTTGATTTCCAGTTGTTTGTCGCTGTCCGAAAGTTTTGACAAACGGGTTGCGGCATTCCATGCGCTGGTACGTGCCTTCACGAGGCTGAAGGCAGCAAAGCGTTCGTCTCGGTCTTTACCAAACCAGTCCAGGAGGTAAAGCAGCGGCGACACAGTGCTCAGTTTGTCCTGCACGGCGTCAATTTTTTCCTTCAGCACTTGGTTGATGCGGCTAAAATCAGCCTCCAAATCTGGCAGCAACTGGGTCGGCACGGTCTCCGCAGCAGCGATGCCGAGGTCGAGGTTGATATGGGCGTTCATGCCCATAATCAAGTGTTGGAGCACGAGCAGGTCGAAGCGCTTTGCAGCCTCGAAGCTGGTTTTCCATGCTTGGGTGCATGGTTTTCCTTGGCGGAATGCTTCGTAGGCGTCGAGGTAGCGGTTGGCGAAAATCACGTCGAGTTGCTCCATGCGGGGCCCGTCGTTGAAGAAGCCGCTGGCAGCGCCTTGCTTGACTGACTTCGTGACGTCGAGGTAAACGATAGCAAAAATGCCCAATGGGTCAGCGTTCCGACGGGTTTCCCCAACGATGGATTCTAGTTTGGCAATGACTTCGTCAATGGTATTTGCTTTCATGTCTGGTCGTGATTTGAGCGGTTTATCAAACAAAGAAAGGAAGAATTAGCTGTAAAAAAGCATTTTGGGCAACGGGGATTCCAATCTGCCGTTGGATGCAAAATAGCGTCTATCTTCACGTCGAATTTTTGCCTTGAAGTTTTTTGCATGACTCAACAATTTCAAACGGTTTTCAAGTGGGTTAAACAGTTGGCCAACGTGGGTACGGTGGTGGCTGTGGCGCTGCTCATCAGTGTTTTGTACCCCAGTAATGTGAAGTTCAAGTATGAATTTCATCGGGGACAAATCTGGCAGTACGAAGACCTCGTAGCACCTTTTGATTTTGCGATAAAGAAAAGCGACAAAGAGCTAGAAGAAGACAAGGCCCTGATAATGAGGGAGTTTTGGCCGTACTACGACCTCAATGCCGACCTCGGCAATGCCAAAATCAGGGATTTCGAGGCAGCACTGGATGCTTGGCTGATAGAAGACCCCGTTCCGAAACCCAATGCTGCACAGGTTCAAGTCATCAAAGAAACTGGTCGAACGCTACTCGAAAAAATATACTCCACGGGCATTGTGCAACTCAGCCCTGAGCATACCAATGCCGACCAGAAATTTGTCATCAACGTAGTGAAGGGTAACACGATTTTCAAGCGCACCCTTTCCGGTTTTTACAAGCCAGCGCAAGCCGTAGCAGAGCTGGAAGAGTATGCCAAAGAAAATGCGGATGTCCTGCCGGCTGCTGTGCTGGAGCTACTGAAATCCGAACTGGTACCCAATATCACTTTCGACGAAACCCGCACCAAGGCCATGCTCGAAGATGCACTCGGCAATGTTTCTCCGTCGAGGGGGCTGGTGTCGCAAGGCGAAATCATCGTTCAAAAGGGAGGGCTGGTCACCGATGAGGTTTTTGAAAAACTGGTGTCCTACCGGGCGAAGTTCGAGGCAGATGTCAGCTCCCAAAAGTCAGCATTGGTGGTCTATTTGGGCTACCTGCTGCTCACCGGGCTGATACTGGGGGCGTTCATCATGTACGTCAACTCATACCGACGGGAGATACTGCTCAAATGGAATTACCTCGCTTTCGTGATGATTTGGCTGGTGGCGTTCAGCTACTTGACCTACCTTATCGAGCGCACCGAAGTGCTGAGCGTGTACGTGATTCCGTTCTGTGTCGTACCGGTCGTCGTGCGCCATTTTTTCACTTACCGTTTGGCATTTTTCACCCACGTAGTCGTGGTGCTGATAGCCGGGTTCCTCACGGCGGAGGGGCACCAGTTTTTGTTCACACAAATCGTGGCGGGGGTAGTGGCCGTGCTGGCCGTGGCCGATGCGAGGGACTGGACGAGGTTTTTTCGCTCCGTGGTAGTCATTTGGTTGGCCTATTCGCTGTCGCAAATTGGCATGTCGCTCATCGAGGAAGGCAGTTTTCGCAGCATCGACTGGCAGGTGATTGGCTGGCTTTCCTTCAACGGCTTCTTGACGTTGCTCGCTTTCCCGCTGATACCTTTGGCCGAGCGGGTTTTCGGGTTCACTTCCACCATCTCGTTGGTCGAGCTATCCGACATGAACCGGCCAGTGCTGCGGGAGCTGGCGATGCGGGCACCGGGCACCTTCCAGCATTCGCTCCAAGTGGGCAACCTCGCCGAAGCAGCCGCCAACGAGGTGGGTGCCGACCCGCTGCTCGTGCGGGTTGGGGCGCTCTACCACGACATCGGCAAGACCGTCAACCCAGAGTTTTTTGTTGAGAACCAAACAGGCATCAGCCCGCACGAAGGCATGGACCGCCTGGAAAGCGCCCGAATCATCATTGAGCACGTACCGGAGGGGGAGAAGTTGGCTAAAAAATTCGGCCTACCACCTGTCGTGAGCCGCTTCATCACTACCCACCATGGCACGACCAAAGTGGAGTATTTTTACAAAAACTACGTGCAGGAAAACCCCGAACTGACCGTTGACGTGACCAAATTCACTTACCCTGGGCCGCTCCCGCAATCGAAGGAAGAGGCCATCTTGATGCTCGCCGACTCCGTGGAGGCTACCTCACGTTCCCTTAAATCCCCCACCGGGCAAGACATCGACAAACTGGTGGAGCGGATTATCAAGGGGAAAATTGACCAGGGACAGCTCAACGACTCCAAGCTCACCTTCGGCGATTTGGAGAGTTGCAGGCAGGTTTTCCAAAAAATGCTGCGCAGCATCCACCACGTTCGGATTGAATACCCGGAATAGGATAGTGATGAGTGATGAGAGATGAGTGATGTGCTCTCATCGTTCATAACTCATCACTCATATCTACTTTTCAAAACTCTATTCCTGCGGTGAGTGCTACGGACAAGTTATGGACATCAAATGCTGACTCGCCTTGGCTCAGGTTGAGCTTTCCATTGTAGGCACGTAGGCCAATTTGCAGGCGCATTCCGTTCAGCAACATGGGGCTGGCCGCAATGCCTGCCACCAGGGAGTGGTCGAATTTCTTGTAGTCTTCTGGCATGAGCAGGATATAGCCCTGCGGCGGGTCCACTTCATCGTTGGTGATGACGGTAATCTGGTCGGGGAACTTGTCGGTGCGGTGCAGCAGGTAGCTGAACCCGTAGCCAACATGAATCATCATCTTGAAATCCTTGCCTGCCGAAAGCTGGAACAAAATGGGCACTTGCAGGTAGTCGAAGTTCTCGTCAATATGCTTGCCGGGCAGCGGGTTGCCGTGACCATCAGAGAGGAGCATGGCAGAGCGGCCTCCTTTTCGCTCGAAGTTCAGCTCCGTGCGGATGCCGACGTTTTCCGCAAAGGTCTGGGTCAAAAAACCACCTGCCGTAAACCCAAACTTAAAGTCGAAGGGATTGATGGACACATCCGAAGCAGCTTTCAGCTCGTGCTTGATGTTGGAGAGTGTAGGCCCGACGTAGAAGCCGAAATTGGTCTTTTGGGCAACAACCGAGATGCTGAACAGCAGAACGGCGCAAAGCAGCGGCAATCGAAACAGGTAGGTGGTCATCGGCAATTCTTTTTTTTACAAATGTAAATGCCGCAATCCAGTTTGCCCCAAAAATTGTCACTGTCCCCCCTGAAATGACGCCCACCCGTCACCGTCCCCCCGAATCACAAATCACAAATCACTATTCACGAATCACTCACACCCCCCTTTCAGCACCCGCAGCTCCACCCGCCTGTTCAGGGCTTGCTGCTCCTCGGTGGTGGCCCTGGGGAAGCGCATCTCGTGGTTGCCGTAGCCCTTCCAGCTGATGCGGTCGCTGGTGATGCCATTTTCAAGGAGGAAGTTGTAAACCACTTTCGCCCGGTCTTGCGAGAGCTTAAAGTCCCAGGTTTCCACGCCAATCGGCGGGGTGTTCGGGCGGTTCACGTGTCCGGCAATCTCGATTTTCATCGCCGGGTTCGACTGCATGAACCGCAGGATTTTGGGCAACTCCGGCTTGGAGGTTTCCAGCAGCACCGCTTGGTTCCCCACGAAGTAGAGGTTGTCGAGGTCGAGGATGGCACCTGCGGTGGCAGGCTTTAGGGGCATGGCCACGGGCTTCATTTTGGGCGTGGCCTTCACCATTTCTGTGAGCATGAAATGGCATTTGGCAAAGGCGTCAATGCCGACGACGGTGCCGGAAACGACCGTGGTTTTGAAGCGGCCATCGGCATCGGTGCGGATGGAGTCGCTGCCCTCCTTGGTGCGAAAGATGACGTCGGCGACGAGCGGCTGCCCCGTTTTTTCGTCCGTCACGGTGCCTTCGATGGTCACCATGGGCAGTGCAAGCAGCACCTCCACCGTGGCCCGGCGGTTGCGTTGGCGGCCCTCCTCCGAGGCATTGTTGGTCACGGGCTTTTTTTCACCGAAAAAAGCAAAGCTGATGCGCTCGGCTTCGATGCCGTTTTTTATCAAAAAATCCTTGACCGCCTGTGCCCGCCGGTTGGAGAGCGCCTCGTTGTTGGCCAAGCTGCCGATGGAGTCGGTGTGGGCGGTGATGCGGATGGTGAAATTGTCCTTGCCCTTCGTGAAGGTGAGCACCTGCGCCAGCAGCGAGTCGGCTTCGGGACGCAGGTCGTGCTTGCCGAAGTCGAATAAAATTTCAGTTGATATAGCTGTGCGGATGGAGTTTTGCGCGAGTCCAATCTGGACATGCAAAAAGGAAAGTACAACAGCAAGGCAGCAAAATCTCATTTTCAAAGTATTTAGGTTCAATAACGATGAAAAAGGTTTTTGGTACACGTTTTTAAATGTTACAGCGCCGGGTACGCCAGCACAAAACTCCTTTCAGAGAAATGCTCCGCCAGGTAGCTGGGAATGCGCTCCATGAACGACTCCGCAGAGACGGACTCGTGCCGGGCGCAGAGCAGGATGAGCAGCTCGTCGTTGGGCAGGTCTTGGTGCAGTTGCCACCAGATGCCACGGTCGAGCGGCAGCACGTTCAACCGGTCCAGTGTCTTTTTCAGGAAATGCTTGGCGGCCTCTGGCTGGGCGGCCTCCGAGATGACGAGGTTCAGCGGTAGGTCGAGGTTCAGGGAGATGTTCTCGATGCGGCCAACCATGTCGCCGAAGCCGGGTTCGAGGTGGGCGTTTTCGGCGATGATAGCCCTTGTTTTTTTAAAGGAAAACGGCGATTGCACCATGTTGGTCACGAAGAGCATTTCCGGCGACTCGTCGAGGAGGTTGTCGAGGAGCGTGCCAAACAGGCGCTCGGTGGTGCTCACCCGTGGGTGCCAGCCGATGACGATTTCGGTGGCCAACAGCTCGTCCGCCGCACGAAGGATGCCGCTGACGGCGCTCACGTCCACCCGGTGGATGGGCGACAGGGCGATTTGCCGCTCGGCGGCGTGCTGCACCACGGGTTCGATGAGTTGCTGGCTCTGCCGGATTTTATCCCGCACGTCCTTTTCGTCGAGAATGATGGAGAGGGGGTAAACAGGCTCTTTTTTCCCCGGCGTTTTTATCAAGAAGGCAAAGTCCATGAGGTTGACCACGCTGGCTGGGTTGGAGATGGACACGAGGATGCGCTGCGTTTTTTCCGCATCGCCGACGGCATGGATGCTGGCGCTGGCCATGCGCCTGGCCACCCGGTCGGTGACGAAGCTGCTGACGAGGCAGGTGACGAGGATGAGGAAGATAGTGGCGTTCAGCACCGACTCGTCGAAGAGCTTGATTTCATACCCAATCAGAATGATGGCGATGGTGGCAGCGGCGTGCGAGCTGCTGAGGCCAAAAATCAACAGGCCCTGGTCTTTGGAGTAGCCAAATATTTTCTGCGTGGCCATGGCTGCCAGCCATTTTGTGAGCAAAGCGACGGAGGTGAGCACGAGTGCCGTCACGATGGTCTCGGTGTTTTTGAAAAAAACATGGAGGTTGATCAACATGCCCACGCTGAACAGGAAAGCCGGGATGAACAGCGCATTGCCCATAAACTCGATGCGGTTCATCAGCGCCGAACTGTGTGGAATGAGTCGGTTGAGCACCAGCCCCGCCATGAACGCCCCAATGATGGCCTCGATGCCCGCCAGTTCTGCCAGCAATCCGCAGACGAAGAGCATGGCCAACACGAACACGAACTGGTAGGTGATGTCGCTTTCGACCCTTCGGAAAAACCACCGGGCCACCCTCGGCAGTAGGCCGAAGACCAGCCCCCCGAACACCGCTAAAGAAATTAGGAGCTTTACCCAAAACCAACCATCTATCGTACCCTGTGCCATGCCAGAGATGACGGCGAGCAGCAGCAGTGCCAGCGTATCGGTGATGATGGTGCCGCCCACGGCCACGGCCACGGCCTCGTTTTTGGCGATGCGCAAACGGTTGACGATGGGGTAGGAGATGAGGGTGTGCGTGGAGAACATGCCCGCCAGCAGGAGGGCGCCCATCCAATCGAGTTCGAGTAGATAGTAGGTGCAAAGCCCGCCCAGCAGCAGCGGGAACCCGAACGTGAGCATGCCAAAAGTGCCGCTTTTGTGCTTGTTTCGGATGAAGGAGGCCATGTCAATCTCCAGCCCCGCCCAAAACATAATGTACAGCAGCCCCACCTTGGAGAGCAGCTTGATGCCATCGCCCTGTTCGAGGAGGTTGATGCCATGAGGTCCCAAAATGGCCCCCATCAGAATCAGCCCCACGATGCCCGGCAGCTTGAAACGCTGGAGCAGCGCCGGCACGGTCAGTACCGTCAGCAGCAGTATGCACATCACGAAAACGGGATTTCGAATGGGCAACGACCAATCATGGAGGTTAAGGAAAAGGATGTCCATTGGGCGGCAAAGGTAGTTAAGGTTTGGAGGTATGAGGTATGAAGGTTTGGGAGACTTTTGATTGACGAATTACGATTCAAGATGGGGCAACAGGGAGCTGGAAAATTGCGTACATTTGCGGCCATTTTGAAATACAGAGCCGCTTTTCGGTCGGCGGGCCAGCCGCCGCCCGGAAAGTAAAGTTGTTTTTAGTGGGTCGGCGAAGCCGAGCCCCGCAACACCAAGTTTATAAA
>CAYTZS010000100.1:0-576 GCA_964442355.1 uncultured Saprospiraceae bacterium | reverse complement strand
CCCCCCCCCCCCCCCCTCCTTAAATTATTTTTTTGTCGGGGGCCCCCCCCCCCCCCCCCCCACGAAAAACCAATTTGATAAAGAAAGCATGAAAAACATCCGCAATTTCTGCGTTATCGCACATATTGACCACGGCAAGAGCACGCTTTCCGACCGTTTGTTGGAAACGACCAAGACCATTGCCGCCCGTGACATGAAGGACCAAGCCCTCGACAGCATGGACTTGGAACGTGAGCGGGGCATCACCATCAAGAGCCACGCCATCCAGCTCTACCACCACCACAAGGATGGGGAAGTTTACACCCTCAACCTCATCGACACGCCGGGCCACGTTGACTTCAGCTACGAGGTGAGCCGTTCCATCGCCGCCTGCGAGGGTGCGCTGTTGCTGGTGGACGCCACGCAGGGCATTCAGGCGCAAACCATTTCGAACCTGTACCTGGCTATTGACCACGACCTCGAAATCATCCCCATCATCAACAAAATCGACATGCCCAATGCCATGATTGATGAGGTGATGGACCAAATCATCGAACTCGTTGGCGTAAAAAAGGAAGACATCGTACTGGCCTCCGG
>CAYTZS010000099.1:0-19270 GCA_964442355.1 uncultured Saprospiraceae bacterium | reverse complement strand
GCCGTAATGCATGTGACCCGTTGGTTGGATGAGGGAAAGGACTGTTTTTTTCATTGTCATGCGTTTATTACGTCAATGTAATTTTAGTGGTTTCGGGCATTGGTTCTAAGCCATTTCACTAACCCCACCACGCTCGCTACCGTCCAAACTGCCTCCAAAATCACGAATGGCACTGACGCCATAAGTGCCGCCCCAGCTGTTGCGAAGATACCACCCACGAGATTGAGCACCCAATAAACTAGGCTACTCTGGCTAATTTTGTTGAACGAGGAACCGAGAAACGCCAACAAAATCAGGCTGACGCCAACGGCGCTGAACAAGGTGGCTTGGCTCATTTCACCGCAGCGATGACAGAGATTTCTATGTTGACGAATTTAGGCAAGTTAGCAACCTCAACGGTCTCCCTTGCGGGTGCCCAATCCGGTTGAAAATACTCGGCATAAACGGCATTGATGCGGGCAAACTGATGCATGTCCTTGATGAAAACGGTGGCCTTCAGCACATCTTGATAGGTACAGCCAGCTGCTTCGAGTATGCCACCGATGTTTTTCAACACCTGGTGCGTCTCCTCCTCGATGCTGCCCTGTACCAGTTCGCCAGTGGCGGGGTCAATGGCTATTTGGCCGGAGGCGTAGAGGATGCCGTTGTAAATAACAGCTTGGTTGTATGGGCCGATGGCACCGGGTGCGTTGGGTGTGGAGATGATTTGCTTCACGGCTTGTGGATTTTTATCGTTGGAAAAATGTTTGCCCTGCCCGCAGGAGGCCAGCACAGTTGCCGCCCAAAAACAGAGAAAGCCCCACGTCCACCTTTCGATGAACGGGAGCTTTATAGATTTTAGATGCTGCATAACAGGGTTTTATTCCTGGTCTTGCTTGGACTTTACCAAGATTTTGCCTTTGTAACGCATGTTGCCCTCACTGTCCGTGTAAGCGTGGTGAAAAACATGCGATTCGCCAGTTGCTTGGCACTTGGCGATAGTAGGTATGGCAGCACGGTCGTGCGCACGACGGGTGCGGGTACGCTCCTTTGAATGTTTATTTCTAGGATTTGGCATCGCTATTAAAATTTAGAGACTTTAGACTTTAGTCAGCTCCTTCGTTGTCTAGTGTCTATCGTCTAATATCTCAGTTAACGTCTAATTGTCAGATTGTAAGCCCCTCAAAGCATCCCATACCGACGGCGCAACAGAAGGCTCATCGGAGCTTTCCGATTGTAGGTATTTCAGCATTTCCGGGTCGCATTCCTCGTCAGCATCATCATGGGTCTTGGTGATCGGCACAGCGAGGTTAATAAACTCGTAGATATACCGGGCCACGTTGAGCCTTGGCGTGTCTTTCAACACGTAGATGATTTCGGCGTCCTCCCATTCCTTTTCATCGAATTTGACCAACAACATTTCATCGGCTTCGATGGGGAAGTCAAACTCTTCAAGGCAACGGTCGCAGGACGTTTTCACCTTTCCTTCAATCTGGAAGGTCATGGTGTACATGTCAGGGCGCTTGTCAAAAATGAAATGCACCGCTACTTTGCCGTCCTTGATAGGTGACTCAGGGAAGCACTCAAAAAACGTCCTGTCAATACTAAAATCGTACTCGTGAGGACCGTTTTGCAATCCCGAAACCGGGATGGTGAAGTGCTCTAAAGCGTCCATTTTTAAAGAACTTTTTTAAAAGGAGCGCAAAGATAGGCTGTTTTCGCAGATTTTGTGGTTATGCGCAGATTTTTTTTCGACCGTTTTCATGGTAGTGCGTTGTGGAATTTCAAGTTATCCGGTTCTCGGAGTAATTATGGTTCAATATCTTAATCCGAAAACTTAAAACATCAAAAAGCCCGAACCCGAAAACAACACTATTTTGCGCAACCAATTGAAAATCATACATTTGGCGACGTAACTTTGAGGTAAGTACACAGCTGGCTTGACGTTTTACCTAACTGAAAACATACAAGACAAACGACTATGAGAGGTTTTATCATCGGCTTTTTGGTATTGCTTGCCTATGCTATTCCGGCACGTTGGTATTTCGTATGCCAATTGCGACACCAATGCGGTGAGGCACCCACTCAAGTCACCACAACTTCTCGCCCCATGACGCTTTCGCTCCATGACGGCAACAAGACCGTGCTCCAAGGCTATGAACAGTTCGGCTTTGCACCAGATGCCTTCCAACCTGACCTCACAACCAACAATAGAAACTTCCTAGCAAAAGTGGCTGACCACCTAGCATCCAATCCCGAAAAGCACATCACCCTCACAGGCCGCTACCTTGATGCGGAGAAGACCGCAAAAAGTGGAATTTTTGAAAATATCGGCATCGCAAGGGCAGCCGCTGTGGAGCAGCTGTTGGTAAAAATGGGGATGGACGAAAAACGCTTTTCAATTGACTATCAACTAGTTGCAGGCACTACGCAGGACGAGCCCATCTCCTTCCACCTGTACGTTCCTAGCCCCAACGACTATGACCGCCCAATTTACAGCTTCAAGGACAACACCTTTTCTGATGCCAATTTTGCTTTCGGCTCCGACGAGTTCAAGCCCGGCGAGCAGTGCATCCTTTACGCTGACTCAGTGAAGACTTTCCTCGACGCCAACCCCAACATGATGCTGACCATCACGGGACACACAGACAGCATCGGAGGCGAGAAAATCAATCTCAACCTCGGCCTTCGTCGCGCTAAAAACGCTACCGCCTACTTTCGAGAATTGGGCGTAAAGTCGGATATTGTGCCCACCACAAAAGGCGAAGAGCAACCTGTAGCACCCAACTCCATTGGCGGCAAAGACAACCCAGAAGGCCGACAGAAAAACCGAAGGGTCAACTTTAAAATCGAAGAAAAGAAAGTGCAATAAAATGCGCTGAAAAATAGCGATAACCCATTGATAATCAATCTTTATAAATCCACACCAACCCTTATCAAACTGACTTTAAAACAGGCAACATGGAAAACTTATTCGAATTTTTAAATCACCAAGACAGCCTCTTTTTCCTCCTCTCCATGCTGATCAGCTTCCTTATCGGCTTCATTGCAGCATGGGGCATGTGGCGTGGGCAGGCTGTTCGCTACCAACGGGATGCCGCTGAGTGGAAACAGAAGCACGACGACCTCCAATTGGAAATGTCCGCCCTTCGGGAAAAACTCGACCTCAATACCGCCGATATTGCCAAGGCTAAACGGGAAGCCGAGATGGCGCTGGAGCAAGTGGCAGCTACTCAGAGCGACAGACAAAAATGGCAACGTGACCTCGACCAGTCTTTGGAAGAAACCGTCAAGTTGCATGCTTCCAGTCACATCCACCAAGCGACCATCGAGGATTTGAACACCCAAATCGCTGCGCTTAAAGCTAGCAACGAGCAGCTGGCTGTTGCTGGAGCCGCACTTGGCAGCAACCCGACCGAATCGGAGCGAATTGGCCAACTCGAAGCCAAAATTGCCAGCTTGGAGGCCGAAAATGAAAGCCTGCTGTCTGCCACCAAAAAAGAAGACGAAAATGTGCTCAATTTGCTGAAGTCCTACAACGACTCCACCAACCGCCTCGGCAGTTTGGAGGCTAAAATCGGCAGCCTCATGGCCGAAAACGAAGTACTGAAAGCCGAACTTGCAGAGCTCAAAGCATCTCCAACGGCAGGAGTTGCTGCCGCCGCCATCTCAGCTGAAGCTATCATCACCGCTACCAATCCGGCTGACAAGGAAGCCATCACCGGCGGAGCCATCGCAACCTCCGAGGCTAGGGACGAAGTAATGGCGGCCATCGGCACGACCATTCCATTGGCCACCGCCGACCAAAAAAACGACCTTACGGAAATCAAAGGCATCGGCTCATTTTTGGAGAAAAAACTGAACGCACTCGGCATCTTCACCTTTGAACAGGTCAGTCACTTTGATACCAATTTGATTGAAAAAGTGACCGCAGCCATCGAGTTCTTTCCCGGCCGCATCGAACGTGACAACTGGGTTGGCCAAGCCTCGCTGCTTGCAAAGGCAAAAACTGCCAAAGCTGCTCCCATCAAACCCGATGACCTGAAAATCGTGGAAGGCATCGGTCCAAAAATCGAAAAACTGCTGAACGAAGCAGGCATCCAAACGTGGAGCGCACTTGCCGAATCTTCCGTGGAAAAGTTAAAAGAAGTGTTGCTAAACGCAGGCGAACGCTACCGCATCCACGACCCACGCACTTGGCCCGACCAAGCCCGCCTCGCAGCCAACGGCGAATTGGAAAAGCTGAAGCAATACCAAGATTTTCTGTCAGCAGGCAAAGATCCCGATAGGGTTTAGTGATTCAGATTCAAGGAAAGCGGTAGTCAAAACCCCAGATGACAAGGGTGTTATAAGTACAAGTTCATGTAGCTTTGCCAAAAAATTTGAGTGAAAAACATCGCCCGTAAACTGTTTTACGCCATCCCGCCCGCTTGGCGATTTGCCACCCGGCGGCTCTACTTCCTCCCACTCGACACTTGGGAGGCGTTGACAGGCCAACGTGACGGCCTCACCCCACCCCGAGGAATGATTTACACAGGTGGGGGCGATTTCCGTCAATCGGGCGAGCAGTCGATGACCAACTTCCAAGAGCTATGCAACCTTCAGCCTCACCACAGTGTGCTTGATATTGGCAGCGGTATTGGGCGGATTGCCCTACCGCTCACTCGTTTTTTATCAGAAAATGGCCGCTACGAAGGCTTCGACGTGGTCAAAAAGGGGGTAGACTGGTGCCAGCAGCAAATCACAGCCCGCTTCCCGAACTTCCAGTTCCGCTACATTTCGCTCGAAAACGACCTCTACCGCTCCGATGGTGGCAGCGCCAGCAACTTCCGCTTCCCCTACCCCGACGCCAGCTTCGACTTTGCCATCGCCAACTCCGTCTTCACGCACATGCTGCCCGACGAAGTGGACAACTACCTCGGCGAGCTGTACCGGGTGCTACGCCCCGGCGGTGTTTGCTACCTCACTTTTTTTCTTTTTAATGAAAAAACGGCGTGGCCTGAGGGGTTCGAGTTTCCGTTCGACTACACCCACTACCGCCTGATGGACGACGAAGTGAAAAGCGCTAACGTTGCATTTGAAGAAAAACACCTTCGGAAAATAGTCGAGCGGTACGACCTAAAAGTACGGCATCTTTGCTACGGCTACTGGCGGGGGCTTTCCAAATCTGAATGCAAGGATTTTCAAGATATTTTGGTGTTGCAAAAAGAAGTCTAAGCCATGGTTTAAGCCTTGAATTACCTGCCTTTTTAAATAAAAAAAGAGGTCAAGGCACAGCCTTGACCCCCTGAATAAACACCTAAAACCCTATTAAATTTTGGAAAATATGGGGAGTGCTTGTTTGAGACGCAATAACTAGTTGAAAAGGTGGAACATTCGTAATTTGTTCGGTGACATTGAAAAAAAATTCAAGTTGAATTGAATTTTAACCAAAACCCAAGTTTTACAGGGCAATTCCAAAGCTTTGCTTTCTTGTTAATTCGAAAAACATTAAATTGCCCCATATTTGCGTTTAAACATGTGTTTTGGGTTTTGGTTTGCATATCGAAGCCCATTGGTATTTGCAAGTTATGATGGCGGTTAAATAACATGGGAGCAGGGCGGTTTTCGGCCCTGCTCAACAACAAAATGCTACCTCTGTAGCGTTCTGTCGTCTAACCAGCCGTATCATTTCACGCAAATACCAAAGCTAAATCACATGAAGTTTCAAGCCCGAGTCTTTTCTTTGATTGTCCTAGTCTTCATGGCTTTCTCGGCCATCTCCCAAGAAGACGTTCCACAATTCACCGTGCAAGTCGGCAACTACGCCAACCCAAAGCCCAGCGACTTTGCCCAGCTACAATCGCATGGCTTTTTGTATGCTACCAAGCGGCCCAACCACACCGACGTGTACATGGGTGGCTACGCCACTGAAGCTGAGGCTGGCAAAGCATTGGCCACACTTCAGTTGTTCGGTTACAGCAACGCCGCTGTCACCAAGTTGAACGTGGATGGTGGCCAGTCGGTGACCGTTGTCCAATTGGCTACAAAGCGGCTCGGCGACAAAATCAACTGGGAGGAATACCTAGCTGCCGGGCAATTGTATGTTTTGCTCAACGGCAACATGGTCAAGCTGTTTGCAGGTACTTTCCCAGATGTGATTTCGGCAAAGACACATCTAGCCAAGCTCCAAAAAGTGGGCTTCAAGGACGCTTTTGTCAAAAACGTGAACAATGTGCTGCTGCACGAAGTCGGTGATTTCGAAATGGGCGGCGCACCAAAAAAACCTTTGATTCCACTGGTTTTCGAAGAAAAAAAGGAAGAAAAAGCGCCTGACCAGCCTAAATCTGTGATTGAATCTAAAAAAGAAGAGACACCAAAAACTTACGAAGAAGTAGCCATCGTGCCACCGACCAAAACAGAAGAGCCAAAAGCGAAAGCGACAGATGTGACTCCAAAAGGCGGCGAAGTAAAGTTGGAACCTACAAAAGCTGAGCCTGTTAAAAAAGAAGTGGTCAAGCCTGAGCCAGCCAAAGCTGAACCAGAAAAAATAGCCGCCAAAGAACCAGTGGCCACGCCCGTAAGCTTCGAGGCAAACCTGCCCGACATACGGCCAAACGTGAAGCGCACCTCGGCCTACGAATTGCAAAAAGCGCTGAAGCTCGAAGGCTCCTACAAGGGTTCGCTTGATGGTTTTTACGGCAAGGGCACACGTACTGCATACGATTTGGCCTTGTCGAACAACCGCCAGTTGCAGAAGTACCGCATCCTAGCCAAGCACATGTCCACTCCTACCGATGATGCCCCAAAAGGTTCGGTCCAGTCGTACATCAACCAACTTTGGGACGACCCAAAAACTGCCGTGGACGGCCTCGCCGCCTCCAAAGCGCCCATCGCACGGGCTTACCGCGCCTACTTCCGCTACGTGAGCGAAGGGCAAAGCAAAGACGTGAACTGGTTGATGAACGAAGCCATCAAGGAGGCTTTTGCTGTCAAAAAATCGGCCTTCCCAAAGTTTGACCCAACTGTACGCTATGCCTACGAGGACATTGACCAGCTGCTCACGCACCTGCGCTACATCCATGAGGTATCGGCAGACAGCCCGGCCGCTCCGTGCTGGCTTTTCCGCAAGCACCCCGGCCCAGCGCTCAAGGCATTTGGCCCCAACGAAGGCAGCAACCTTAAGTTGCAAGCCTGCGGTGGATTCTGGGAGTGGGAGGAAGTGAAAGTGCTGGACGCCATCGCACGTGACCTCTGTGGATTGGGGCAAATGAGCGAGGCTGCCTGCGCAAAAAGCCAGTCACAACTCGCCCAACTCTACCTCACCCCGAAGGCGCTCACCGACGACGAGCGCAAAGCACTCGAAGCATGGAACAGCAAACTCTGGCTGGGCATCGAAGGCTGGTCGAGCCGTGATCCCATGCTCGCCGAAATAGCTACTGCGCTGAAAATCAGCTATTTGCAAACAGAAGTGTTGTTCGAAGATTTTTTCATGGACGAAGGTTTCACGGAAAAAGAAGCCAAAGCACTCGGATTGCAAGCCATGAAGGTGCTGGTGGGCCACCATCTCGAGCGGTTTATTTGAGCACAATTGAGCCTTGCAAAAAAGAACATAGTAACACAAGCCACCATCTCGAACAAACCAATAAAAATGAAGGTATCGGCGTCTTAGACGCCGATACCTTTTCTATTGGGTTGTTCCATCGTTCTTTTACACCTTTTTGGGAGGCAAATCAAATGCCGTTGCCTCATGCTGAAAGCTTTGTGCTTTGTGCGAACCATCGCAAAAGGGCTTGTTGGCGGAGTGCCCACAGCGGCAGAGCGAAATGATAGTGCGCCCGCCGAGACCATACGCATTTCCCTGTGGGTCAAGTAGCTCGACGTCTCCTTCGATGCGAATAGAACCGTTGTTGTTGATGGTGATTTTTGTTTTTTCCATTGTTGTAAATGATATGATTTTTAATGTTTGATAACCAACCTGCTCCAGGTTCGCCCTTCGCTGGTACCCGTCAGCCAGTAGCAGCCGGGGAGCAGCATTTCCGTGTCAATCGAGGCAGATTTTTTTTGGTCAAACGCCTGCCAGACCACCTCGCCCAACGCATTCGTAAGGCGCAAGTCGAAACGCTCAGGCCCGCTAACCCGGAGTTGACTGGTGAAGGGATTGGGCGCAACCTCTACCATGCCCCAGCCGCCCTCGGCCTCACTTAACGCCGACACCGGCGAACAGTCCACCACTGGCAAGTTGGCGTCCATCCAAGCGGCACGGCTAGCTACCCAGCCTTGCAGCCTAGAGATTTCCTCTTCGTAGCTCTGCGGCAACGGCTGCACGTTCGGCCAAACCCACACTCCGATGATGTCCCAGAGGATAAAGTTTTCCATTTGCGGCCCTTCCAACTGCATCTCTTTTTCAGCGATGATGGCTTGCAGGCTGTCGGGGTGCAGCGCCCCTTCCCGTAGCTCGTGCCATCGGCAGGCAGCTTGCTTCGCAAATGAGGTGTCCTGCCAGATGCGCTGCCAGAAAAACGGCAGCAGGTCGGTGTTGTTGGCTAGCCAGTCGTGGCGCCAGCCGGAAGTGCTCCAACCCTCGGAGTAGTCGGCGTTGCTGAAAGCCAGGTCGAAGTCCCACGGTGGGCCAGCACGCAGCTTGCCATTTTTGTCTTTGTGCAAAAAAGTAGAGAGCCAGTAGGCGTCCACGTTATTTGAGAGTTCGTACAGCAGGATGAAGTCTGTGAACGATTTTTCGCTGGCAAAACGCCGCCAGCCGAGGTCGGGGTCTTGGAAAAACGGTGCCTTCATCGCCCGTTCAAAACTGTCAACATACGATTCAATGTATCCGGCTTGGGCAGGAGTGATTTCGTCGGCTTCGGGATAATGGAACTGGTAGTAGAGCGGGTTAGCATTGTTTATAGCTGGAAACTGCGAGGAAAAACCACCGAGGTTCGTGCCGTTTTGCCAGTCAATTTTGATAATGTAGCCGCCTGTCACGTCCTCACCTGTGTTTTCGTCGGGGTCTAGCTTTGCAATGTCCACCCGCTGGCTGTCCCGCTTGATGCGCTCGCCGAGCACATAGATGCCCCGGTACTCGCCGTCAATCACCAATTCGCAGTGGCGCATGCGCACCCCGTATCGGCCCATTTTTTCAAAAATATCTTGTGCCAAAAAATTGCGCATCAGCGTTTTGTCGGAGTAGTTGGCAAGCAGCACCCAATCATTTTCGGCAGGCATGCCGAGCAGGCTGGCGTCGTTGTTGGAGCCATCGGGCTGCTGCGTTTCGAAGTTGAATGATTTTTTGGGCATCCAGCCAGAGCTGTTGCCCCGCTGTTCGATGGCGATTTGGCCGTTGTAGCCGTTGGCGGGGTCGTCAACGAAATTGGTCTGACCCGACCCGTTGTCAATGATTTGGAGGTTTGCCGTAATTTTCACCTCGTTGGGGATGACCTGCCCGTTGGTTGTTATATTCAAAATGGGCAAACTGGAAGAAAAAAATGGGTACGGCGTTGGCGGGTTGGGCCCGAAGGTGACGCTCCAGTCAAACAGCTCACCCGCATCGGCGAAGGGGTAAGTGTCCCTGATCTTCAAGCGCCAAGTGCCGTTGGGGTTCAGCCCGTTTTGAAACACACTCATAAAACCCTCCGGCTTGAAAGTGCCCGTGTACGGCCATCCCACCTCCCAAATACCCTGCGCTGCCCCTGTGTTGAAGCAAGTATTAAGGTAACCATCGGTGTCGCCGCCGTTGTCGGAGGTCAGTTCGGCCTCTGTGCCATCGGGGGCGATGAGCGAGACGACGAGGTCGGCATTCCAAGTGTGGGTGAGGTTGATGCAGACGGTCTCTACGCCAAAACTGTCGCTGGTCTGCATCGGCAGGCCGCTCACGGGCAGGTCGTAGTAGCCCACCGTGCCATCGTCGGGGATGGGCTGATTGAAGGTACCGCTAAAAGTTTGCGCCAGCGAAAAGTAAGGGAGCAGGAGGAAAAGTAGGTAGATGGATTTCGTCAAGATGATTGTGTTTCTGGCAAAGGTAGCAGTTTGGACTATTCAGGGCGCATCAACCCAAAACATCAAATCCCACAATTTCACAACTCCTTGATTTTCAATCTAATTTGTTCCTCCAACCAGTCATGGTGCATCAATTCGTCAGCCGGGGGCAGGTGTTCAAACAACTCCACCAGCCGCTGCCTTTCTGGCTTGCCGTAGCGGGTAGGTTTGGCAGTCACTTCAACGAATTTCTGCATTTGCCGCTTAAGTTGGGCATCGAGCAGTTGGTTTCGCATCAAAAACTGCCGGGTCGCTTCGAGGTAGGAAAGCAGCAGTTCAGGCTGGTCAGTTTCATGGTAAATTTTGATGAGCAGGCTTCGGCCAGAGATGTTGAGGAGCACGTCTTCGGCGATATCAACATGGAGGAGGGAGCGCTGGGCCTTGTCGAGGTCGCCGAGGTGGTAGTGGTACTGTGCGAGGTTGTAGCTGAATACGCTCTCGGTAAAATCGTGTGGCAGGCTGCCCTTGAACTGGTGGATAAAATTCCAAGTCCACTCGTTTTGTCCAGTGTTCAGGCCGGCTTTCGCAATATTGGTGTAGCGCCAGGGCGTTAGCTGTCCCTGTTCAAACAGTAGCCCGTTGGCCAGCAACAACTTGTTGATTTCGAGGTACTCGTGCTGAAAAACCTTGTCGTTGAATCGGTTGATGCGGCGGGCACAGTAGTTGAGCAGGAGGGTGTAGAGCTGTTTTTTCTCTTCGTTGGAGAACAGTTTTTCGTTTTCGGAGAGCAATTTTTTCACTTCGGAAAAGGCAGTGGCGTCCTTTTCGTTCCTGAGCAGCAGGAGGATTCCCCGGTAGATTTGTACGGCGGGCAACTGGAGCGCTTCGGCTTGGCCTGACCATTCCAGCACCTCCTCCAAATACCGCAAACTGTATCCAGTCAGGAGGGCCCCGCTCAGGTTTTCCATCAGGCAGGCTTGCCGCAGTTTTTCGGAGAGAAAGTAGGCGTCGAGGGCATCGGCGACGGCTTGCAGGTGAGGGTTGAAGCCTCGAACGCTGGGGTCGGAGTGCCTGTAAAGCGAAGTTTTGAGCAAAACCTGCTGCCGAAAGTAGTCAGCATTGCGCCAAGCATCTTGCCCAACGGCCTTGGCGGCGGCATCACCGGCCTGCTTTTGCCGCTTTGGGAGCTGCATGGCTTGGTATTGCTCCATCAGTGCCAGCCCTTGCCCGAATTCGTCAGCAAGTTGGTATTCCACTGCCAGAAATTTTTCCAAAAGCGCCACCTGCTGGCTCATCAGGTTGGCCAGTGTCTTTTCGTCTAGAGGTTTGGTGGTTGCCATTTTTTTAAGCACCACGTCTCTTTCTAAATTTTTGTGGTCAAAAGCCGGTGCATACTTTTCGATGTACTGAAAAAGGCGTAGATTTTCATCGTTCTTGTTGAAGTATGGCGAGCGCACAAAATCACTGTACCTGCCCAGTTGCCTCGGAGATAGCCGCCGTAAAATTTCGATGAGCTTGCTTTGCCGCATGGTTGGCCACAGTGGGCAGGAAATAAATTGCAGCGCAGCGATCCGCCATGCCCAATCTCTCCCACCTTCAAACAAAGTTACCATGAAGTGCGCCATTATTTCCTTCTTGTTGCTGCTATTTTCCTTGCCACTGCTGGCGCAAATCATGCTTCCCGGCGATGCCAACAACGACGGCACTGCCAACCAGTACGACCTGCTGCCCATCGGTGTCGCCTTCGGGGCAGAGGGCTTTCCACGGCCCGGCGCAAATCCCATTTGGCAGCCCCAATTCTTTGAGCCGTGGGCACAGAGCCTGCCCGTCAGCAACCTGAACCTCGGCTTTTTGGACAGCGATGGCAACGGCATCATTGACTCCCTCGACCTCGACGCCATTGCCTTCAACTTCGATTCTTCGCAAACCGCTTCGCAGCCCCCACCCCAACCTTACCTGCTCCCCGACACCTGCTTCACTTGCGCCAAGCCCGACCTGCTCATCACTTTTGACCGCGACACGGCCTTCGTGACCGACACCTTTTTCGCCTTGATAACCCTCCGCTACCCGCCCAACGTACCACTGCCCGCCGGAGCGCTCGGCATCGCCTTCGACTTGAACTTCGACCCTGAGTACGTGCAGGACTCCCTCGTCGGGGTCTTCCCTGACACGGTGCCTGGGGACTTGATGTTCGTGACTGCCACCAGTACACTGGCAAGGGCATGGCGCTCCGTACCATCGGGCAGCATCGGCTTCGGTGCAGCGGGCAAAGGTGCCAACGCTTTCTTCACCACTCGTCCGCTCGGAGTGGTTTCCATCGTCGTGGATGACATGATCATCCGCACTGCTGGAACCTCGGTGCCCTTTTGGATAGACGCCTCCAATGTGCTCATCATCAATGAGTTGGAGCAGATCGTCTGCTTCGGCCAGGTATTGGTGGATACCACCCTGTTGTTCGACCCCATTGACCCGGCAACGGAAATAAATAGCCTGCTTACAGCCATCAGCTTACAGCCCAATCCCGCTGGCGATTGGCTGGAGGTGGTTGCCCCATTTGCCAGCCTAGACGCTTTGCAGCTTTACGACGCTCAGGGGAAGTTTTTGCTTTCTGAAAAATGCGACGGCAATCGCTCGCACCGAATTTCTACCGCTCAACTTCTGGGCGGGGTCTATTTCCTGAAAATGGAGACCAACGAAGGATGGACCGTACGGCGTTTTGTAAAAAAATAGAAAATTTAAGCCCCGGCATTTGAATGGTTTTTCGGAAAATGTTGATTTTTCGTACAAGGCATCCATGAGTCACAATTAATTGATTTTCAACTATTTGTGAGGCAATAATTTGAAGATTGATGAGCCACGACCTACTTTTTCCCACCTAAAACCCAAAAAAAATCGTACTTGATAAGCCCTGCTTTCACGACCCATTTTTGAATCAGGATTTGAAGAAATCCATGTCAAAATCAAAATTTTTTCATCAAAAAAAATTACGTCATGAAAGCGATCATTAAATCAACCGCCATTGGAGTCGCCCTGTTGCTGGCACCCATTTCCAGTCTGCTGTTTTTCTCCTGCGAAAAGGAACCTATCACCATTGTGCAAACGCCACCAGTTGAGCCACCGGTGCCGCCCGTCACCAGCGACACCTGTAATCGCCCACACGAGGTAGAAGACCTTATCGCTTGGTTCGACCCCATCGAGGACGTGCTGCTGGTAAATCCCGCCTACTTGGAACAGTCGCTCGCCTTGCTCGATGCGCAGCCCACCAGCGATGGCAGATTTTCGGCCACTGGCGTTACCGCCAATTTTGAGCCGGTCATTATCACCTTCATCGTCAAAGAAGCGGCATCCAACATTATTGCGGCTCAGGCTGCCAATCTACCACTCGAACCAGACCTTGTGGCTACCTACACTGCGGACGGCAGTTCGTTCAAGCAGTACAAAAATGCCAAGTGCGGGGAGGTCGAAAAGGGATTTTTTGGACCGTGCGACAATACAAACGACGGCGGCTCGACCAAAAACGAGTGGTACGACCGTCGGCGCTGCGGTCGTGGAGATGGATTTTGCACGGAAGTACTAGCCCCGATGGGCAGGAGGATTACCTACATCAACGCCAATTGCCAAGGCCCCATTAAGTCTGAGTCGCCTTACTTCGGATACCAGTGCTGGCAGTGAGACAGGCATAGGCTAGGGCCTAAATGAGTAGCGGCGGAACGGGCAAAGCTCGTTCCACCGCTACTTTTTTTCTTCGCAAGATTACTTCTTCAAAGCCCCCGCTCCAGCCTTCCCAGCCCCCGTAGCGCCCCACTTTCCGTATGCGGATGCTGGAATTCACCGTTGAACAACATCTTGCGAAGCTCCTCCAGCGGCAGTTCCCGCACCCGGATGTCTTCGGCGTCGTCGAGGTGCTGGCTGGCCGTTTTCTCGGCACCGATGGCGAGGTAGTGGTGGACGTAGCTGTCCATGAACACAGGGTTGGCGGCGATGCAACCGAGGTAGTACCAATCGGGGGCGGAATATCCGGTTTCTTCGAGTAGCTCTCGTTTGGCAGCGGCTTGGTGGTCTTCGCCAACGTCCACAAGACCACCGGGCAGCTCCAGCGAGTAGGCCATGATACCGAACCGGAAATTGTCGGCCATGACGACGTTGCCAGCCGGGGTGAGGGCCATCACGTTCACGGCGTCGTTGCCAGTGAGGGTCACGATGCGGATATCCTTGCCGTTGCGGGGGTTGCGCAGGTGGTCGAAACGGGCATGGAACAGGTTCATGTCCATTGTTTCTGGCTCGGAGTAGAGGCGCTCCCAAGTGTCATTTTTCATCTGCTGTATTTTTAAGGCGACAAAAATAGCTTTTGTTTTCACCTTCGGAGAAGCAGTTTTTTTGCCACATTTTACTGGATGTTTCAAATGTTTGGCAAGAAGATGGCGCTCTAGTTTTTCACTTGCTCCGAATTTTTTTTCCGGCAAAAGCTACCTACCCCTTGACTTTCTGCCCCCGGTCCCTGTTTCTTTGTGGCCAGTTAAAAATTTGATACAAATCAAAATATGACTTCAACTTCCAACATTCAGCAACGCACGACCGCACAAAATTGGTGGTGGCAATTCAAGGAACCCGATTTCCGTGGATAGCCGCATGCCGTTGCTCAATTTATGATGTTGCAAAAAAGGCCTGCCGTTCACGGCAGGCCTTTTTTGTTTTCCAAAAACAACAATTCAGCAATGTCAATAATAAAAACAATCATAAAAACCCTCCTCGCCGACACCGTCACCCCCGTCAGCCTGTACCTAAGGTTACGTGACCGCTACCCCGGTGCCCTGCTCCTCGAAAGCTCGGACTACCACGGCAACGAGAACAGCGTGTCATTCCTCTGCTTGTCGCCGATGGCGGAGTTCATCGTTGATAATGAGCGAGTTACGCAGCAAATGCCCGGCGAGGTAGCCACCTATTTTACCCTAAAAAACAAGGCCGAGGCACTCACCGCACTCGTCGATTTTTTTGAAAAAATCAAATTAAAAAACGAGGAGCCAACCGTGCAGCGCATGAACGGTTTCTTTGGCTACTGCACCTACGACAGCGTGCAGCATTTCGAAAAAATCAGCCTCCAAAGCCCGGTGAACCCAGAGCGGGCCATCCCGACTATCCGCTACCAACTGCCCCGTTTCATTGTGGCCATCAACCATTTCAACCAACAAATGACCGTGCTGGAAAACAGCCTGCCCGGTGAGGCCAGCCACCTCCCGGAACTCGAAAACCTCCTGCAAGTAGCGCCCGTGCCGACCTTCCCGTTCAGCACCGTCGGCGAAGAGACGACCAACATGACCGACGAAAATTACGTGAAAATGGTGACGCTCGGCAAGCAGCACTGCCAGCGTGGCGATGTGTTCCAAATCGTGCTGGCCCGCCAGTTTTCGCAGCAGTTTCAGGGCGACGACTTCAATGTTTACCGGGCTTTGCGGAGCGTGAACCCCTCGCCGTACTTGTTTTATTTTGATTATGGTGGGTATAAAATTTTTGGTTCATCGCCCGAAGCACAAGTCCGACTCAAGTCCGAGCCAATCACCAATCACCAATCACCAATCACCAAAAAAGCCTTCATCAACCCCATCGCAGGCACCTTCCCCCGCTCCGGCGACGACCATGCCGACCGCCTCGGCGCAGAAGCCCTCGCCGCCGACCCCAAGGAGAACGCCGAGCACGTCATGCTGGTGGATTTGGCGAGGAACGACCTCAACCGGCTTTGCCAAAACGTGAAAGTGGAAACCTACCGGGAGGTGCAGTTTTACAGCCATGTCATCCACCTCGTTTCGGAGGTGTCAGGTGAGTTGCCTGAGGGTGTTTCACCCGTACGGCTGCTGGCGGAGACCTTTCCGGCTGGCACTTTGTCGGGTGCTCCCAAGCACCGGGCGATGCAACTCATTGATCAAATCGAACCGAACCGGCGGGGCTACTACGGCGGCTGCGTGGGCTTTTTTACCTTCAGCGGCGAGACGAACCATGCCATCCTCATCCGCAGTTTTTTGAGCAAAAACAATACGCTGCACTACCAAGCAGGGGCGGGGATTGTGAAACATTCCATCGAAGAAAAGGAGCTGGCCGAAGTTTTTCATAAAATCGGTGCATTGCGCAGAGCCGTCAAACGTGCCGAAACCAATATTTAAGCAACAAATTGACAATCAATATTTTACAATGAAAATATTAGTCCTTGACAACTACGATTCCTTCACCTACAACCTCGTCCAGTACGTGGAGGAAATGTCCGGCATCCGCCCCGACGTGTTCCGCAACGACGAAATCACGGTGGCGGAGGCGGCGCAATACGACAAGATTTTGCTCTCGCCTGGCCCCGGTTTACCCAGCGAGTCGGGCATCCTTTGCGACCTAATTCGGGAACTGGCGCCGACCAAGAGCATCTTCGGTGTCTGCCTCGGCTTGCAGGCTATCGGGGAGGTGTTCGGCGGGCAACTAGAGAATCTGTCGAGGGTCTTCCACGGGGTGGCCACGCCGATGCATGTGCGCAAGGCAGACGAGCCGCTTTTTCGGGAAATCCCCGAAACTTTTGCTGCCGGGCGCTACCATTCGTGGGTGGTTTCCAAAAATGGCCTACCCGATTGCTTCGACCTCACCTGCGAGGACGACGAAGGGCAAATCATGGGTTTGACCCATAAAAAGTATGACGTGCGAGGGGTGCAGTTTCACCCGGAGAGCGTGATGACGGAACATGGGAAACTAATGGTTAAAAACTGGATAACCAATTGATTTTCAATGAAAAAGATACTCAATAAACTCTTCGAGCACCAGCGCCTCACTCGTGAGGAAGCCTACGAGACCCTCACGGAGATCACCCGTGGCGAGGTGAACGAGGCGCAAATTGCCGCCTTCCTCACGGTCTATCTCATGCGCAGCATCAGCGTGGAGGAACTCGACGGCTTCCGCCAGGCACTGCTAGACCTCTGCATCCGATTGGACGTGAACGACCACCGCACGATTGACCTCTGCGGTACAGGCGGCGATGGCAAGAACACCTTCAACATCTCCACCCTCGCCAGTTTCGTGGTGGCCGGGGCGGGCGGCAGGGTGGTCAAGCACGGCAACTACGGCGTCTCCTCGGTCTGTGGCTCCTCCAACGTGCTGGAATCGCTCGGCTACCGCTTCAAGAACGACGGCGATACCCTCCGCCACGAACTCGACGAGGCGGGCATCTGCTTCCTCCACGCCCCGATGTTCCACCCAGCGCTGAAAAACGTCGGCCCGGTGCGGAAGGCGCTCGGCATCAAGACTTTCTTCAATATGCTCGGCCCACTGGTGAACCCTGCCCGGCCCGATTGCCAGTTGACGGGGGTGTTCAGTTTGGAGTTGCAACGGATTTATGGCTACCTCCTTCAAGCCCACGGTGGCCGTTCATTTGACATCATCCACACGATGGGTGGCTACGACGAACTGTCCCTCACCGCCCCCGCCAAGTCTGTCAGCAGCAGGGGAGAGACAACGTTTACCCCTGCCGATTTCGGTGGGGAAGTGACCGAGGCTGAGCTTTTCGGCGGCGACACGGTGGAAGAAGCCAAGGCCATTTTCCTCAACGTTTTGGAAAACAATGGGACGGTGGCGCAGAATCGGGTCGTGGTGGCCAATTCGGCACTGGCGCTGCAATGTCTTTCACCGGAAAAAACGCTGGCAGACTGCATTGCGGAGGCAAACGAGAGTATCGTGAGCGGTCGAGCAATGGGGGCGTTGAAGAAATTGATTTCGTTGCAGTAAATATTTGGTAATGAATGTTTTACAAAAAATAATTACAAACAAGCGCCAAGAAGTTGCGGAGCAACAAGGCATAATGCCAATCGCCGAATTGGAGAAAAGCCCCTTGTTCCAACGCCAAACCCTCAGCCTGTCCGCTGCCCTGCGCAGGCCGGACATGGCGGGCATCATTGCGGAGCACAAACGCAAATCCCCCTCGAAGGGCATCATCAACGACAACGTGACGGTGGAGGAAGTGACAACGGGCTACATACGGGCGGGTGCCTCAGCTCTTTCTGTACTGACGGACGAGCAATTTTTCGGCGGCAAAAATGAGGACCTGACCATCGCCAGAGGGCTGAACAAAGTGCCGATTTTGCGCAAGGACTTCACCATCTGCGAGTACCAAATCTTGGAGGCCAAGGCCATCGGGGCCGATGCCATCCTGCTCATCGCTGCCGTGCTGAAGCCCGTTGAGGTCCGTCAACTCAGCAGCTTCGCCCGCTCGCTCGGCCTCGAAACCTTGCTCGAAATCCACGACCACAGCGATCTTGACCATATCTACGACACGGTGGATGCTGTCGGGGTGAACAACCGCAACCTCGCCGATTTCACGGTGGACGTGCGCCGCTCGCTGGAACTTGCACCGCATATTCCCGACGAGTTTGTTAAAATCAGCGAGTCTGGCCTGAGCGACCCAGCGACGGTGTTGGAATTGCGGGCGGCTGGGTTTCAAGGTTTTTTGATTGGGGAAAGTTTTATGAAGATGGAGCGGCCGGGGGAGGCTTGCCTTGACTTCATCAACCGCATCAACCTTCATCAACCTCAATCAACATGAAACTCAAAATCTGCGGCTTAAAACATCCCACCAACGTCCACCACCTCCTGACCTTGGAGCCGGACTATCTCGGGTTCATTTTTTACAAAAAAAGCCCCCGCTACGTGGGTGAGATGACTGATTTGGCTTGGATTCGGGAACTGCCCGGCCCGACGAAAAAGGTCGGCGTGTTCGTGAACGAGGCGGTGGAGGTGGTGAAAAACACGGCTGAGGTGCTTGGCTTACAGATTGTTCAGTTGCATGGAGAGGAATCTACGAAAGTTTGCAAGTCGTTGAAAATGAGCGACTTGGAGGTCTGGAAGGCTTTCGGTGTGGACAAGGATTTTGATTTTGAAACAACGACTGGATATGCCAATTGCTGCGACAAATTCCTTTTTGACACCAAAGGAAAAAACCGGGGCGGCAACGGGGTGGCCTTCGATTGGGGACTGTTGGAGAAATACCGGGGTGAAGTGCCGTTTGTGTTGAGCGGGGGGATTGATTTACGATTTACGATTTACGATTTACGATTGGGGGCAGGGAAGATACCGTCCGTTCTCGACATCAACTCCCGCTTTGAAATCGAACCCGGCCTCAAGGATTTTGAACTGATAAAAACATTCAAGCATGAGCTATTTGGCTGACAACCAAGACTTTCCAAGTTTCAAAAACTTGGAAAGTCTAAAAACCCCCGACTCCGACGGCTTCTACGGCCCCTTCGGCGGAGCATTCATCCCCGAAATGCTGCACCCCAACGTGGAAGAACTGCGCCGCTGCTACCTCGACATCATT
>CAYTZS010000098.1:19246-19465 GCA_964442355.1 uncultured Saprospiraceae bacterium | reverse complement strand
GAATAATGGATACATCCAAATTCACTCCTTCAAGCTGTACGAAGGCCCATACGACGACGTGATGGAGGACGACCGCAAGTATTACCGAAAGCTCGACGCCAATGACACCCGTTACATTTACGCTGAAATACTGCTAAAAAACGCCCATTTTGATAAGCTGTGGCAATGCGAACTTTTCGTCAAGTTTTACAACGAAGCCCGTGAATTGAAAGGGCAGGT
>CAYTZS010000098.1:0-19236 GCA_964442355.1 uncultured Saprospiraceae bacterium | reverse complement strand
CAAAAAATCGAGCAAAAAGATGAATACCTGAAAATAAGCGCAGGCTGGGGCAGCAACGTAAAGGGCTCTTGGCGCAAGGACAAATACACCTGTGAACTGGTTTTCATGGACCAAATGATGGCAGCCATTTCTTTCGAGGTCGGCGACTCATTTGAGGAAGGTGTGCCCCACATGTACACCAGCAATCTAAATGCACCCATCATTTTCAGTCCAAACGAGGAAATCAACGAAAGTTTTGAAGAATTGATGGTCAAATTGGATGCCCTAGTTGGCCTACGTGAAATCAAGCAAAAAGTACAGGAACACGCCCGCTATATCCAGTTTTTACAGCTTCGCAAAAACGCAGGCTTCGAAGAACGAGAGACCATCAACGTACATTCGGTGTTCATCGGAAACCCTGGTACGGGCAAGACCACCGTGGCAAAAATGATGGGGCGGTTGTACCGCAAAATGGGATTGCTTTCCAATGGCCACGTTCATATCGTTGACAGAGTTGACCTGGTGGGTGAATACATCGGCCAAACAGCTCCCAAGGTCAAGGATGCTATCGAAAAGGCACGAGGCGGTGTGCTTTTCATTGACGAAGCATACGCACTCGCCCGCAGTGCTGAGGACACCAAGGATTTTGGCCGTGAGGTCATCGAAATCCTGATGAAGGAAATGAGCGATGGCAAAGGCGATTTGGCCGTGATTGCCGCAGGCTACCCCAAAGAAATGGCCAAATTTTTAGATAGCAACCCCGGTTTGAAATCAAGGTTCAAGCATTTCTTTGAGTTCTCAGATTATTTGCCTCAAGAGCTTTCACAGATTGCTTGGTATGCTTGTCAGGAAAAAGAGGTGAAACTCACAACCGATGCGAAAGTCAGGCTAGATGAAATCATTGTAAATGCCTACCGTGACAGGGACAGGGCATTTGGCAATGCAAGGTTTGTTTATGATTTATTGGAAAAGGCCAAGATAAACCTCGGTTTGCGTGTGATGAACAGCACTGACCCAACCAAGCTTGATAAGGAGGCACTTGAAATCATCACATTTGAGGATGTGACCAACATTGAAATCAAACCAAACAGAGAGTTGCCGCTCATCCCAATTGACGAAGACCTGTTGAGGGAGTCAATGCACGAACTCAACCAATTGATTGGGTTGGAAAAAGTGCGATCGCAAATCGTTGAGCACGTGCGTTTAGTGCGTTACTATCGTGAAACCAACCGGGATGTACTGAACAGTTTTTTTCTCCACACCGTGCTGATTGGGAACCCTGGGACTGGGAAGACAACCATCGCCCGCATTTTGACAAAGATTTACAAAGCATTGGGTATTCTGGAAAGAGGTCACATGGTCGAAACGGACCGTCAAGGTCTTGTTGCTGGTTTCGTTGGGCAGACAGCCACAAAAACTGCCGAGAAAATAGACGAGGCGATGGGAGGTGTGCTTTTTATCGACGAGGCTTATTCGCTATCACAGAAAAGCGGCACTGGCAATGATTTCGGCGACGAAGCCATTCAAACCATATTGAAGCGGATGGAAGACCGCAGAGGGCAGTTCTTCGTTTTTGTAGCTGGTTATCCTGACAATATGGAAGCGTTCCTGAAAGCAAATCCGGGTTTGAGCAGCAGGTTCGATAAGGTGCTCAAATTCGATGATTATTCAGCTGACGAACTGCTGAAAATTGCACTTCAGATGCTGGAGGAAAAAGGGATTTTGCCTGCACCAGATGCTGAGGAGCACCTAGCTGCCTACATGAAGTTCCTTTACAATTACAGGGATAAATATTTTGGAAACGCACGAACGGTAAGGCAAGTAGTGACGGAAGCCATCAAAAATCAGAACCTTCGCCTAGCTGGTTTGTCGCCTGACGAACGAGAGAACGTCTCTTCCAACATCCTCATTCTGGAAGATGTAATTGACTTCAAACTGGATACCAGCACCTTTATTTTCAATAAAAAGGGAATTGGTTTCAGGAGAAGCGGAGATTGAAGTTGCAAGTGTATTTCCGCACTCAGCAACTTCAATCTCCTTGTAAATCAAGCATTCACATACATCACTTCTTGTACGGCCTTCACTATTTTAGAAGGATTTGGCAGATATTCATCCACGAGCGTGGGTGCATACCCCAATGATGTATCTGCTGAGTTTACCCTAATCACAGGTGCATCGAGATGGTCGAAAGCATATTTCTGCACTTCGTATGCTATTTCAGCAGAGACGCCAAACATCGGCCAAGACTCATCCACGACTACCAGCCTGTTGGTCTTTTTAACGGAGGCTACAATCGTATCAATATCCAGTGGGCGAATGGTACGCAAGTCAATGACTTCGGCTGAAATGCCCATTCCTTCAAGAACTTCGGCTGCTTTCATTGCCTCAAGTACCATTTTGTTGAAGGTAACTATGGTGACATCACTGCCCTGCCTGCGCACCGCTGCCAAGCCGATTGGCACGAGGTATTCACCGTCTGGCACGAGCCCCTTGTAGCCATAGAGCATTTCTGACTCCATCATGCAAACAGGGTCGTTGTCACGAATCGCTGATTTGATAAGCCCTTTTGCATCAGCAGGGTCAATACAGGAAATGACCTTTAGGCCCGGCACGTTGCCCATCCAGCTTTCAAAAGTTTGGGAGTGCTGTTGTGCAAGTTGCCCAGCGGCACCAGTTGGCCCACGGAACAATATGGGGCAAGTGAAATCCCCTGCAGACTGCGACAAGGTTTTTGCGGCATTATTCACAATCTGGTCAAAGGCCAGTACAGCGAAGTTCCAAGTCATGAACTCAATGATAGGACGGAGACCGTTCATTGCAGCACCTACCCCAATCCCCGCAAAGCCAAGCTCTGCAATGGGTGTGTCAATGACCCTCCGAGCGCCAAACTCGTCCAACATGCCTTTGCTGACTTTGTAGGCACCGTTGTACTCAGCTACCTCTTCGCCCATTAGGAAGACGGAATCATCCCTTCTCATTTCTTCAGACATCCCTTCACGCAGGGCTTCTCTTAGTTGAAGTTCTCTTGCCATTTGCTAATTTTATTGTTTTGCCGTTATCATGTTAATTTTGAGAATGCAAAAGTATCTCCACCTCAACAACTTTTTTATAAAAAAATGAAAATACCAACAGAAGAATGTTTTATTGAACCTAGGAAAACAAGCGTTGAATTCTGACAGATGCGTAAGCCTCCAAGAAACCAAAAATTAATTTCGATTGTTTTTCAATTCCCAAATATTATCACGAACTTTGACGTGCAAACTGCAATTCATACACCGCTATGCACAGATTTCATACTTGGTATTTTTACTTATTTGCCTCCTTATTTTCGCTTAGTTCATGCGAAGATGTTGTGGACTTACCCTTGGATTCTAGGTCAGAGCTAGTGGTGTTCAGTAATTTTTCAGATCAGAACGGATTGGAGGTGTTCGTTTACAAAACCAAGTCTGTCACCAACAGCCAACCAACAGAATACATCAAAGACGCCGATGTAAGGGTTTTTAAAGGTGGTGACTTGTTGGAAGTGCTTAGTTTGGTCTCATCACCAGACAATGGAAATCGCCCACCTCACTACAAAACAACAGCACTCACTCCAGAATTTGACGTAGAATATACCATTGAAGTGAAAGTTGAAGGGTTTGAAACCATCACTGCAAAAAACAGCATCCCTACGCCTGTCAATCTTGAAGGCGCAACTTTCGACCCCAGCGTCTCAACTGGGAGCAATGCCCATACTGTAGTGGATTTCGATGTGTCAGTCAGTCTAAAGGACCCAATTTCCATTGCCAACTACTATCACTTGAAATTTTATCAAGAACTAACAAGCTTTACGATAACTGCCGAAGGCGATACAATTTGGGGCAATACTTATTTGGAGTTCCCATCCGATGTTGAGTCCATCAATTTCGATGATTCGTTGGTGAAGTACCAAAATGAACAGAGCTATTTAATCGAAGACAGTCAATTCGATGGCCAGTACATCACGCTTGAGTTTACGGGTCAGTATAGTTTTGACCCTTCCAAGTCGATTCCAGGCCGATTTTTGATAGAATTGAGAACTGTTTCAGAAGCTTATTATTTATATTATGAGTCTTTGAACCGTCAGAATCAAAATAACAATCACCTAGGTGAAGGCGTCGTCGTTTACAACAACATTGACAATGGGCTTGGAAATTTTGCAGGATTCACTTCCAAGGTAAACTCTTTCAAACTCACTGACTAGTGTGATTCTCAGCTGTAAATAAAAAGACAAAGAGGGCTGAATCGTGTACGATTCAGCCCTCTTTGTTTATCTATCAAATCCAAGTTTGATAATGGCAGAATTTCTACTCAATTTCTCAGCAGGTTGAAGGTACTTAGATTACCCCTACCGTCGAACGCCGAATTGTTATTCAGACCGGTAATGGAAAACCTCGTACGTGTTTCGTGTTTTTGCTCTGGCATCTTAGCAACTGCTTTGTTTGCCGCAACTGTTAGCTTGGAAATCAGGGCAGTAAGCTTTTTTGTTTTATCATTATCCATAGCGCACGAATTTAAAGTGAGTAAAGATGAAGGTTCAAAGAAACAATTCTTCGCTATTGGATACATCCTATGGGAAATTCTAAGAACGCAAAGGTAATCATAATTGCGAAAAGCCAAAAAGTCACACTAAAATATTTCAAAACCAATAACTAATAAGTGCAAAATTCCGAAAAAAACTAATCCAACGATAATTTGCGCTGGAAACAGAATAATGACACCATTATTTTTGGCTTTCGTTCGGACTACCAAAGGGGGAGGTATTCGCACTACCGTTCACATCCCCTATCTTGATACCAATGAAATCAAGCTGGATGTTATCTAAAGTAACATCATTGAGCAAAATGGACTCGGGGAACGGGGGTGTAAAAGGTGATAATGGATTGGGGAATACATAATCAGCTGGCACAAATCGCCAAGACGTGTTGTTCGGAAACCCATCGTTGATTTGGAGTATCAATTTACGGATTTCAACCATGTCGAATGTTGTTACAGCACCTGAGTTGTTCACATCCGCTGCGATAATCTTGTAAGGGGTGTCCAATGTATCTGAACCAAGAATGTGCCGCCGGATGAGCACCATGTCAAATGTGGTTACACCATTTGACGGGAGGGTATCATGAGACGGGGTTAACAGATAGTCACCTCCGTTGATGACTTCTGTTGAATAATCGCCATTCGCATTGGTGTAAACTGTTTGGTCGAAGCCATTCGTGCTCGTTACACTGACTTCAACATTGAAAATATCCGGTCCTGCATCTGTCTCGATTTTTCCTCCAATTGTTGGTGAACACTCACCACAATTCCCTGAATTATCCTCAATAATAAAAGTACTGAGGCAACTACTCTGGTTTCCATAATTGTCAGTCACCCAAACCTCCAGCTCATGGAGGCCAAGTTCGCATGTAGTGAAATTTCGAAGAAAATCATTTTCATCATTCTGGGAGTAGCTGAAGTTCAATCCAAAACCACAGTTGTCAGTGCTGCCACTTGCCAAATCATTCGCCCAAACATCTACTGAACATGAAGCCGAAAGTATTTCAATCGAAATGCCAGCAGCACAAACAACGACAGGTGCTGTGGTATCAATTACTTCAAAACTGGTTAGGCAGGTCTGCATTTTACCACATTCATCGATTGCCTTATAGGTCACATTGTATTGCCCAGGCAGGAGGCTTGCGGAGGCGCCCAGCACTGTCCCCAAGCTACCGGAAACCGTCAAGGCAATGTTGCTTCCACATCCTAAAACATCAGGAGTCGGCACGATGATGTCTACTAAACAATCAGGCCCTACAAACAAATCAGGGATTTCACAGCCGTTGGTAAATTCTATTGCTGTATTGTCGTTGACGTGAATGGTTTGGGTATAAGTAATGATTCCATCCCCGTTGTCATGGTACTTTCTTGGAGCAATCAACGAGTCAGTGCCAATCATCGAACCAGCATAGGCACAGTTGTTAATGACTACCCATGTCCTAAAAACAGTAAAGCAACCCGGCAGTCCCGATGGCAGAATTACGTCTGAAAAAGTAGTGGTAATGGCTTCACAACTAACCAGACTCAGCTCTGGCTCTGGCAAATCAGCTTGCGCCAACGAAACACAAAGTGAGGTGTCGGCAGGAAAAAGAACTTCAAAATCAGAACGATGCTGAACAGTAATCTCTTGAGTGCAGGTAAGCGTATCCACGGTGTTGAACGCTGTTATCGTCCGCTGAATCCAACCGTCTCCACAATCATCAACACTCGAAGTATCAGTTTCTGTTAGCTCAAACTCACAGTTAAAATAAAAACTTGGCAAACCTAATTGGTATAGCACTTCAAATTCGTTGGTTTGCAATGCAGGGAAGATAGTGGTGAAATAGAAATCGCAATCAATTGTGTCATTGGGTGGGCATGAGACAAGGGTTTCATCTGTGATTTTAAGAATCAAAGTTTGCGTAGTGTCATTGTCACAGGCATCTGTCAGCAAGTAGTTTATCTCGTAATTACCGGCTGTTGTATCGGGATGCACCCACAATCCGTTCTCCGAAAAATCGCCCCAAGGGGTTTGCAACAAAAAATCATACGCCGAACATTCTGACAGCATGTTTGCCGACGGCAAAAAGACCGAATCAATACAACCTCCCGAAAGGCTGAAAAAGACCGTGTCTGGAATTTCAAAAATAGGTGGTGTTTCGTCAAGTACTAGTATGGTTTGGGTATCACGGCGAGTGAAAGCTGTGCAAAGATTCACAACTGACCATGCACGTTTTACCCGATACGAATCCCCGCAAAGGCTCGTAATGTTGTCAACATAACTGATTGCAAATTTGCAGTGAATGTTTGCGTTTGGGGGGAAATCACCTGCAAGTGGCCAGCCAGTTATATCAGGGTGCGTTGTTTGAGTTAAATTGAGGGAGTCGCTACAACTCAGGGCAGGGTTGGCAACACCATCGAAATCCTCTGGAAATTGAACAAAATTGGAAGGAAAACGTCTGCCGGTTATCAGGTGGCTGCATTGGGTTTGACTGCCATTTGGTGAGATTGCCACCCAAGTTCTTTCAATCTGGAAAGCCAACGTATCGGGGCATTGCGTGAAAATGAACTCATCGGTGAACGAGATTTCCAAGTTTTCAAAACAACCCGTAATCAAAGGTGTGCCAATGTAGCCCGTGTCGGTGGGCTCGTTGCAATAAATCATCACGTTCGGTGGGCAAGTAATTGCTGCGGGTTCGCCGCCCATAACGGTCACAATCGTTTCGCAATCGTGCCCAGTTTCAACATTCGTCAGCCTCACGTTGAACGATTGCCCCACGTCCTCAGCACCGATAACTGCCGTAACCCACTGATTGCCAGCCAACAAATCCACTACGTAGTCCTCGTCACAAACCAGGTAAGTGACATCAAGCACATCGGTAGCAGTCAGCGGTCTTTCACATTCTCCCTGCAAAGAAACAGCCACCTGTGAAGGGCAGTTGAAATTGCTTGAATTGAACGATAGTATGTTAACCTCAAAATCGCAGGTGTAGAAATTGTTGTTGGCATCGGTAGCTGCCAAAGTAATCGTCGTAATTCCTGTCTGCAAATTGGAACCTTGGAGCGGAAAATAAACCGGGTCGAACAATGGAATCGTCGAACTCCAATCGAGCGAATCATAAAAAATGTTGACATCACACTCGTTAGGTGGCAGTTGAACCGTGTAATCATCCGGGCAGGTCAGCACTTGAGCGCTCAATTGAGTTTGTGCTGCGAGAATGAACGTCAGTACCGAAAGTATTGCTTTAATTGACCAATTTTTCTGCCTTTGGCAAGTCTTGTAAACCGGTGAAATCATGGGACAAAGTTTTTCTAAACAAGTTAAAAGGTCATCTTGACACAAGTTGTTCGATTGTTGATAGCCCTTGAATTTTATGTAAAGTCCTTTAACTAAAGATTGGTCAAACTTACTGGAACGGTGTGGTGAGTGCTGAGAGGTGTAGTTTTAAAATGCGTTGCAATTTATAACAATTTTAAAAAAGCAGCATTTTTTGAGCCAAAAATACTTGTTTCAAGGTATACAACCCTACAACTCAGTTTGCACGTATTAGTTTTGATGAAAAATCCATTTCTTCGCAGCTTTTTAAGGAAAAAGACCGTTGAAACAAGATTATCACTGCCAAAACAAGGCAACAAAATCAAACAATCAAGCAATGGAATACAACCCTCGTGAAATAGAGCAGAAATGGAAAAAGTGGTGGGCCGACAAGGAAGTTTACAAGGTTTCCAATGATTCAACGAAGCCGAAATACTACGTGCTCGACATGTTCCCCTACCCTTCTGGCGCTGGCCTACACGTTGGTCACCCGCTAGGCTACATCGGCTCCGACATCTACGCCCGCTACAAGCGCCAGCAGGGCTTCAATGTGCTGCACCCGATGGGTTACGATGCCTTCGGCCTGCCCGCCGAGCAATATGCCATTCAAACGGGCGTCCATCCTGCCAAGTCCACCGCCACCAACATCGCTCGCTACCGGGAGCAGTTGGACAAAATCGGGTTCAGCTTCGATTGGAGCCGGGAGGTGCAGACCTGCGACCCCAAATACTACAAATGGACGCAGTGGATTTTCCTGCAACTCTTCGAACATTGGTATTGCAACGACGCCAAACAGGCACACCCCATCAAGGATTTGACCGAAGTTTTTGAATCAGAAGGCAATGCACGGGTGAACGCCGCTACAACGCAAGAAACGATTTTCACCGCAGAGGAATGGCGCAGCATGTCCGCAAAAGAAAAGGACGATGTGCTGATGAACTACCGCCTCGCCTACCGCAAGACCACCTACGTCTGGTGGTGCGAAGACTTGGGCACCGTGCTTGCCAACGACGAGGTAAAAGACGGCGTGAGCGAGCGGGGCGGCTACCCCGTTGAGCGCAAGCCGATGCTGCAATGGAGCCTGCGCATCACCGCCTACGCCGACCGGCTTCTACAAGACCTCGAAACTGTAGATTTCAGCGATGCGATGAAGAAGATGCAGTCCAATTGGATTGGCAAGTCGCAGGGAGCACAAATGTTTTTCGACCTGGAAAACGGCGCAAGCAAACTGGAAATCTTCACCACCCGCCCTGACACAATTTTCGGGGCGACGTTCATGGTCATTGCACCAGAACACGATTTGGTAAAACAAATCACCACACCTGAACAAGAAAAAGAAATTGCCGATTACCTCGCTTACGTGAACACCCGCAGCGAGCGTGACCGCATGTCGGAGACGAAGGAAGTATCGGGTGCGTTCACAGGCGCTTATGCATTGAACCCATTTAACGGCGAGCGAATCCCCATCTGGATTGCCGAGTACGTGTTGAAGGACTACGGCACCGGCGCCATCATGGCCGTGCCTGCCGACGACGAGCGGGACATGCGTTTTGCCAAAAAATTCAACCTGCCCATCGTTGAAATCATTGACAAAAGCATGTACCCCGGTGCTACCATCGAGGACAAACTGGGCAAGATGATAAACTCCGACTTCCTGAATGGTATGGAGGTCATGGATGCCATCGAGGCCATTTTGCAGCGCATCGAAACGATGGGTATCGGCGTCCGCAAAATCAATTTCCGCTTGCGGGACGCCATTTACAGCCGCCAGCGCTACTGGGGTGAGCCGTTCCCAATTGCTTACGACCCGGACGGTGTGGCGCACCCACTGCCCATCGAGGAACTGCCGCTCGAACTGCCAGAACTCGACGATTTCAAGCCCGCCTCCGGCGCAAAATCGCCGCTGGCCCGTGCCGAGAACTGGGTCAATTTCAAAGAAGGCTGGCGTCGGGAAACGGACACCATGCCCGGCTTCGCAGGCTCTTCGTGGTACTTCCTGCGCTACATGGACGCCAACAACGACGCTGAATTCGCTTCGCAAAAAGCCTTGAACTACTGGCAGGACGTTGACCTGTACGTGGGTGGCACGGAGCACGCCGTGGGGCACTTGATGTACAGCCGTTTTTGGCATAAGTTCTTGTACGACAAAGGGTTAGTGCCAACTAAGGAGCCGTACAAGAAGCTGTTGAATCAGGGGATGATACAGGGGAAGTCGGCCATCATGGAGGTAAAAACTGAGGCTGGCAAAACATTGGAAATGCATGTTCCTGTGAAATTCGTCAACGACGATTGGCAACTTCCGGTGAGCAATTTGGCCGAGTTGAAAGTCAGCGACAGCCGTTTTGAAAATGTGCATCCGGGTGTGAACACGGCATTGGAAGGCGATGCAATCCCACTCGGCCTTCGGGTTGAAAAAATGTCGAAGTCGCTGCACAACGTCGTCAACCCCGACGAAATGGTGGAACGCTACGGCGCCGACTGCTTCCGCATGTACGAGATGTTCCTCGGCCCCATCGAGCAGGCCAAACCTTGGGACACGAAGGGCATCAACGGCGTTTCCGGATTCCTGCGCAAACTTTGGATGTTGTTTTTTGAAGAGCAAACGGGCAAGTTTTTGGTCAACGACGCTGAACCGACCAAAGAGGAGTTGAAAGTGCTGCACACTTGCATCAAAAAAGTACATGACGATATCGAGCGCTTTTCGTTCAACACCTGCGTGAGCGGCTTCATGATTTGCGTCAACGAACTGCGCTCACTGAACTGCTCCAAGCGGACCATCTTGGATGAATTGGTGCGGCTGCTTGCGCCGTTTGCGCCGTTTACCGCCGAAGAGCTTTGGCACCAATTGGGCCATGAAACGACGGTTTGTGATGCACCCTACCCCGTTTTCAACGCTGCTCACCTGGTACAAGATTCTATCTCTTATCCTGTCAGCATCAACGGCAAAAAGCGGGACCTGGTGGACTTGCCCGCTGGCATGTCCGTGCCTGAACTGGAGAAAGCCGCACTCGAACTGGATTCCGTGAAAAAATGGCTGGACGGCCAGACCGTGAAGAAGGTGGTAGTAGTGCCCGGCAGGATGATAAATATTGTGGTTTAAGGCCACAGAGAACACAAAGCGTTTTCACGGAGCGCACGGAGAATTCTCCGTGCGCTCCGTGTCCAAAAACTCAAATCTTCACGAGTTTCTTCCAGACAACTGCCTCACCCACGAGTAGTTTCACCCAATAGACACCATTTCCAAAAGGCTGTAAATCAATCGTTTCGCCGTTTGAAACGAGCATTTTTCTACCCGTACCATCGAACACCTCGTAACCCAAGGGCTCCTTTAAGACAAGGTCAGTGCTAACTGTGAAAAGACCTGAACTTGGGTTTGGCGAAACCAAGATGCTCCGCTCCAATTGTGCCTCAAACGAGCTACTGACGGAGCTCACCACAATCAATCCAGAGAGGAAAATACAACCATTGGAATCCACCACTTTCAACTGGTACGAACCAGCCGCAGTAGCTTCTGGATTGAAGTTGGGCTGTTGCACACCGCCTTGTAGCCAAGTGAGCACATACGGCGCAGTGCCGCCATTCACTTCAAATTCGATGATGCCGTTGGTTTGACCAATCGTGGCAGGCGTGATATTCTGAATAGTTAAACCAATTTCGTCAGGCTCGGTAAGCTCCACAGTTTGCGTGAGCGTACACCCTGCATCGTCGGTGATGTTTACGGTGTAGCTGCCTGCTGGCAAGTTATCCGGTGCATTCGGAGAGTCCCAGGCAACATCGTACGGTGACTGCCCACCAGAAATCGCTAGTTCGATGAGGCCGTCGCTGAGGCCGTGGCAACTTGGGTTCTGCATGGTGAAGCTCACAGCCAAGTCGTAGTTGACCGTTACTTCAAAGGAACAGGTTGAAATGTTTTGGCTTCCATCCGTTGCCTGCCATGTGACGGTGGTGGTGCCAATCGGGAAGTTTGCACCGATTTCAAAACCCGCAATCAAGTCAAGTTGCACATTGCTAGAGCATTCATCGCTGGCGGTTGGAGCAGCGTAAGTGACTGCTCCACAAGTATTTACGGTAATATCTGCCGGGCAATTCAATACTGGCGGTGTCAAGTCAACCACTTCCACCATTGCAATTCCGGTCACTTGGTTGCCGCTGTTATCAGAACCAGTGACGGTCACAGATATGACCCCAAGGTCATCACAATCAACGTCGGTAATATTTGCCTCTAAAAAGACCATGCTGCAATTATCGGTACTGCTGACAGTCAAGTTGTTCGGGTTGATGGTAGCATTACCACTCGCATCCAAAATAACGGAAGTCAAATCAGTCAACACAATCGTCGGGGGTGTAGTATCAGCAGAACTTACCGTCACCTGGCCAGTTTGTGAGCAGCCAGCTGCATCTGTCACCGTCACCGTGTAGCTGTTACTGACAATGGAAGATATGGTGCTGGAAGTTTGCCCATTTGACCAAAAATAGCTGAACGGGCCGACGCCACCTGCCACGATGGTAGCGGTAGCCGAGCCATCGGAGAGGTCGGGGCAACTGGTGGGTGTGGAGGTCATTTGCAAGTTGATGAAACAAGTGGACGTACCGACGACGACTTGGCCAGTGGCGGTGCAGCTGTTGGCGTCTGTCACGGTGTAACCGTATGTGCCGGGGGCAAGGTTGCTGATAATGTTGCCAGTAGCGCCATTGCTCCAAACCACGTTGTAGGGCGACGTACCGCCAACTGGCGAAACGGATGCAGCGCCATCGTTTGCACCCAGCAAGGTTTCGTCGGTGGCATTGGCATTTGGTAAAAGCTGCGAGGGCTGGTTGACTTGCCCTGCAAGTTGAACCACACAACCCAAGCCGTCGGTGATGGAAACGGAAATGGGACCAGCAGGCAAGTTTTGAGCTTGCTGGGTAGTGGCGCCGTTGCTCCAGTCAAACGAAAGTGGCGAGGTGCCCCCATTAATCACGGCCATTGCGGAGCCATCGTTTGCCCCAAAACAATCCAAGTGTTGAATGCTTAGGCTGCCTGAAAATGCACCACAATTCACCGAGTTGATGGTGGTAGTTGAAGAAGAAGTGCAACCGCTTGCATCCGTGACGGTGACGGTGTAGCTGCCCGGTGAGAGCCCGGTGATTGGATTGCCGCCCATGCCATTGCTCCAAAAAAAGGTGAACTGGCCGGTGCCGCCTCCTGCGCTTGCGGTAGCCGTGCCGTCGTTTTGGCCGAGCATGGTTTGGTGGGTCGGCGTGACATTCAAAGTGATGGCTGGCAATTGCGTCAAATTGACTGTGCTGGTAGTCGGGCATCCATTTACATCGGTAGCAGTGACGGAGTAATTACCTGCGGCAAGATTCGAGGCAGTCGTCCCAGTTTGGCCATCGTTCCAGATAAATGAAAATGGCGCTGTGCCGTTTTGCGGAGCAGCAGAAACTGCACCATTGGAAGCCATGCTGCAAGGCTGATTGACGACACTGGTATTCAATGCAAAACCAGTACAGACGGAACCAACCGTGACAGATGTGGTAGAAACACAGCCATTTGCATCCGTTATTGTCACGGAGTAATCGCCTGGCGCCAAGCCGTTGGCAGTCGAGCTGGTGTTGTTCGTGCCATTTTGCTGAAACCCATTGCTCCAGGAATAATTGTACGGAGTCGTTCCATTGCTCACGCTGACGGTAGCGCTGCCGTTGTTGACACCGTAAGTGGTGACGTTGGTTGAAGTTGTTGAGAGCGTGGGCGCTTGTTGCCCAATAATTTGCACTGCCAACTGCGCAGAGCAGCCGATGGCATCCGTGACGGTCACGTTGGTAGTTCCAATGCAAAGCTCGTTGTTCGTAGGTTGGTCGAAACTGGTTGGAAAGCCTTGCCATTGGTAGTGCAGGCCACCGTTGTGGTTGGCGACTTGGATGGTGGCTGAACCGTCGCACGCAGAAGCGCAATCGTCAGGCTGGAGGTTAACGGCAGCGGGAGTGAGCAGGCTACAATTCCGACCGAGGCCGATGTTGTCCACAAAAAGGCGGTTTCCAAATCCTGAGAGGTTGACAAGAGCAATCGTTACGTCCGACTCGCCGTCGAAGGCGCTCAAGTCAACGAACTCTGTGCGCCATTGCGAAGCTGTTGGGGTAAACGGCTCGGCAGCGAGTGGTGCTGTGGAAAGGTCAACACCACCTCGTTGGTAAACGATTTGGTTGAAATTTTGGGAACAGTTCGTGGCCACTAGCACAATCAACGTGTCGCCGATATCCTCGATGAAAGGGGCATACGCCACATCGAATTTCAGCATGGCATCGCTCACATTAGTGAAATCAAAATGACGGGTAACCACTGCGTCAATGGTGCCGAAGGGGTTTTGGCCATTGATGTCGTTGAAGTTGTCGAACATGACCGACTTGCTACCTTGGCCAAAAGCCGATGCCTCGTCCGTGATTTGCCACTCAAAAATATCGTTTGAGATGTTCAGGTCAAAAATGCCTTCTGATGTTGGGAACGCAGTTTCACCTTCAAAATCCTCGAACATGGGCGTTGTCGCAACTAGGTAGTTGAATCGGTTGACGGCAACTGTGTCATTTGAGATGCGCTGGTCGGCCAAACCATTGGGTTGAGTAGTCCAAGCAGTGAGGGTGTAGCTGCCTTGACTCGGCGCAAATGGAGCGAGGCTCACGTCCTGATTTTGGCCGGGGAACAAGCTGCCCTGCCACGAAAAACTGACAGGTGTGCCGTTGTTGATTCGATAAAGTATGTTGACGGAGGTGAGATTGTCCGTACCGAAGTTGCGGAGCGTGACCGTTGGTGTGATTTGGCTTGAAGTGCAGGAAACGTTGGTAGGACTGACCACCCTCGTGATGCCTGCATCCCTTGCTGGTATGGCACATTGCTGGGGCGCATTTTGAATCAAGCCGTTGCGACTGCCGTAACCAAACCCCGATGAGGTACCATTCAACACTGCCCGCATCACGTTTACCTGTCCTGCCGTGAAAGAAGTGTAGCAATTTTCAGTCACGTAGTCCATGTAGTTAACGTAGAGGTGCTCATTCCCGCAGGACATTGGGCCAGCCGGATAGCTCTGCGTGCAGTTCAAATTGGCGAGGTCACGGGTTGACGCTGACACATTTGGCGTATCGCCGATGCCGTCGTCTAGCGAGCAAGAATTGCCGTTGAACGGGTGCGGTAGGCCAAGGTAGTGGCCTGTTTCGTGCGTGAGTGGCCGGTAGCCCGATTGCGTGAACCCAGGCGCTCCAAACCAGCGGTAGTCAATCACCACGCCGTCCGAGTTTCCGCCAATTTGGCCAGGCAACGGGTAGTTAGAAAAGCCCACCACCCCACCCTGTGCCGTTGTTCCAGGGATGGGCAATACGTAGATGTTGAAGTAGCGGTTGGGTTCCCATTTGATGGCTGGTTTAATGGTAGAGTTGATGTTGTTGTTGTTCCAAGTGGTGCCAGTTACGGTCATTTGCTGGCGGTCAATGCCGTTTGTGGCACTGCCATCCGGCTTCTTGTTGGCGAGGCAAAACTGGATATTGGGGAAGCCAGCAATGCCCATCCACTGACTTGGTGTATTGTAAAATTGGCTGTTGAGGGCGGTGAAATCTTCATTCAGCACCTCAATTTGTGCCTGAATTTGCTCGGTTGAGAGGTTTTGACCCTGCCCAATTGGCTCTCCGTTGTGAATGACGTGAACCACGACGGAGATGGTCAACAGTGGCTCGACCATGCTCTTATCAGCATTGCCACTGGCCGAAAGCAGCGGAAGTGCCTCGTGCAGGTGCTGGTGCAATTCATCAGCAAAGTCGGGGTTTTCCAAGCTGTGCGCCTCGTTCATTTCATCAAAAACACAGACTGGGAAGCTGGTTGGAGGTGCCACGACATATCCCGACACTTGAGGTGTCAAGCTTTGCTGCATCCGCTTCGGATGATTTGCAGGAAGTTGCTTGCTCTGGAAATAAGCGGGCGGAAAGGTTTGAGCTGCAAGAAATAAAGGCATGAACGATGCCAGGACAAATGCAATGCGGTTGATGGACGCTTTCATTCACGGGATATTTTGTTCAGTAATCGGCCACAAGATAAGGCTAAAACCAAGCTGCTGGTCAGCAAAGTAGCCGCCAAATCTTATATTTTAAAAAAAGCAAATTTTTGGCCAAAATCAAGCAGCTTGCTTGTTTAATTGCGCAGGGGGGACACATTTTGGGATTTTTTCCAGTGTGGAAAAAAATGGCAGGCATCCTCTAATTCGCAGCGCCTTGCAAGAGGCCATCCCAACCGATGCCCCCTTAATCAAGTGAGTAGTCTACATTTCTTCCCCTCTGCGTACGGTAACTTCACAATTGTTTCTTATCAGGCAAAAACAAAGAACAAGCAAAAAGCAGAATTCGAGTTTAAAAAATAAATTTGCGGCAACACCTTGAGCGCCCAACAAACAGCAAACAACATTATGAAAAAAAATTTATACTTCACCCTTCTTTTTTGTAGCTGCATTTTTACCTTTGTAACCGCACAATCACAACTGTCCCACACGGCAACACCCATCGACAGCCGCCTTCTGGAAATCTTCAGCGGCGAATACCTTGAGAATTTGCAGACCTCGAATCCTTACCTTTTAAAGCGATGGGGCTTCTACCTCGACAATTCGTGGTACCTGACCGAACTCCCTGCGGAAAAAGCAATGGATTCGTACACTACAATTCGTGTCGACAATTTGAGCAGCATCAACATTTTTTTGCTTGAAAAACAATTCAACCTTCGCCGTGAATGGGACAAGCAAACTGTCTGCAATATTGAGAACACGAACAAGGCCCTTGTTTTGATTCCCAGCAAAAAGTTCAACGAACTGCTGAACGAGCATTTGGCTGGCAAATAAACGAGTCACTAGATTAAGGCGGTTAGACCCAATTTTTTTCCGAGTCCCAATTCTGAGTAATTATGAATTTGAAAGCTACCCTTTTCTTTACATCCTTGCTGTTCCTTGCCTCCAAGGCTGTTTCTCAACAAAACTACCTCATGACGGCTGCACTGACTACGGTCAACAGCTGCAACGGGTTTTTCATGGACAGTGGAGGCGGCATGGCTGGATACGGCCCCAACCAAAATTTCACGACTACCATTTGCCCTGGTGGCGGTGGTGGCACACATATCCAACTCGTTTTTGGCAATACCGACCTATCTGCTGGCGACGAGCTTTGTTTTTTTGATGGGCCGAACACAACTGCTCCAGCTATCGCTTGTGCCAGTGACTTCAGCGCTGGTGCTGCATTCATCATCCAAGCCACTGCAGTCAACACTTCAGGTTGTATTACCGTCACTTTCAACTCAGATGCAGCTGGCCAAGGAGCTGGTTGGAGTGCGGATATCAATTGCATTCCATCTTGCCAAACAATTATTGCGGTGCTCGACCACGCAGACCCAGCGGTCGAGCCAGTTGATACAGGCTGGATTGACATTTGCCCCGGTGAGCGGGTGTTTTTCTATGGCTTAGGAAACTACCCCCAAAACGGGGCCGTGTACAACCACTCTGACCTCACCAGCGATTTTGAATGGGATTTTGGCGATGGTGTGATCACCTACGGCCCAACTGTTTCACATGTTTTTGAAGAGCCAGGAGGGTATGTCGTTCAGCTGGAAATCACCGACCAACTTGGCTGCAAAAACACCAATTTCGTCAGCCAGCGTGTGAGAGTAGCCCCAAGGCCAGATTTTGAACTTGGTACCTTTCCAACCCAAGTTTGCGTTGCAGACACCATTTCGCTGAATGCAATGGTCAACGCAATGGACAATATGCACACCATCTCTGTCATGCCCAACGAGGGCAGTTTTCAAACGGCAGGTATTCGTTCAGACTCCCTACCACTACCTGACGGCGATGGCTCGTGCTACATGACCAGCATCACATTCAGCAGTTTTTCGCCGGGTCAAGTACTCACCAACATCAGCGATTTGTTGGGTGTTTTTGTGACAATGGAGCATTCTTGGATGCGGGACTTGGAAATCACACTGACTTGTCCAAACGGCCAATCTGCTATTTTGCACAACCACCCAGGCCAAAGTGGAGGCGAGGTATTCTTGGGCATACCATACGAAGCAGACGAAGGTTTGATAACGCCAATACCAGGCACTGGCTTCGAATACGGCTGGACGCCCACACCGCAATACAACCAAACTTGGATTCAATATGCCAACACGCATCCAAACATCAGCACGTTACCAACTGGTACCTACAATCCATTTCAGCCACTGACCAATTTTTTGGGATGCCCGCTAAATGGTGACTGGCAAATTGAGGTGTGTGACCTTTGGGGCATTGACAACGGTTATATTTTCTCGTGGTCCATTGACTTCGACCCAAGCCTCTATCCCAGTGTCGAAACATTTACGCCGATGATTACGACTTGGGAATGGAACAATCATCCTTCCATTTTATACTCATCCGCCGATTCACTGCTAGGGTCACCGATCAATGCTGGTGAAGTAGCTTACGTGTTCACCGTCCACGATGATTTTGGTTGCAATTGGGATACCATCATCAACATACAGGTTCTGCCCTCGACTCACCCCCTCTGCCATGTTTGTGAGGATATACTGACACCAGCGCCGGATACTTCAATTTGCATTGGTGAGCAGGTCAGCATTGATGTCAGTTCACAAACACCTAACAACCAAGGCATTACGTTCGAGTCGTACGACGATTACCCTATTGGACAGAGCAACCACCCCGTGGCGAATCCTTACAACTCTGTGCTCTCCATCAACTCCATTACACCGACAACAGTCACAAATCCAGCTCAGGACATTATTTCAGTTTGCCTCGACATCACAACCGATTTTGATGCAGACTTGCGAATCTTCCTGCGTTCGCCAAACAACCAACTCCTCGAACTCTCGACAAACAACGGTGGCAGTGGAGACAATTACACGCAGACTTGTTTTTCTGCGACAGCCATCACGCCAATCACTTCAGGCACAGCACCTTTTACGGGAATGTTCAGGCCGGAGGGCAATTTTTCGGTGCTGAATGGTGCGCCCATCAACGGCAATTGGTCATTGGTGGTATCTGACGCCTTTGGCGCAAACGCGATGGGAAAACTCAATTGGTGGAGTATTACTTTCCGGTCGCAAACCACCATCACTTACACTTGGACACCTTCTGCCGGGCTTTCTTGCAACAATTGCCCTAACCCAACGGCTACCCCAAATAACAATACCAGCTACATCGTGACAGCAACTGACAATTTCGGTTGCGTAAAAAAAGATACCATCAACATCAATGTCTTAAACAATTTCAACGCACCTGCCGTCAATCTACAACTGCTGGGCAATGGGCAAATGTTAGCTACTTGGAACGACATAAATCCGGGTTTGCCATACGAAGTGAATGTGAACACCACAGGTTGGGTGCCTTCCAACAACGGCAACCTTTCCCATA
>CAYTZS010000097.1:0-19521 GCA_964442355.1 uncultured Saprospiraceae bacterium | reverse complement strand
CTGGCCTTGCCACTATCATCCTCCAGCGGGAGGATATTGAGGAGGATTACACGATTATCTATAACACACTCCAAAAAGACCCGACCAGCTCCGAGATGGAGGCCGTGAACTACATCTACCGTCAGCTTCGTGGCGCAGAGCCACCAGATGACGAGACGGCTCGTGGTATTATTGACAAACTTTTCTTTTCCGACAAACGCTACAACCTCGGTGAGGTAGGCCGTTACAAAATCAACCGCAAGTTGGGTATGGAAACCCCGCTGGAGACGTTGGTTTTGACTAAAGACGACATCATCGCCATCGTGAAATACTTGGTTCGCTTGATGAACCAGCGTGCGGAAATCGACGATATTGACCACCTCAGCAACCGCCGCGTGCGCACCGTGGGCGAGCAACTTTACGCCCAGTTTGGCGTCGGTCTTGCTCGTATGGCGCGTACCATCCGGGAGCGCATGAACGTGCGTGACAACGAGGTGTTCACGCCGATTGACTTGATCAACGCTCGTACCCTGTCTTCGGTCATCAACTCGTTCTTTGGCACAAGCCAGCTTTCGCAGTTTCTCGACCAGACGAACCCACTCTCTGAAATCACCCACAAGCGCCGTATCTCGGCACTTGGCCCCGGTGGTCTTTCCCGTGAGCGTGCAGGCTTCGAGGTACGTGACGTACACTACTCTCACTACGGTCGCCTTTGCACCATCGAAACGCCGGAAGGCCCGAACATCGGCCTGATTTCGACGCTCTGCGTACATGCGAAGGTGAATAAAATGGGCTTCCTCGAAACGCCTTACCGCAAGGTAATCAACGGTATCGTGGACATAAACAACGCAGCCCAGTACCTGTCGGCTGAGGCTGAGGACACCATGAAAGTTGCGCAAGCAAACGCTCCGTTTGACAACGACGGCCGCTTCTTGGTGGACAAAATCAAGTCTAGGGAGCATGGTGACTTCCCAGTGCTTTCGCCAGAGGAGATTGAGTACATGGACGTGGCACCTAACCAAATCGTGGGCGTTTCCGCATCCATGATTCCGTTCCTCGAAAACGACGACGCCAACCGTGCCCTCATGGGTTCCAACATGCAGCGTCAAGCTGTGCCGCTCATCCGTCCAGCTGCACCTATCGTAGGTACAGGTTTGGAGGGTAAGGTAGCCCGTGACTCCCGAATGCTCATCAACGCCGAAGGCGATGGGGTAGTGGAGTACGTGGATGCCACGGAAATCGTAATCCGTTACGACCGCACCGAAAACGAGCAGTTGGTTTCTTTCGAAGATAACCGCAAGACTTACAAACTCACCAAGTTCCTGCGTACCAACCAAGCAACTTGTGTGAACCTGAAACCAATCGTCCGTAAGGGGCAACGGGTGAACAAGGGCGAAATCCTTTGCGACGGCTACGCAACCGACAAGGGCGAATTGGCACTTGGGCAAAACCTCAAAGTGGCGTTCATGCCTTGGAAGGGTTACAACTTCGAGGACGCTATCGTGTTGTCTGAGCGGGTAGTGCGGGAAGATATTTTCACCAGCGTTCACATTGAGTCTTTCGAAATGGACGTGCGTGACACCAAATTGGGCGAAGAGGAACTCACAAACGATATCCCGAACGTGAGCGAGGATGCCACCAAAGACCTCGACGAGCACGGTATCATCCGTGTGGGGGCTTGGGTAAAAGAGGGCGACATCCTCATCGGAAAAATCACACCGAAAGGTGAGACGGACCCAACTCCAGAGGAGAAGCTGCTCCGTGCCATCTTTGGCGACAAAGCCGGCGACGTGAAGGACGCTTCGCTCAAAGTGCCACCGTCCATCAGCGGTGTGGTCATTGACAAGCAACTCTTTGCCCGAGCAAAGAAGAGCAATGTGCAAAAGACGCAGGAAACCGAGGTTTTGAAAAAACTCGATGACCAGCATGCCATCGCCACCAACGAGTTGAAGACCATTTTGATTGACAAACTCTTGGTGTTGGTAAAGGATAAAACTTCGCAGGGCGTAAAAACCATTTACAACGAGGCGATGATTCCGAAAGGCACGAAGTTCACACAAGAACTCCTCCGCACGATGGAATTCACCCAACTCGACTACAGTGGTTGGACGAACGACGACGCTACCAACGAGTTGATAGCTAGGCTGTTGCACAACTACAGCATCAAGCTCAACGAGGAAGTTGGTCGTTACAAGCGGGAGAAGTTCAACATCAGCATCGGTGACGAGCTACCAGCAGGTGTGTTGAAACTTGCCAAGGTTTACATCGCCAAAAAGCGCAAGCTGAAGGTGGGCGACAAACTTGCAGGCCGTCACGGTAACAAAGGTATTGTGTCACGTATCGTTCGTCTGGAGGACATGCCTTTCACTGAAGATGGCGAACCTGTTGACGTGGTACTGAACCCGCTGGGCGTACCTTCAAGGATGAACCTCGGTCAAATCCTCGAAACAGTACTTGGCTGGGCTGGCAAAAAGCTGGGTGTCCGCTTCGCAACGCCAATCTTTGACGGTGCAAAAAGCGACGAGATAGAGCAGTACATCCAACATGCAGGGCTGCCCTCACTGGGTCAAACTTGGCTCTCCGATGGTGAAACGGGCGACCGTTTCCACCAGCAAGCTACGGTTGGTGTTATCTACGTGCTCAAGTTGTCGCACATGGTGGACGACAAGATGCACGCACGTTCCATCGGCCCATACTCGCTCATCACGCAGCAACCGTTGGGTGGTAAAGCGCAGTTCGGTGGTCAGCGCTTTGGCGAGATGGAGGTTTGGGCACTCGAAGCATTCGGTGCTGCTCACATCCTGCAAGAGTTGCTCACGGTCAAGTCGGACGATATTGTGGGACGTGCAAAGGCATACGAAGCCATCGTGAAGGGCGACGTGCTGCCAGAGCCAAATATCCCCGAGTCGTTCAACGTACTCGTCCACGAATTGCGTGGTTTGGCATTGGATATCAAATTCGAATAATTAGTGATTGGTGATTGGTGATTAGTGATTGGGAAACCCCGGTCACCAATCACCAATCACCAGTTTCCAATCACCAATAAGGTATGTCTTTCAAAAAGAATTTTGCAGCCCCCGGCTCCAATTTTGAATCAATCACCATCAGCCTTACGTCTCCAGACGATATTTTGGAGCGTAGCTATGGCGAGGTGTTGAAACCGGAGACCATCAACTACCGCTCCTACAAGCCGGAGCGTGATGGCCTTTTCTGCGAGCGCATTTTCGGTCCAGTGAAGGACTATGAATGCTATTGCGGCAAGTACAAGCGTATCCGTTACAAAGGCATCGTTTGCGACCGTTGTGGTGTGGAGGTGACAGAGAAGAAAGTTCGCCGGGAGCGCATGGGCCACATCAAGTTGGTGGTTCCAGTTGTGCATATCTGGTTTTTTAAATCATTGCCCAACAAGATTGGCTACCTGCTTGGCCTTTCGTCCAAGAAATTGGAAAGCGTGATTTACTACGAGCGCTACGTAGTCATCCAGTGGGGTGCCGCTGTTCGCCCGGACAACGCTGACGAAGACCAAGCGCTGTTGTCTGAAGAGGAGTACATGGACATCATGGATGCCCTTCCACCGGACAACCAACAGTTGGACGATTCAGACCCGAACAAGTTCATCGCCCGCATGGGTGCCGAGGCTGTACGTGACCTACTCAACCGCCTCGACCTAGACCAACTCAGCTACGACCTGCGCCACCAAGCTGCCAACGAAACCAGCCAGCAGCGCAAAAGCGAGGCCCTCAAGCGCCTACGCGTAGTCGAAGCATTCCGTAATGCGCAGACCCGCATGGAGAACCGTCCTGAGTGGATGATTATCCAGTATCTACCTGTCGTGCCGCCGGAACTTCGCCCACTCGTGCCCCTCGATGGTGGTCGCTTCGCAAGCTCCGACTTGAACGACCTTTACCGCAGGGTTATCATACGCAACAACCGTCTGAAGCGCCTTCTGGAAATCAAAGCGCCAGAGGTTATCCTTCGCAACGAGAAAAGGATGCTCCAAGAGGCCGTTGACTCGTTGTTCGACAACAGCCGTAAGTCCAACGCCGTGAAGGCCGAGGGTGGCCGGGCGCTCAAGTCGCTCTCCGACATCCTAAAAGGCAAGCAGGGCCGTTTCCGTCAGAACCTTTTGGGTAAACGTGTTGACTATTCTGGCCGTTCGGTCATCGTGGTGGGTCCGACCCTCAAGCTGCACGAGTGCGGTTTGCCAAAAGGCATGGCTGCCGAGTTGTTCAAGCCGTTCATCATCCGCAAGCTCATTGAGCGGGGCGTGGTGAAAACGGTGAAGTCGGCGAAAAAACTTGTTGACCGCAAGGACAGCGTGATTTGGGACATCCTCGAAAACATCTTGAAGGGACACCCCGTGCTCCTCAACCGTGCCCCAACGCTTCACCGTCTGTCCATTCAGGCGTTCCAGCCAAGGCTCGTGGAGGGCAAGGCCATCCAACTTCACCCGCTGGTGTGCGGTGCCTTCAACGCCGACTTCGACGGTGACCAGATGGCCGTTCACGTGCCACTGAGCCAAGGCGCTATTTTGGAGGCGCAGTTGCTCATGCTTTCGTCGCACAACATGCTCAACCCACAGGACGGCTCGCCCGTCACACTGCCATCGCAGGACATGGTGTTGGGTCTGTATTATATTACGAAGGGCAAAAAATCAACGAAAGACCTTATCGTAAAAGGTGAAGGCGGCAAGTTTTACTCCGCTGAAGAAGTCCGGATCGCCTTCAACGAAGGCAAATTGGAGCTTCACGCCAATATTCACTGCCGTTGCACGGTGGAGAACGAGAAAGGTGAGTTGGTTAAAAAAGTCATAGAAACCACTTGTGGCCGGGTGCTTTTCAATGAAGCCGTGCCAGATGGCGTTCCGTTCATCAACGAACTGCTCACCAAGCGTAACCTGAAGAAAATCATCTCTGACATTCTTCGTCGCACCAACTTCGCTGCTACCGCCGACTTCCTCGACGCTGCAAAAGAACTGGGCTTCACATGGGCCTTCAGGGGTGGTCTGTCGTTCAACCTTGGTGACCTGATTACGCCGAGTATCAAGGAGCGCATCCTTGACCAAGCGCAGTCAGAAGTAGATGAGGTTTGGGAGAACTACAACATGGGTCTTATCACGTTCAATGAGCGTTACAACCAAATCATCGACAAATGGACTTATGCTGACAACCGGGTAACGGATGCCTTGATGAAAGAGCTTTCTACACACAAGCAGGGCTTCAACTCTGTGTTCATGATGCTCGACTCCGGTGCTCGTGGTTCCAAGCAGCAAATCAAGCAGCTTTGCGGCCTCCGGGGGCTGATGGCTAAGCCTAAAAAGTCGGGCGACTCAGGTGGGGCCATCATCGAGAACCCTATCTTGGCAAACTTCGTGGATGGTCTTTCCGTATTGGAATACTTCATCTCTACGCACGGTGCCCGCAAGGGTCTTGCGGATACGGCCTTGAAAACGGCAGACGCAGGTTACTTGACTCGTCGTCTCGTGGACGTATCACAGGACGTGGTTATCATCGAAGAAGATTGCGACACACTGCGTGGTATTGCGACGCAAGCCCTCAAGGACAACGAAAAGGTCATTGACCCGCTGTCCAACAGGATTGTCGGCCGCTTCACTTTGCATGATATTTACCACCCAGTGACGGATGAACTTATCCTTAAAGCAGGCGAGTACATTACCGACAACCACTCAAAATACATCGAAGACGCTGGCATTGAAGAAGTGACCATCCGTTCTGTGCTCACTTGCGAGACCAAGCGTGGTGTTTGCACGAAGTGCTACGGCAAAAACCTCGCAACGGGTCGTGTGACCGAGCGTGGGGACGCCGTGGGTATCATTGCTGCACAGTCCATCGGTGAGCCGGGTACACAGCTGACACTGCGTACCTTCCACGTGGGTGGTATTGCATCTGTGACCAAGTCGGAGAGTGAAATCACCGCCAAGTTTGACGGTAAAATCGAGTTCGACGCCATCCGTAGCACAACCTACAAAGACGCTGATGGCAACATGGTGGACGTGGTACTTTCCCGTACGGGTGAAATCCGTATCACGGACGAAGAAGGCAAGCGCCAGTTCTCTACCCACCACATTCCTTACGGTGCCACGCTGCACGTGAAGGATGGCCAAATGGTGTCAAAAGGCGACCCGATGTGCGAGTGGGACCCATTCAACGCCGTGATTGTATCCGAGTTCAAGGGTATCGCACAGTTCGATTCCATTGAAGAAGGCGTTACCTTCCGTATGGAGCGTGACGACCAAACGGGTTACGCTGAGAAGGTCATCATCGAGAGCAAAAACAAGAAGAAAATACCGAGCATTTCCATCGTCAGCCCTGATGGGGAAGAACTGCGCCGATACAGCTTGCCTGTGGGCGCATACATCTCCATCGAAGACAATCAAGAGGTGGTCGCTGGTCAGAAAATCGTGAAGATTCCACGTAAACTTGGCAAAATCCAGGATATCACGGGTGGTCTTCCGAGGGTAACCGAGCTTTTCGAGGCTCGTAACCCATCCAACCCAGCGGTCGTTTCCGAGATTGACGGCGAGGTGCTTTTCGGCAAAATCAAGCGTGGCAACCAAGAGGTCACGGTGAAATCAAAAGACGGCCAGATCCACCGCTATTTGATTCCGCTTTCGAAGCACGTACTCGTGCAAGAAGGCGACTTCGTGCGGGCAGGCACTTCGCTTTCCGATGGTACTACTTCACCGAAAGACATCCTTGCCATCAAAGGCCCATTTGCGGTACAATCCTACCTCGTGAACGGGGTTCAAGAAGTTTACCGCTCACAGGGTATCGCCATCAACGACAAGCACATCGAGGTAATCGTTCGTCAGATGATGCGTCGTGTGACCATCGTTGACCCAGGAGATACTACCTTCCTCGAAGGTGAGGCCGTTGAGAAATGGGAATTCTTGGAGCAAAACGACTGGATTTACGACAAGAAAGTCATCACCGAACCTGGCGAGAGCAACCGCTTGAAGGCAGGCCAGTTGGTGAACTTGCGCCAAATCCGGGAGGAAAACTCCTACCTCAAGCGCAACGACCGCAAGCTCGTTCAGTACCGTGACGCAGTTGCCGCCACGTCCAGCTCGATGTTGCAAGGTATCACCCGTTCGTCTTTGGGTACGGAGAGCTGGATTTCAGCAGCTTCGTTCCAGGAGACGACCAAAGTGCTCAGCACCGCCGCCATCGAAGCCAAGCCAGACTTGCTGTACGGCTTGAAGGAGAACGTAATCGTGGGCAAGCGGATACCTGCTGGTACGGGCATGCGCAAGTTCGACGACCTCTTCGTGACGAGCATGGAATCGCACAAATCCTTCAAAGAGCGCCGTGCGCTGATGGAGGAAGAAGAGGAGTTCGAGACTTACGAAGATTGATTTCTAAGAAATTAACAGATAGCACAGACCCTTCCTGCAACATAGCAGGAGGGGTCTTTTTTTGATGGCTACGAAAATTCAATTTTCATTTATACATTTGACACTTCACCATTTCAACCTGAAAATTCGTAATGACAAAACATGAAATTATTGACCTTCTGATTGAAGGCGAAGTAGGTCAAGCCATCAAAGCTATGCGGGCAGCTTTGCCCAATGACAACACCATCCTCAACCTTGCTGGGCAGTGGAACCGCCTGCAAAAGGACATCACGAACAACCTGATTTCCAAGGATTATGCAACGTTGACGCAAAACCAAATCCTGAATAGCTTGCTTGACATAGCCAAAAAAATGCCCGACGCCGCACCAGCGACAAGTGGGGCTAGTTCGGTTGGTGCTGTCGCAAATACACCCAGTGGTGGTAAGCAACGAACCGTTTTTCTGTCCTACAACCACAAGGACAAAGCCGTTGCCGGTCAGGTGAAATCTTATTTGGAAGGGCATGGCATCAAGGTCACGATTGACTCGGAGGCCATGGCAGCAGGCGAAGACATCGCCGATTTCATCAACAAGTGCATCCGGGAGTCTGACGTGACACTCTCGCTCGTTTCCACCAACAGCTTGCTCTCCGCTTGGGTGGGGATGGAGACGATGAACACGCTGGTCGGGGAGAAAATTGCAGGTAAAAAATTCATCTCCGTCGTCGTTGAGGGGGCTTTTTATGACCGTAAGTTTGTGGATACCGCATTTACCACCATCGAAGAACGGATGGCGGAACTTAAAGAGTTGATAATGGCTCGATTGGAAAAAGACCGTGGAATCGAGGATTTACAGAGCGAGCGCACCCGCAACAAGAACCTGCTGAATGACCTGCCCGAAATCGTTGCCAACCTGAGGGCAAGGCTCAATGTTGACATTTCCGGCGAAAACTTTGATGCCGGGATGAGCAAGGTAGCAAAAGACATTAGTGCTTAAAAAGACGCTTTTCTTTCATGTCAAAACAACAAGATTTTCTTTTCGCCCTCAGTGATGCCGAAAACCTGCTCAAAGGCTTCAACGACTGCACCTTGCCCAAGGAGGAGTGGACACACGAAGCCCACCTCATCGGTGGTTTGTGGATGCTGGCCAAGTTTGGTGACAAAGCCCTTGACGAAATGCGCACTCGAATCCGTCGCTTCAACGAGTCGGTCGGTGGTGTGAACGACGACAACAACGGCTACCACGAGACCCTCACGGTGTTTTGGCTTTGGGCAATTCGGGAGATGCTTGGGGATGACGATGGTCGCCTCTACTGGAACCAAGAATCGCTCGACGACCTCGTTTTTGATGAAACACTGTCCGACCGCAATCTCTGGTCGGAATTTTATTCGAAAGAAAAGATGATGTCGGTGGAGGCACGTCTGGGTTATGTTGCCCCTGATTTGAAGCCGATGGAGTAAGCCTTAGTCGCAGTCCAATTCTATTTTCAAAATATAGGTTGAATCGAGCGCCACGTCCACTTTTTGGGAAAGCGTGTCATTGGGGCAAGCGCAGGTGTACAAAAGCTGCCTGACGTTTATTCGCTCCCTGAAATCATAGTAAATTTCACTTGGAACAACGTTGTAGCCGGGAGCCACGTCCACCGTGTCAAAATTATCTCGCCGAACACGGTAGATATACCGCAGGTCCAAAATATCGCAACTGTCGGAAGTGTTTGTGATTTGCGCCTCAAAGTACATGTCAAAGTAGTCGTCCTCGTAGGATGTTGCCCACCCGATGAGCAGGAAAAACGAGAGAACGAATGCAGCACGGAGTGTTTTAAGCTTGGTTGGCATGGCTGATTTTTTTCAAAATGAACGAAGAAGCTGAGCATCCAACAACGGAAAATGCAATGTCCCACCAGTCAAACGTTCCTACGATGAGGTCTGCGGCCTGTGCTGCTTCAAAAAACACTGACGTTGCCACAGCGACTACCAGTACCCATTTTCTTTCAGCATAAGTGGCTGGCTGCCAGGTCAATAGCAGTGCCGATGTCAGTGCAAATGACCAGAGTAGGCTGGGCAACGATTGGAGCAAAAAGCCAAATGTTGGCAAATGGATGGCTGGTTCCCTTCCGAAAAATGCAGGCTTTTTTGCCCGAAAGAAACGGTAAATCAACATGCCAACCAGCAGCGGAAGCAGTACGCAGATACTCCATCGGGGTAGGCATTTTTCTGAAAAAAATCCTTGCATGTGCTTGATTTGCCCTTTGCCTTGAGTGGCTAGTTCGGTGTTCAAATGTTCCCGTTCAGCCCCAATGTTGCACGTTGGCGGCTTTGTCAGCCTAAATTTGAGCCTCAAACCGAAAATCTCGATGCGAAAATTACTGATTTTGTCAACGATTGGATACTTCATGGCCTTCATGGCTACTTTGGGTACTTCGTGCAAACATGCCACTTTGATTGATGACGATGGCGTTTCGCCGATTGACACAATGCCGATTGACACAATGAATCCAGTTGATACCACCCCAAACGGTACCCCCTGCGACCCTGATGTGGTGTATTTTGAGACGCAAGTGCTGCCGATTTTGGTTTCTAACTGTGCCATGGCTGGCTGTCACAACGCCGCTTCCCACCAGGACGGTGTCATATTGGACAACTATCAAAATGTGATGCAAACGGCAGAAGTCAAGCCTTTTGACCTTGGCGACAGTAAGCTTTACGAGGTCATCACAGAAAGCGACCTCGATGACCGAATGCCTCCGGCACCCAATGCTGCCCTGAGCCAGGACCAAATCCAAGTCATCGCCAATTGGATTTCGCAAGGGGCACAAGACCTGACCTGCGATGCCAACGCCGGGGGGTGCGACACGGCCTCGGTCAGCTTCTCACAAGACCTTCAGCCAGTCGTCAGCACCTACTGCAAGGGCTGCCACAGTGGCGGAAGTCCGTCCGGCGGCATCGACTTGAGCACATACAACGGGGTGAAAGCAGTGGCGCTGAATGGCAAATTGTACGGTGCCATCTCGTGGGCAACGGGCTATCAAAAAATGCCGCAGGGCGGCAACAAACTCGACGATTGCACCATTTCAAAATTCAATGCTTGGATAACCGCAGGTGCCCCCCAGAATTGAAACCGATTCCTTGAAACTGCTCAAAATTAATCCATGAAGAATTATTTGATAATCAGCTTGTTGGCGACCACTTTTCTTTTCGGTTCTTGCTACTACGACGTGGAAGAAGAACTGTACCCTACACTGGAATGCAGCACGGATGGCGTAACTTACAGCGGCGTAGTAGAGCCATTGATTCGGGCAAAGTGCTACTCCTGCCACGATGCGGCCACCAATTCGGGCAACCACACGCTGGAGGGGTATGCCAAGCTCAAAAGCTACGTGGACAATGGGAAGTTGCTCGGTGCTATCAAACACAGCCCCGGCTTTTCGCCAATGCCGAAAGGCCAAGCAAAGCTGGTGGATTGCGACATCGAAAAAATCGAGGCTTGGGTAGCGGCAGGTGCACCACAGTAGGTTGCATTGGCTCCAAAAGCCAAACCATCTGAACAATCATCAATACCTTTCTATGAAAAAAATTCTCATCATCACCGTGATACTGGTACTTGGTGCCGCCATCTACGGCTACTTGGAGTTCAACCGGGGGGTGGAAAGCAACGCTGAGGCAAAGTCCGACGTGACCATCTCAGCCAACGAGCTGCTGACCGCATTCCAAACGAACGAGGAGGAGGCCAACGCAAAGTACAACGACAAAGTCGTGGAGGTCACGGGAGCCGTGCGGGACGCCCAGCAGTCAGAGGGCAAGCTCGTTGTCAGCCTCGATGCGGGCGATTCAATGGCTGGGGTCACCTGCGAAATGGATCCCGACAACAAGCGCACGGACTACAAAACGGGCGATCAAGTCACCTTCAAGTGTACCTGTTCGGGTATGTTGATGGATGTGGTGCTGGTGCGCTGCGTGGAGAAGTAGCTTTCGGTTGGCGACGGTTTTCCTGATTTTTTTTGCAAAAATGCTGCTGACTACTGCCAGCGTGGGTCTTTTTTGCACCGAAATCAAGGCGGAACTTCGATTTTGACAACAATTAAAGGGGCTGACCAAGCCCTCAAGAATTTGACTTTCGATGAAAAAATCCTGCTATACCATCTTGATGCTGCTGTTTGGCCTGTTGAACCTGAGTGCGCAGGACGACCTGCTCTCACTACTCGGCGACGATGACGAACCTGTCATCGAATATGCCACGGCGGCCTTCAAAACCAACCGTGTCATCAACCTGCACTCCATTGAAAGCACATCGGGCGGCGTGCTCGACGTGAAGATTTCACATCGGTTTGGATTTGTGAACGGCGGCATTTCCGAGCTGTTCGGCCTTGATGCTGCCAGCATCCGCATCGGTGCAGATTACGGTATCTCCAACCGCATAACCGCAGGCTTTGGCCGCAGCAGCCATGAGAAAACCTACGACGGATTTTTGAAATACAAATTCCTGCGGCAAAGCAGCGGGGCAAAGGTGATGCCCGTGACGGCTGCATTGTTTGCCAGTGTGGCCATCAAGACTGTGCCTTGGGCCAACCCCGACCGGAAGAATTACTTCACCTCTCGGTTGTACTACACCTACCAACTCATCGTTGGGCGCAAGTTTGGGGAGGCGTTTTCGCTCCAACTTTCCCCCACGCTCGTTCACCGCAACCTCGTGCGCACCAAATCCGAAAGCAACGACGTGCTGGCGCTTGGAGTGGCCGTTCGGCAGAAGCTCACCAAGCGGTTAGCCATCAACGCCGAGTACATTTACGTGTTGCCAGACCAACTGGCCGATGGCTACCGCAACTCGCTGTCCATTGGCTTCGACATCGAGACCGGCGGCCACGTCTTCCAGCTGCATTTCACCAACTCTACTTCCATGATTGAGAAGGGTTTCGTCACCGAAAATATTGGCGACTGGGCCAATGGCGGTGTACATTTCGGCTTCAATGTATCTAGGGTTTTTACTTTGAAGAGACATTAGAGGATAGACATCAGACCTTAGAATTTTAGCAGAGGATATTGTCTTTTTACCGCCCAAAGTCTATGGTCTGATGTCTAAAGTCTATGGTTTCTTTTCAAGAAAAAACCAACTTGCTCATGTAAGCGGCGTCAGCGGCAGCACTTTGCATTGGCGTTGAGTTGTCCCAGCGCTCCTGCTCCACGATGAAGTATTCCATGCCGTTGTCTTTTGCCACCTTCAAAACTTTGGAGTAGTCAATGCTGCCCGTGCCGAGGTCGCAGGAGGCATTTTCTTCTGTTGCTGGCAAGGTTTTGCTGCGGTCTTTCACATGGCAGAGGCGGAAGCGGTTCGGGTACTTTTGGAAGTACTCGATTGGGTCTTTGCCACCCGTCACCACCCAGTAGATGTCCAATTCGAAGTCCACAAGTCCTGGGTCGGTGTTGGCCAACATGTAGTCCTGTGGCAATTGCCCTTCAAGGGGTTGGAAGGAATAGGCGTGGTTGTGGTAGGCGTACCTGATGCCCGCCTTCTTGCAGATTTCTCCGTTTTTGTTGAAGTCTTCCACGATTTTTTTCCAATCGTCCATCTTCTTTTGCGGGCCAATCCACGGCGTGATGAGGTACTTGATGCCGATGCTGGCGGCCTGTTCGGCCTTCATTTGAAAATCCTTTTTTGTGTCGCAGTGGCTGGAGACGATGTTCAAGCCCAATTCGTCCATGTACTTTTTGAAATCCGTGTTGGACATTCCCCAAAACATTCCTTGGTCGCCTTCGAAGCTCTCGATTTGCTTGTAGCCAGCGGCTGCGAGCTGTTTCAGCGTTCCTTTTGCGTCTTTGGCCATGTCATCCCGGACACTCCAGAGTTGGATGCCGAACTGGGAAATGCTGCCAGCACTGGCTGGTGGTGTGGCAGCTGCTGTATCGCCCGCTGCTGCTGCGTCTGTGCTCTCCGATTTGCAGCCCCAATTGGGGAGGATGAGGGCACCCGCGGCGGCAGCTCCTGCGTACTGGAAGAATTTTCTACGTGAGTGGTTCATAACCGTAATTTTTTGATTGGTGAAGTAATTTTTGAGCCACGAATTACTTCATTTTTTTTGAAAAAAGGCTGTTAAAAATTTTTGAATGGGCCCTGCCAGCACAGCTGCTATTTTATGATTTACAAATGCTGTTTGCCCTTTTGGGCCTAACTTGCAGCACTTTAAAAAATTCCATTCATCATGAAAAACATCCTGACGCTGTCTTTCCTTGCCCTGTTGTTTGTGCTACAACTTGCTGCGCAATCCACGCCATTTGAATTGGTTTATGGTGCTGAAAACAGCCAAGAAGTGGGCACTGCTGCGCTTCAAATGCCCGATGGCCATGTTTTTATGCTCGGCAATATCCAATCGGATACCACCACGGGGCAGGACGTGCTGTTGGTGAAGGTCAGCCCAGCTGGCGAGATCGTTTGGGCAAAATCCTATGACAACGGCCAGAGTGAATTTGCCTACGACTTCATCTTCAAAGACGACAAGTTCGTCATCGCTGGCGAGAGCAACGTCGTGAACGGGTTGGACAAAAACGCCTTCGTGTTGAAGGTAGATACCGATGGTAACTCGCTGGGATTCAATCTTTTGGGTGAGCCAACAAAAGCAGAACAGTTCCAGAGCATCGCCGCAACGGAGCTAGGCTACATCGCCTGCGGGTTCATTACATCCGAGACGGGGGTAGGGAACGACATCTTCGTTTACCACTTCGGCGATTTGCTATTCGACAGCTGGGATAAGGCAATCGGGGTGCCCGTCAACGACATCGGCATGGCCGTGGAGCAGTTGCCCGACGGCAACTACGTCGTCTGCGGCGACCGCCGGGTTGATTCCGTCACCTACAACGCTTTCGTGATGGTGCTCAATAACCGGGGCGACATCCTGCACGAGACCGTCATCCAGTCACCATTCAACGGCGGCTCCAAGAACCTCACCATCACCGACGATGGGCACATTCTCGTCGTGGGCGAAATGGCCACCTCGACCAGCCCCGCTTTCGATATTTTCTGGACAAAACTAACCCCACAGGCCGAAGTGCTCTGGACTACCTACGTGCCTTCCACCGATGCCTCTGACGCTGGATTTGACCTCTGTCAGGTCAATACGGGCAGTTTCGTCATCACAGGGTACAGCTACAACGAAGCCGCCGCCAACACCGATATCGTTGCCATTTCGGTGGATTCGCTTGGAACCGAGGTGGAGCGCAAATACTTCGGCGGCCCCGGCCTCGACATCGCCTACGACGTGAAGCCCGCCCTGTCCGGCGGTCTGCTCATCACTGGCAAAACAGCGAACCCCACACACAACGACGCCATTCTCATTCATGATTTTTTGGCGCTGGCAACAGGCATCAAAAGCACAATACCAGCAGTGGAAGAGCTTTCCATTTACCCAAATCCAATGAGCAAGGCAGCTGTCCTGCACCTGCCGGAAACATGGCATGGAGGCTCTTGGCAACTGGTGGATGATGGAGGCGAATTGATTTCGCAAGGCGTTGTAAATCAATCGCTTGCAGTGGATGGGTTACCTTCCGGTGTTTATTTTTTAAGCGTAAAAAAGGCGGGGAAAACGGGCGTGGGTAGGCTTGTGATTCTGTGAAAAAATACAGCCGCAACCACATCAGGTGTGGTTGCGGCTGCAAGTTTTTCTAACTACGGCAGGTGTTCCACCAATCGGCAGTTCTTATCCACTTGTGCACAGTTGTGGCGCCAGAGCAAAACAATGTCGAAAGTAAGGAATGAGCCGTCGGATACTGGGCCTTGGTACTTTATCTGTCCATCCATGTTGACGTCGTATTCGCTGTAGCCATGCAAGATAAAATTCTTGTTGGCGTCCACGTTTTCGGGCGACAGGAGGATGTGAAAAAACAGGCGGTCCTTGTCGTTTTCAGCACCTTCGATGTTTACCTCGCCATCCCGGTTGGTGTCTCCAGCAAACAGCGCCATTTTGTCCATCATTTGAATCATAGTGTGGTTGCCAAAAAAAATCGCCTTGGGGTCGGTGAAGTCCACGAGTTGCGGAGCCTCTGTCAGTTCGTAAGCCGTAGAAGCCATGACGCCGAGGTGGTTCCTGTGACGCACAGCCACCAGGTAGCTGCCCGGCTCAACGCCCAAAAAATGAAGTGGAGAAACCCCGTCCACGTCCACCACGTCCCCATCACGCTGGAGCAGTGCCGAGCGAGTGGACAGCACGATTTTTTGAAGCTCCGGGTGGCGCAGTTCCACAAAAACCCAGTCCACGATGGCATCAGTACCAGTGGTTTTGAGCACATCTGCATGCTGAATCAGCTCAGTGCCGCCCAGCTCACCAAAATGGCTGTAATTGCTGAGGGCCGAATATGGTTCTTGCAGTGGAATCAGGCTGGCAGCCCGAAGGTCGTCACGCATGAGGTTGGAAGGCTGCTTCACGCCGAGCAGTGCACCTTGCAGGTACATTTTGATGTTCAACTTAACACCGGAAATGGTGGCTGGATTGGTGGCGTTTGTGCCCGTCAAGCAGCAAGAAAATGCAAGCAGACAAGCTGTGAGTAAGGTGTGGACTTTCATGGGACTAGCTTTGTTGAACGTCATTGTCCGGCAGTCCAAGCAGTTAAGCGAGAGATGCTACTGGTCGTAAATGATTGAATAACAATCATCTACGATTGACGTTTGGAGGGGGCAGGGTACGTGATGAAAAAATAAAATGGTGTGTTTGCCAGCTTGTGGTTGTCTTCTGCGGAGAGAAAAATGGAAAGTGAATGGGTTAGGTGGTTAACAAGACAAAGACTGTACCTAAAATTGGCGACTCGCATACTGCTCAATCTGATTGCTTTTTTAACGATATTTTAGCTTGCCCCTCCCAAAAACAAACCAGAACTTTGCCGCCTCAAAACCTTTGTGACCGACCCGCCAACCTGCTATTTTCAATGAAAAAGATTCATTTTTTGCTGCCCGTGACCTTCGCTGCTGCCCTGCTGCTGGCTTTTTCCGGCACCGAGCCGAAGGATGCGACCGAGTTGGGCGAGCGTCTATTTTCCGACCCCATCCTTTCGCTCGACAGTACCATTAGTTGCCAGTCCTGCCACCTCCCCGAATTTGCCTTCGCTGACACGGCACGGGTGAGCCGTGGGGTAGGGGGGCGGTTGGGCAAACGCAATGCACCGGGCATCACCAACATGGCCAATCGCTCGCATTTCTTCTTCGACGGGCGTGTGGTGTCGCTCGAAGACCAAGTGCTGATGCCCATCCAAGATACCGTGGAAATGCGCTTAACGTTGGCAAAAGTGGAGCAACGACTGCGCCGACACGCTGTTTACGGGCCTGCGTTCAAACGGATTTTTGGCCGCAAGGCAAATGCCGAAGACCTCGCCAAAGCACTGGCCGATTTCGTGCGCACCCTCGAAACCGCCGCTACGCCCTACGACCGCTGGATGTTCGAGGAGCCGGGCGGCATGAGCGAAGCCGCTGCACGTGGGCGGGAGATTTTTTTGGAGAAAGGCAAGTGCTTCGATTGCCATTTCACGCCTGATTTCACTGCCGACGAGTTCAAAAACGTGGGACTTTACAACGGCAAAAATTTGAACGACGTGGGCCGTTTCGCCATCACCCGCAATCCTGCCGACCTAGGCAGCTTCAAAGTGCCGGGCCTCCGCAACGTGGCGGTCACTGCCCCGTACATGCACAACGGCATGTTCCGTACCCTTGACGAAGTTATCGAGTTTTACAACGACCCCGCCAAGGTGGTGCCCGATGCCATCAACCGGGATACAACGCTGGCAAAGCCGCTGAACCTGACAGCTGCCGAAAAATCGGACCTGAAGGCGTTTTTGGAGGCACTGACGGATGACCGTTTTGTACGGTGAAATGTGAATGGTGAAAGGTGAGCTGTGGGATAGGTGTGAACAGTTTTCATCTTTGCAAATCAAAATCTTCGTTTCATCGTTAAAATTGTCGCTCCGTTCACCATTCACCGTTCATAGTTCACAATTAATGAAATACCTGCTACTTGCATTTCCCGTCGCCCTGCTTTTTCTGACCGCCTGCAACAAGGAGGAAAAATTCACCACAGATGGCGGCGACAAGCTCGAATTTTCGGTGGACACGCTGCGTTTCGACACCGTTTTCACCGAGCTGGGGTCAGACACTCGTTCCTTCAAGGTTTACAACCCGCACAACGAAAGCATCCGTATTTCGAAGATACAACTTGCTGGCAATCAACAATCTAAGTTCAACCTCAACGTGGACGGCATACCCGGCGATTCGCATGAAGACGTCGTAGTTTACCCAAAAGATTCGATTTATGTCTTCGTGGAAGTAAAAATCAACCCCGACGACCCGCTGTCGAGCAGCCCCTATTTTGTGTACGATTCCATCCGCTTTGAAACGAACGGCAACGACCAGTGGGTGACGCTGGAAGCTTGGGGCCAAAATGCCAACTACATCCCCAATCGCTGGTCGAAGGACAGCATCACGTTGTACTCCTGCGGTGGCAACGAGGTCATTTGGGACGACCCCAAACCCTACGTCATTTATGGCATTGTGGCTTTTGACAACTGCACCCTGACCATTCCCGCCGGGGCAAGGATTCACGTACACGGCGGCCTTTCGAGGGTGGAGGACCTCAGCGGCGAGAACATCATCTACAACTCTGGTAGGCTTTTCTTCTTGGGAAATGGTCGGCTCAACGTGCAGGGCACTGTCGAAAACCCCGTCATCATTGAGGGTGACCGATTGGAGGAGGACTTCGATGATGCCAGCGGCCAATGGACGGGCATCATCTTCGGGGCGGGCACAAAAGGCCACGTCATCGAACATGCCACTATCAAAAATTCGCTGTTTGGCATCTACGTGGATTCATCGGCAGAGCTTTCGATGAAAAACGTGCAGATTTACAATACTTCCGGCGTCGGGTTGTTTGCCATTCACGCTGAGGTGCAAGCGGAAAACTGCCTGTTTTACAACAACGGCACCCACGCCGTGCAGCTTGCCTACGGAGGCGAATACGACTTCACCTATTGCACCCTCGCCAACTATGGCACCGACGCATCTGCCGTGAACATGGGCAACGGCATCTGCTCCGACGAACTTTGCACCAATGTGTACATCAACCCGCTCGACGCAGCATTCACCAACTGCATCATCTACGGCAGCAAACGGGACGAAATCACCATCTCCGACTTCACAGGCAACCAAGGCCAGGATTTTTTCACCATGCGCTACGAACTTGACCACTGCATCGTGCGGGTGGACGAGCTGCTGGACGAAATGACGGGTTTCCCCGACTTCTTCGACCATTGCAACGCATGCCTGACGCCTACCTCGCAAGACGCCCTTTTCGCAGACACTGGCGAGGATGACTATCGGCTCGACACCTTGTCGGTGGCGGAGAAAATGGCCGTGCCAGTGCCTGGCATCCTGTTCGATTTGATTGGAACGGAGCGTGATGCAGCGATGCCGGATATTGGGTGCTTTGAGTACCTTTATGAATGATTTTGCTCAAAACATCATTCGAAATGCTGCCAAAAACAACTCGCTTCACTCCCAAAACATTAGCGGTCGCAATATTGCTGGCGCTGTTCTTCACGCCGTTGTTTTCACAAACCGACATTGTCTGGTCGGAGCCAATCCAAGTTTCCACAACGACTTTTGGCGCTTCCAGCCCGAAACTGGCAAGGCTGTCAAATGGGGAATTGGTTGCAGTCTGGGGCAAATCCAGTGGCAGCCCCAAAATCTACTTTTCCCGCAAGGTTGGCGATAGTTTTGAAACGCCTGTCCAGCTGAGCACGGGCGGTATAGTGCCTGATATTTACGGTTTTGGCGGCTTGGGTTTGGCCGCATTTGACGACAAGGTTTTCATCATTTTTGAAAACTTCAACTCAGGCATCCACCTCCTTCGCTCCGAGGATGGTGGCCAGACCTTTTTACCGCCAGTCAACGTTTTTGACCCGCCAGCTGGCGATTGGACGACGTTGGCCACCGTCACCACCGACGGGCAAGGCAATCCCATCGTTAGCGTCATCCGGGAACTGGCGACCGAAACGGAGGCACGTTACATCGTTTTGCGCTCGGAGGATGGCGGGGCGACCTTCTTGCCGCCCGTGGTGGGCAGCGAGCCTGCGAATGGGGAATATGTTTGTGAGTGCTGCCCTTCCGACATGGTTGTTTCTGGCGACAGCGTCTGGCTGATTTTTCGGAACAACGACAACAACC
>CAYTZS010000096.1:15304-19565 GCA_964442355.1 uncultured Saprospiraceae bacterium | reverse complement strand
CAGAAGCAAGCCATTTTTTGCGGATTAACTGACGAACCAACTGTTGCATTTCAAACTCCTCGTGCAAATCAAAGGCGGGAGCTGGTGAGTACTGAACGCCCAACACATTGCGGAGGTATTCGGAGCTCCCCAAGTCGTTATGAATATTGCCGAGCATATAGATGACATCGCCCTCACGTTTGAACCCAAGTGTCATCTGGAGCGTAGGGTCTTCCAAGATGCCCAACATGCCGATGATAGGTGTCGGGAATACTGGTTCCGTCTTGTCACCAACTTGGCTTTGGTTGTAAAAGCTGACGTTACCGCCAGTCACAGGTGTGTTGAACTTACGGCATGCATCGCCCATCCCTTTGATGGCGTTGACAAACTGGTAATAAACCTCTGGGTTGTACGGATTGCCAAAGTTGAGGCAATTGGTGATGGCAACTGGCTCGCCACCTGTGCAGGTGATATTTCGTGCAGCCTCTGCAACGGCAATCATGGCCCCCGTGTATGGGTCTGCATGAACATAAGCGGAATTGCAGTCCACCGTCACCACCAGTGACTTTTGTGAGCCCTTAATGCGCACAACAGCTGCATCAGAAGGGGCATTGGTGCTTAAATTGTCGGTGCGCACCATGCTGTCGTACTGTTCGTACACCCAACGTTTGGACACGAGATTTGGTAAAGAAAAAAGCCTTTTTGCGGCAGCCTTGAAGTCTTTGGGTGGTTCAACTTTGTTCAAACGGAACTTGCTCACCTCCGACAAATAAGCTGGTTTGGTATATTCCCGGTCATAAACGGGTGCACCGCCACCCAGCACCAGTGAATGGGCAGGCACTTCCGCCACCTTTTCACCCTCGTAATAATATTCGAGCAAACCAGTATTGGTCACTTCACCGATTTGCACACACTCCAAGTCCCATTTTTCAAAAACATCGTACAGTTGCTTCTCCTGACCAGCATGGCCTACGATGAGCATCCGCTCCTGGCTTTCTGAAAGTAGGATTTCCCAAGCGTGCATGTTCGCTTGGCGGGTGGGCACCTTGCTCAAATCAATGCGCATGCCTGTTTCGGACTTGGCGCTCATCTCAGAAGTGGGGCAAGTGATGCCCGCTGCGCCCATGTCCTGCATACCTACCACGGCTCCTGTTTTGATGGCCTCAAGGCTGGCTTCAAGCAGCAATTTTTCTTGGAATGGATCGCCAACTTGTACAGCATGCAAGTCCTCTTGGCTTTCTTCGTGCAAGTCGGCTGACGCAAACGTTGCGCCGTGAATGCCGTCCTTGCCCGTGCGTGAGCCAACGATGAAGACGGGGTTTCCAGGCCCATCAGCAACTGCGGAAACCGTTTCGCCAACCCGCACAATGCCCACTGACATAGCATTCACCAAGATGTTTTGATTGTAGCAATTGTCAAAAAATACTTCGCCAGCGACCGTTGGGACACCGAAACTGTTGCCGTAGTCGCCAATGCCTTTCACAACGCCTTTTACGAGGCCCTTCATGTGCTTGCTATCGGGATTGCCAAAGCGAAGGGAGTTGAGCGCAGCGATTGGACGAGCCCCCATCGTGAAGATGTCACGGTGAATGCCTCCGACACCCGTGGCAGCTCCTTGGTACGGTTCGATGGCACTTGGGTGGTTGTGCGACTCAATTTTAAATGCACAGGCAATGCCGTCACCGATGTCAACAAGGCCAGCATTCTCTACACCTGCACCCACGAGTAGGCGCTTGCCTTCACGGGGCAGTGTTTTTAGCCATTTGATGGAGTTCTTGTAGGAGCAGTGCTCCGACCACATAACGGAGTAAATGCTAAGCTCCACGAAGTTGGGAGTCCGGCCTAAAACCTCCTTGATTTTTTCAAACTCTGCGGCGGTGAGGCCCAGCTTGGCAGCGGTTTTGTCCGTGATTTCCAGTTCAGTGATTCGCATGAAAATGGCAGTATCTGTAACGAGGCCGCAAAGATAGCAATGCGTGCAAGAGCGGTAGCAGTTGTTTATGAATTATCGTTGGAGAAAAATCACAGATTTGTGCAAAAGAGGATGTACCGTCGAATTAATTCTGCGTTTTATCCAAGTAAAATGCCTGCCGTTCGTTTAGAGGCATAATCTTGGTCATTCATTTTTCACAAAATCATTTCCAAATGAATTTTATCAAATCGTTTTCAACCTACCTATTGGTCAGCATCATTCTGCTGATTGTTTCTTGCAAAAAAGACGCTGCCATGCCAAAAGACGCTTTGGCGCATGTACCACCCACCGCTACCAGCATTACAGCCATTGATTTGAAAAAATTGATGCAAAAAGCTGATTTCGAGGCGGTTCAGCAGATGGACTTTTACAAAGGAATGGTTGCTGAATCTCAAAAGAAAAACCCAGACATTGCCAAGGTACTGCTAGACCCAGAAGCATCTGGCATCAACCTCGACGGTAAAATTTACTCTGCTACGGCCTTCGACGAACAGAACCCTGAGGAGATGACGACTTTTTTCTACGTCCCACTCAAAGACGCCAAAGCGTTTGAGTCAATGTGGAAAGCCACTGAAAACGAAGTGACAGAGAAGGGCGACATCAAGATGATTGATGGCGGCAGCAATTCGCTCATGGGCTGGAACAAGTCGCTGGCCATTTTTGCCTTCACCAACGAACCATCCGAGGCTTTCGTTGAGCGCTTCGTCGCAGCCTTCAAAGTGAACACCGAAAACCCGCTGTTGAAGGACAACAGCCTCCAAAAAGCACTGTCCAGCAACCACGACATAACCAGTTGGCTCTCGACAAACCCACTCGCCAAGAACAGCGGCGCTGGTTTAGCGCTCAACATGATTGATGTGAAGGCAGAGGCGCTGAAAGACAATTACATCCACAGCTACGCCGATTTTGAGAATGGCAAGATGGTCGGTCACTCCGATTTCATTGTCAACAAGCAGCTTGGAGAGGGTTTCATCGGGCGTTTTTTCAAAAAAGAAGCTACTGCCGATTTCAGCAAAGTGTTGCCAAATGAGCAGCTGACATTTGCTACCGTGATGGCCCTTGACGTGATGGGCATGGACAAATTCCTCAGCGAACGCCCGCAGAGCAAGGACTATGCTGACTTCGTGCTAAACGACCTTGGCATCAAGCGCAAAGACATCATTGACGCACTTGGCGGCGACATCATGGTCGCTGGTTTTGGCAGTAAAAACTTGGAAGACGCCAAAATAGTGGTGTCTCTCAGCTTGAAAAACGAGGCCAAAGTCCGTGAATTGCTGCAAATGGCTGTCAAAGAAAAGAAGCTCAAAGAGGTAGAAAAAGACGTTTTTACCGCCATTTCGCTCGGTAACGAAGACTTCAACATAACCGTGAACAGCGGCATGGGCAAAATTTTGCTCAAAAACGGAATGCTCACTTTCTCCTCCGATGACGACTTGATGAATAAAATAAAAGCAGGCGAAACTGGCGGCGAGTCGGCAAAGGCACTCAAGAACTTCGACAACCAAACCTTTGCTGGCTGGTTCGACTTTGATGCCCTGCAAGACTACCTTGGCGGCACGGAAAGCAATAGTTTCCAGCAAATGAACTTCAAGGTAAATGGCAAAGGTGCCGATTTTGTCATCGAAACCAAATATCCCAATACGAACAGCCTCAAGGCGTTTTTTGAAATGATAAACGAGGCATACAAGAAAAATGGCAAGATGCCAGAAGAAGCTTTGTAGTGGATTGAAGGTGTTTTAGCCTAAACTCAGTTCTGAAATACCTTCAAACCCCATCTTTCACAAGAAAAAGCCCGCTCACCGTTTCCGGTGGCGGGCTTTTTCTTGTAGCGAGAGGGAGGCTTGAACTCCCGACCTTGCGATTATGAATCGCACGCTCTGACCAGCTGAGCTACCTCGCCGTTTTTCAATTGCGGGCGCAAATATAGCGCAATTTGATTCTTTTTTGTTCCTGTCGAAAAAAGTTTTTCAAGATTTTAATCGCCGCAGCCCCGCTTTTGCTTGTTGGTGCAGTCCCGTTTTGTGGTCTTCGGGCGACATGCTAAGGCATCGGTTGAAGGCTTCCTTGGCTTGCTTGGTTCGACCCAATTCCTCCAGAATATGCCCTTTTTCCAAAGCCGCCCGACATGCAAAATAGTAGGGACTGTCAGCTCCCTTGTCAATGGTAGTTTGATATAATTGCAACGCTTCGTTGTACTTATTCAGCTTGTGCGTGATGCGGCCCATGCGGTAATGGTATTCGAGGCGATTCTTTTCGGCAAGGTAGTCAGAAGGCTTTTTCACCTTGAGGAGTTCATACGCTTTTTGGAAT
>CAYTZS010000096.1:0-15294 GCA_964442355.1 uncultured Saprospiraceae bacterium | reverse complement strand
ACTTTTGTCGCTACCGACGATGGTATAACCCTTTGATTTGCAAAGGTTCATGAACTTTGTGTACCCGTGAGTATCCCCCTGCAACAGTGAATGCCAGGCGAGTTTTTGATAACTGTCCTTGATGAAATTGCGGCCTTTATAATTGTCCACATAGCGCTGCAAATAGATATTGGCGTCTTTGTCCAAGCGCTGCAACTTGACCAAGCCAAGCATGTAATCGAGGTAATAAAATGCGTGGAACTGCTTGCCAGTTGGTCTTTTCAACAAAATATCGATGGCATCGTCGCCTCGGTCGGTGCGCATGGCGAGATTGGCCATCACGAAGCAGGCGAGCGGGTTTTCGGCAGGTTTCAGGTCGGCCTTGTTGATGACGGCCCAAGCTTCTTCACTGTCGTTGGCGAGGTGCAACAGCAGGTAGGCGTAATAAACGTAAATCTCGTCTTCGTAAATGAAATCCTGTTTTTGGGCGAAGGCCAGCACTTCCTCCAACTCCCCCCTACCCTGTTCCATGGAGCCTTCCATGCTGCTGAGCCAGTTCACCGTCCATTTGTAGCCGTCCGGTATCGTCCCGACAATGGCGTGGAGGATGCCTAAATCCTTCTTGTTGGGCATGAACTTGGGAAACTTCTCCGAATTGGCCGTCAGCAACTTGAATGCCTTATTTGTCTCAAAAAAAGCAGTGCTGTACTCTTCGAATTTTAACCTCGCAAGTGCCCAATGCAGCCGGATGTCGGCCTGCAAAAAAAGATAGTATGGAGACGACTTGTCCCCCTCTTTTTCAATGATTTCCAGCCGTATATCTTTGTTTTTCTCCAGTTTTTTGAATTCCGTGATTTCCTCATTGATATAGACCCGAAAGAAGTCCAAGTAGTTTTCGACGTGCAGGATGAGCAAGTTGTCTGGGTCTTTTTGGCGAATGGTGGTAAGGTCAGCTTCAGCTTCCACAAAGCGTAGGCTCAGGGTTTTGTCATAAGCAGTACGCAGTGCTGGCGTCCACTCGAAGCGCTTTTTGGCGGTCGCTGGCGCAATGATTTGGATGAAGAAAAACAGGCAGAGGAGTAATCGCACAGGCTTGAGTTTTTGGATTGATTGAACACGGATTAACACGGATGGGGCACTGATTTTTGCAACTTAAATCCGTTTCCCATCCGTGTTAATCCGTGTTTCCAAACACCACATCCATCGCCTCGCACATCATTTTCGCAGCAAAGTCCAAGTCAGCGTCGGAATGTTCGGACGAAACAAAGCCCACTTCGTAACCTGATGGCCCCAAGTAAACGCCCCGTTTGAGCAATTCGTGGTGCAAAACTTTAAAATAGTTCATGCTCCCGGCATCAATTTCTTCAGCGCTGCGGATGGTGTTTTTCGAAAAGGCAATCCAGAAAATAGAGCCAACAGACGGAAACGTGACCGCAAAACCCTTTGATTCACAATGGGTTCTAATTTTCATTAAAAATCGGTCAGTCTTGTTTTTCAGCGACTCGTAAAAGCCTGGTTTGAGCAGTTCTATGCAAGCAGCTTTACCTGCCGCCATTGCCACGGGGTTGCCGGAAAGTGTGCCCGCTTGATAAACTGGGCCTTCCGGCGACACGGTGGACATGATTTTGGCGCTGGCCCCGTAAGCCCCAACGGGCATCCCACCGCCGATGATTTTACCGTAAGTAATGATGTCTGGCGCAATGCCGTACAGCCCCGCAGCTCCCTCGAAGCCGACCCGAAAACCAGAAATCACCTCATCGAAAATGAGTAGTGCGCCGTTTTCGGAACAAATTTCCCGAAGGGAGCGCAAGAAGTCCTCGGCTTGCAGCAAGAGGCCGTTGTTGGCGGGTATCGGCTCGATGATGACACAGGCGATGTCGCTGCCGTGCAATTGAAAAGCGGCTTCGAGCGCAGGCAAATCATTGAGCGGCACAACGATGGTTTCCGCAGCAAAAGCTTCCGGTACACCAGCCGAACTGCTTTCCCCAAATGTGACGAGTCCACTGCCAGCCTTCACCAGCAGGGCATCTACATGGCCGTGGTAGCAGCCCTCAAATTTCAGGATTTTACTGCGCCCCGTGTAGCCCCTCGCCAATCGGATAGCAGACATGACGGCCTCCGTGCCGCTGCTCACGAAGCGTATTTTCTCGATGAACCGGTTGTTGCTGAGAATGATTTCGGCCAGTTCATTTTCCAAACGGGTAGGTGCGCCGAAGCTCGTGCCATTGGCCGCCGTCTCCACAATTGCCTGATTTACAGCCGGATGTGCATGACCCAAAATCAGCGGCCCCCAAGAGCAGCAGAAATCAATGAACTCGTTGCCATCTTCGTCGGTGATGCGGCTACCCTTGCCTTTTTTCATAAAAAGTGGTGTGCCGCCTACCGATTTAAAGGCCCGCACGGGCGAGTTTACCCCGCCGGGAAAATAGGTTTTTGCGGTAGCAAAAAGCGCCTCCGAGTTGCTGCGTTGGATGTCTGGTGTTGATTTCATGTCGCAAAAGTAGCGCTTCGTGCAGCGGTACGTGTAAGCACTCGGTAAAATTATTGGGAAGCAAAAAATGCTAAACCGCTACCTTTGCTGAATTGAAGAATTATGATTAACAATTTACGATTGGGGGCACTGCAAAGTCGAAATGTCAAAGCACTACCCTCCCAATCGTAAATCGTAAATCCTCAATCGCTAATAAGTGGACAGTCCTTTCGATAAAATAGAAGAAACCTTTGAGGTGAACCTTCCTGAAAAGGAAACCCTCGATGACTACATTGACCTGATTCTGCCGCAAATTGGGCATCTGGGCGAGGATTTGCGAGAGCAAAAATTTTACGTGATGCCTGGGGGCAAGCCTTGGCTCGAAATCCGGGACGACCCCGGCTTTCAGGAAACGGTTTTGCACTTCTTCAACGACGGAGGCGAATACCTCCAATCCGTGGATGGCAACGTGAGCAAAGGCCGCTGGCGCCTGCTCGACGGCACCAACAAAATGATTATCGAAACAGGCGGCGACAAGGCACCTGGCCGCAGCGAGCTTTTTGAACTGGCTTTCTTGAATCAATACTTTTTCATCCTCCGTAAGCACGGCAACCAGCACCGAGGCAAGCGTTATTTCTTCATGGGCTACGAAGGTGCCGTGCGTGGCCTGAAATGGAGGGATTGCGTGGAACTGATGTACAACGAATACCGCAGCCAATGGGGCATGTTCCAGTATTTGCTGATTATCGTGATTGTGATTGTGGTAGGGGTGGTGCTGTTTTCGCTGTGGTGATTACGCAAATTCCATCTCAATCTGCCTTCTTTGCAAGTTCGTCTCCAATATCCGCACCTTCACCGCATCCCCCATCTTGATCATTCTTCCTGAGCGCAGGCCCTTTGCCCACAAGCGGCCCTCACCCACATCGAATGGTTCGTCGAGTGTTTCGAAGCTGACCATGCCCTCGCATTTGCTATCGGCCAGTTCGATGAAGATGCCCCGTTCGATGATGCCAGACACAAAGCCGTCAAACACTTCGCCAACGTGTTTTTGCATGAACTCGACCTGCTTGTACTTGATGCTTTCCCGTTCGGCCTCCATCGCTTTGCGCTCCATGAGCGAGATATGGCGGCACTGCTCTTGCAATTTACCTTTGTCATACCGAACGGTCCTTTCTCCCAAGTTTTCAAACAAAACCCGGTGCGCCAGCACGTCGGAGTAGCGGCGGATGGGCGATGTGAAATGCGAGTAAAAATCGAAGGCAAGGCCGTAGTGTCCAATGTTTTCGGTGGAATATTCGGCTTTGGCCATTGTGCGGATGGCGATGGGCATCAGCAGCTTAAATGCCTCATTTTTGTCGGCCTCATCGGCCAAACGGTTGAACGAAGTGGCGATTTCCTGCGGCGTGTTAATGCGCATTTGGAACCCAAGTTCCTTGGCAAAGAGTGCCAGTTCCCTCACTTTTTCGTCGTTCGGGTAATCGTGGATGCGATAAACGTAAGGTATTTCCGCTTGGGTTTCCGCCTTTTTGTTGATGTAGATGGCAACCTCTTTGTTGGCCAATAGCATGAAATCCTCGATGAGCATGTGGGCGTCTTTACGCTCCTTCACGTACACTTCTATCGGCACGCCATCGGCATCCAACTTGAACCGCACTTCTTCGGTGTCGAAATCAATCGCTCCATTTTTGAAACGGTCTTTTCGCAGCTTGTGAGCGATGCGGTTCAGGATACGCAATTCCTCCGCATGGTCGCCTTCGCCTGTTTCCAAGCCCTGTTGCGCCTGCTCGTAAGAAAAGCGACGGTCTGAGAAAATGATGGTTTTTCCGAACCAGCGGTTCACGACTTTGTCGTTTTTGTCAAATTCAAAAACGGCGGAAAAAGTCAGCTTTTCTTCATGGGGACGGAGCGAGCAGAGGTTATTGGAGAGGTGTTCCGGCAGCATCGGAAGCACCCGGTCAACGAGGTAAACCGAGGTCGAGCGCTTGAATGCCTCCTTGTCTAAGGCTGTGCCGGGCTTCACGTAATGCGTCACATCAGCGATGTGAACGCCAACTTCGATGTTGCCATTTTCGAGCACTTCATAGCTGAGTGCATCGTCGAAATCCTTGGCATCTTCGGGGTCAATGGTAAAGGTCAACACCTTCCTAAAGTCCCGTCGCTGCTGGATTTCTGCTTCGGAAATAGTTTCTGAAATAGCTTCAGATTCAGCAATCACCTCGGCCTCAAAATCGAGTGAGAAGCCCTTGTTGATGAGGATGACTTTCATTTCCAAATCGCTGCCTTCGGCACCCAAAACGGTTGTCACAATGCCTTTCGGTCGTTGGTTAGCGTGCTTGTGCCATTGCGTGATTTTGACGATGACTCGGTCACCATCCTCAGCGCCTTTTGTGTCTGCGAGGTCAACTTGAATGTCAACGGGCACTTGGAAGTTGGAGGGCGCCACGACGGCAGTTTTTCCTTTCATCCAAATCGTGCCGACAAAGATTTCGCTGGCTCTTTCCAGCACTTTGGTCACTTCGCCTTCGGGCTTGTTGCGGCCACGTGGCGTCCAGACGGAAATTTCCACGAGGTCGCCGTGCATTGCTGGGCCAAGGTTTTTGGCAGCTACGTAAACATCGTTTTCGTGGCCCTCCACTTCGATGTACGCTGCCCCACTGCGGGTCATGTCAACGTAGCCAGTCAGCGTTTTTTTGCGCATAAACGTGGCTGGCGCTTGCTTCAATTTGTACCTAAAGTCGCCCACCGGAGCGATGTAGCCTGCCTCGGTCAGTTTTCCGAGGGCGTGGGTGAGGGCATCTTTGCTATTGCTGATGCGGAGCTTATTGGCCAATTGTTTGGGGTTGAACTGTTTCTTGGGGTTGTCCTTGAACAGCCTGAGCAATTCCCGCTGCAACTCGGCAGCAGTGAGCTTTCGTTCATTTCTCTTTTCTTTTTTCTTAATCATGGTGTAAAATAAAGTTAGGGTTTGGGTAAAAGCAGGTTGGTGAGAAAAAAATGAAGGTCGTCAGTAATTTTCTGAAATTCAACATTTTATAAAAATCAAAACTTAGCTTGACAGCAGCAAAGTTGGCATTTTTTACCAAAAAGTTTTTACATCGGTGATAATTTGATGAAGTCTTAAAACGGCAGGCTAAATGGTCGGTGAGCTTGGTTTTTGAGCATTTCATTCGTCGGTGAAAACAACTGGCTTTGACAAAAGTTCCCTGTCTGATTTTTTTTAAAAAACTAATTTTGGGCATAAATGGGCGGGCAAGCGGTTCCTAAGTGACTTTAGGTTACGAATTGCCTTGCCGTCCAACGTAATCCGTCCACCGAATAAAATGCACAAACGCCTTTACGTCGCTGCCACCAACCAACACGTTGGTAAAACCACCTGCACCCTCGGACTCGTTGAAGCCTTCCGGCAATCTGGCCTGCGAGTCGGGTATTGCAAACCTGTTGGACAAGAAGCCGTTGACCTCGAAAACTTGCAGGTGGACAAAGATGCCCTGTTGTTTTCCACGATGATGCACTTTGACATCATTGCGAAAATCCACAGTCCTGTCATTTTGGGGAAAGGCGCCACGCAAGCCTTCCTCGATGAACCTTCGCAATTCCCCTATCGTGAAGACATCAAAGCGGCGAGCAAATTCTTGGAAGACCAGTACGAAATGGTCGTTTATGAAGGCACCGGACACCCAGGCGTTGGTAGCGTGGTTGGCTTGAGCAATGCGGACGTAGCGGCAGCAATTGGTGCCCCTGCCATTTTGGTTGTTGAAGGGGGCGTGGGCTACACAATTGACCGCTTGAATCTTTGCCTGGCATTGTTTCGTGAGCAAAAAGTGCCTATCGCCGGTGTCATTGTCAACAAGGTTTTACCAGATAAAATCGAGAAGGTACAGCACTATGTCGGCCTAAAACTAAAAGAATGGGACATCCCGCTGCTCGGTGTTTTGCCCTATGAAAAAACGCTGCTTTACCCGCTGCTTTCTACCATCAGCGTAGCGGTTCACGGGCGAGTGCTATACAATCCTCAGAGTCTCAATGTTTTGGTTGAAAATGTCGTGGCTGCCTCGTTGATGGGCACTCACAATTTTGAGGAAGACCAAGGCGTGTTGCTGGTAGTTAGCAAAAACCGTTTGAACGAGTCATTGCTCGGCATCCAACGCATGAGCAAACAAAAGGGCTTGGAGAAGCCTCCACTTTCAGGCATCATCATCACAGGCGATGGCAAACAACTGCATCATATCGAAGGCTTTCACCACGAGCAGTACGTGATGGACAACCAGATTCCGGTCATCTCAACGCCTCTCGACACCTACGGAACGGCAGTGAAAATCAGCCACTTGGAGGTAAAAATCAACGTGCAGACACTGGGCAAGGCCCGCAAGGCAATAGAACTGGTGCGGGACAATTTGGACTTGTCGAAGATTAAGTGGTAGGCGGCAGACGGTGGACAACTTCAAAGCACATCCTTGATTTCCTCCACAGAAATGTCCAAGTGCGAAGCATCGTGGACACAGTCGCCATCTTTTATCAGCAGAATCTGTGGCGACTCGTGATATACCTGAAAACGGTCGGCAATTTCATTGGAAACATTGCGGTAGCTAATTAAATCGAGGTAGTAGGGCTCCAACTGCGTGGAAGCGAAATCCCATTTCTCTTCGAGGCGGTGCTTGGCCATGAAGCTGATGCTACAACGGGTACTGTGCTTAAAAATTAGGCAGGGAACTTGGTGGGAACGTTCAATTATTTGGTTGAGTTCGTGGGCTGAGGTAAGCGAATTCCAATTCATTTGATAAGATTTCGTGTGATGGTGGATGCCGGGCAAAGGTATTCACAACGACAACCACCATCCAACAAAATATTATTTCACAAGTTGAACAACCGTCTTGATTGCTTTGAAATTGTTTGGGCAACCGTAGCCTTTGTTGCAGGATGCGAAAGAGGAAGCTAAAATGGCGAAGCCAGCCAAAATGAACAATTGCTTCAGGGTGTTTTTCTTCATTGTAAAATGATTTTGGATATGTTATAAAATTGGGTTTCCGAAAACTTTCCCGTTAACGGAGAAAACTGGGCATTTATTTCGGCTGGCCCGGTTAATTTTGCTGCAAAAATAACGGAATTTCAAGGCGAAGGTTCGCTGTTCCCATGCAAGTTGGCTAATTAATGGTAAAACAACATTTTGGTAACAGCTTCTTGGAGGGATATTTCCGTTTTAAGATAGAAACATGCGTATTCACTTGATCGCAATGGGCGGGGCGGTAATGCATAATCTCGCCCTTGCATTGCAAAAAAACGGCCATTTTGTAACGGGCTCTGATGACGAGATATACAACCCAGCCAAAGATAGGTTGGAAAGGGCTGGATTGCTACCTGAAAAATTTGGTTGGTTCCCAGAAAAAATCACAGCCGAACTAGACTTTGCCATCCTCGGAATGCACGCTAGGGCCGATAACCCAGAGCTTCAAAGAGCATTGGAATCCGGCGTAAAAGTGATGTCCTTCCCAGAATTTATCTACGAACATGCCAAGGGCAAAAAACGGGTAGTCGTGGCAGGCAGCCATGGTAAAACGACCACTACCTCCATGATTATGCACGTGCTGCGGCATGTCGGCCTCGAATTCGACTACCTCGTCGGCGCACAGTTGGAGGGTTTCGATACAATGGTTCAACTGAGCGATGCACCCATCATGGTCATCGAGGGCGACGAGTACCTCTCCTCCCCCATTGACCGTAGGCCGAAGTTCCTGCACTACCTCCCTCACCTCACTATTATCACGGGCGTGGCATGGGACCATATCAATGTTTTTCCGACTTACGAGGAGTATTGCCACCAGTTTTCGCTTCTCCTCGACAACATGGCCCCTGACGCAAAACTGTTTCACTTTGGGGCTGACCAAGACTTGACCGATATCGTAAACAACTCGGAATCAGGTATTTACACTGAAAAATACGACACTTGGCCGCATAGGGTCGTGAAAGGGAAAGTGGTGGCGGAAACGCCCGTGGGGAATTTTGAACTGAAGATTTTTGGGAATCACAACCTCGCCAATTTCGCCGCTGCAAGGCTCGCTTGCCTCGAATTGGGCGTGACGGAAGAGCAATTTTGGACGGCAGCAGCCAGCTTCACGGGAGCAGCCAAGCGCCTACAAAACTTGGTCACTGGTGAGCGGTTTTCTGCTTGGCTCGACTTTGCTCACGCCCCATCTAAGGCAAAAGCGACCGTCGAGGCAGTCCGAGACATCAATCCCGACCGGAAACTGGTGGCCTGCCTCGAATTGCATACGTTCAGCAGTTTGAACAAAGCATTCTTGCCACAATATGCCAAAACAATGGCTCCAGCCAACGTGGCCGCCGTTTTTTACAGCCCACATACATTGGAGATGAAAAAAATGCCGGCCATTGCTCCATCTGAAATTAGTACAGCATTTGACCATCCGAACTTGCAAGTCTTTACAGAACGAACTGATTTAGAGGCTTTTATCAAAAAAAAAGACCTTGAAAACACCAATCTCCTGTTGATGAGTTCAGGTAATTTCGGCGGCATGGACATCCCGGCCTTTGTTAAAAGTTTAATCTAAATTTGCCGACCTCACGCAAATTTCAAAGCCAGCCCAATCATTTGCTACCAGTTATTTGACACAACAATTTTGGGATTATGAAAGAAAGACAACCGCTTGCGTTCAAGAAAATTTTGGTAGCAAACCGTGGCGAAATCGCCATCCGTATCTTCCGGGCAGCCACGGAACTGGGCATCAGAACGGTGGCCGTTTACACCTACGAAGACCGTTTTTCGCTGCACCGCCTCAAGGCCGACGAAGCTTACCAAATTGGAGCGGACAATGACCCGCTCAAGCCTTATCTGAACATGGATGAAATCATCCGGGTGGCGAAGAAATGCGGTGCAGATGCCATCCATCCCGGTTATGGATTTCTCTCCGAGAATGTTGATTTTGTTCGGCGTTGTCAAAAAGCGGGCATCACATTCATTGGGCCGAGGCCGCAGGTGATGGAGGCGCTCGGCGACAAGGTGCGGGCCAAGTCTGTAGCTGAAAAAGCGGGCGTCCCGATGATTCCCGGCAGTTCCGATTTTCAGTCGGTGGAGCATGTGGCCGAGTGGGCGACGAAGATTGGTTATCCCGTGATTTTAAAGGCAGCGGCGGGCGGCGGCGGGCGTGGCATGAGGGTCTGCCGCACGGAGGAGGAGCTGCTGAAAAACTACCCCGAAGCCAAGAAAGAAGCGGGCAACGCCTTTGGTGACGACACGGTTTTTTTGGAGAAATTCATCGAAAACCCCAAGCATATCGAAGTGCAGTTAATGGGCGACAACTATGGCAAAATCGTCCATCTCTTCGAGCGCGACTGCTCCGTACAGCGGCGCTTCCAGAAAGTCGTGGAGATTGCACCGTCGTTTTTGAAGAAGGAAACCCGCCAAAAACTCTACGAATATGCGCTGAAAATAGGCCGTTCCGTGCGCTACAACAACGCCGGGACGGTCGAATTCCTGCTCGATGCGGAGGAGAACGTCTATTTTATAGAGGTAAATCCTAGGGTGCAAGTCGAGCATACAGTGACGGAGGAAGTGACGGGTATTGACATCGTGCGCTCGCAAATCCTCATTGCCGAAGGCTACGGACTAGACCACCCGAAACTGCGCATTGGCAATCAAAAAAATGTGGAATGTCATGGTTTTGCAGTGCAATGCCGCATCACCACCGAGCGGCCCGCCGAGGGATTCAAGCCCGACTACGGAACCATCATCGCCTACCGCAGCCCGGCGGGTTTCGGCATCCGATTGGATGGTGGCAATGCCTACGCTGGCTCGCAGATTTCGCCCTATTTCGACTCGATGCTGGTGAAGGTGACAGCTTGGGGGCGCACTTTTCAGGGGGCTTGCGAGCGGTTGTTCAGGGCGCTGCTGGAGTTTCGGGTGCGGGGCGTGGAGACGAACATCGGTTTCCTCGAAAACCTGATTCAAAACGAGGACTTTCGGCGTGGGCGGGCGACCGTCAACTTCATTGCGGAGCACCCAGAACTGCTCGTCATGCCGCAGCGAAAGGACCGGGGTACAAAAATCCTCAAATATTTGGCGGAAACCATTGTGAACGGCAACCCCGATGTGCCGTTCATTGACCGAAAGAAAATATTGCGCAAGCCGCAGTTGCCTGATGTTACGCCGCAAAAAACCGCCACGGGCTACCTGCCCGGCACGAAGCAAAAACTTGAAAAACTTGGCCCCGAGGGCTTCGCAAAATGGCTGAAAAACCAGCGGCCCATCCATTTCACCGACACCACTTTTAGGGACGCCCACCAAAGTTTGCTGGCTACACGGGTGCGTACCCACGATATGTTGGCCGTTGCCGAAAAATTTGCACAAGCGCATGGCCATGAGTTGTTCAGCATGGAAGTCTGGGGCGGTGCGACCTTCGACGTGGCGCTGCGGTTCCTGCACGAGTGCCCTTGGGAGCGGCTTTCTTTGCTCCGCAAAGCCATCCCTAACACGCTGCTGCAAATGCTGCTGCGGGGCACGAACGCTGTCGGTTACACGGCCTACCCGAACAATTTGATTGAAAAATTCATCGAGCAGGCGGCGGCAACGGGCATTGACCTGTTCCGCATTTTCGACAGCCTGAACTACGTACCGTCCATGCTCACGAGTATCCGCACGGTGCGGGAGCGCACAGGGAGCATCGCCGAGGCATGCGTTTGCTACACTTCCGATATTTTCGATGAAACGAGGCCGAAGTACCACGTCGGCTATTACACCGACCTTGCGAAGCGGCTGGAAGATGCCGGGGCGCACGTCCTCGCCATCAAGGACATGGCGGGGCTGCTGCGGCCACGGGCGGCCCGCACGCTTATTGCGGAGCTGAAAAAACACATCGAAATTCCCATCCACCTGCACACGCATGACACGGCGGGAATCCAGTCTGCGACTTACTTGGCAGCCATCGAAGCGGGGGTGGACGTGATTGACTTGGCCTTGGCGAGCATGAGCGGCCTTACCTCGCAGCCCAATTTCAATTCGCTGGTGGCGGCGCTGGACGGGCATCGGCGGGAGAACAAAATTGACCTGCACAGCCTGAACAGTTTCTCAAATTACTGGGAAGCGGTGCGGGAACTGTACTACCCGTTCGAGGGCGAACTGAAGGCGGGCACGGCGGAGGTTTACGACCACGAGATACCCGGCGGACAGTACACAAACCTGCGGCCACAGGCGAGGTCATTGGGTTTGGAACACAAGTTTGAGCAAATAAAAGCGAACTACCGGGCAGCCAACCTCCTGCTCGGCGACATCGTGAAGGTAACGCCCAGCTCTAAAGTGGTCGGCGATTTGGCGATGTTCATGACCGCCAACGACCTAAGCGCCGAGGACATTTTGGAAAATGGCGACGCCTTGGCCTTCCCCGACAGCGTGAAATCGTTGGTGCGGGGCGAACTGGGCAAGGTGGAGGGCGGTTTCCCGCCGAGAATCGTGGAGGTGGTGCTGAAAGGCGAACCGCAATTGGCGGGCGATGCAAATGAACATTTACCACCCGTTGATTTTGAGAAAGAAATGGCGAGTTTTACGGCGAAATTCGGGGAGGGCTACGGCCTAAACGATTTTCTTTCATACAAACTCTACCCGAAGGTCTTTGAAGGCTACCATACTCACTCCGAGGAGTTCGGCGATGTGAGCCGACTGCCGAGCATCCCGTTTTTCTATGGCCTGAAAACGAATGAAGAGGTGCTCATCGAAATTGCACCGGGCAAGACGCTGCTCATCACTTTCATGAACATGACGGAGCCTGATGTGGAAGGCAACCGCCTCATTTTTTTTCGCTACAATGGCACGACCCGCTCGCTGAAGGTACGGGACAAAAGCGTGAAGTCGGCGGTAGTGCTAAATAAAAAGGCGGAAGGTGAAAATGAGGTGGGCGCTCCATTGCAAGGCAGTTTGGGCAGCATTTTGGTCAAAGAAGGACAAGCAATCAAGCAAAATCAGCCACTTTTCACCATTGAGGCCATGAAAATGGAGAGCACGGTGGCGGCACAAAGGGCGGGAGTTGTCAAGAAAATCTTCCTAAAAGAAAAAACTTTGGTGCAACAAGGGGATGCAGTGATAGAGATGGCATGATATTTTTTACAAATCTTTCAAATTCATAAACTCAAATCAAAATTTTTAAATCGCATGAAAAAACCGAGTTTCTATTTTCTGGCAACCATACTTGCAATTGGACTTACTGCATGTGGTAACGATGCTAGTGATTGTTCATTGGTAGGCCAATGGAAAGTAAAATCTGCAGATGTAAAATCCGAGAAATTGGATAGCCTCATTTTGTCAATGTCAAAACAAATGATGATGCAAACTACTTACCTTTTCACAGCCGATAGTGTGAACATCAGCACTGGTGGCCCAGCTGGGATTTTTAGTGGTTCCTACAGTATTGACGGAGTGAATCAATTGCTTGTTTTCAAAGACGTTTTTAACAACAACGGCAATCCGTACATGGACAACATGAAAATTAGCAGTTGCAGCGGTAGTGAAGTTACGTTGTTGGGTAGATCTCCTTCAGACACAACTAAGGCAGCTTTGACGACTTCGACCATTGTACTCGAAAAAGTTCAGTAATTCGTACTTCAAATAAAAAAAGGGCTAATGGCATTTTATCCATTGCCCTTTTTTTAGGGCATCAACTCATTAGCCTGTATTCAAGCTGTTTATACATACCTATAAAATAACAACCAATACCCAAAGCACTGTGGCAACCCACTTTTTTGGGTCGAACCTAGATTTTAGCATAGTTATTGCATAGCTGATTCAATAAAATTGCACGAGCTATGTCCAACCTCTTCCGTATCCTGCTGTTCGTGCCCCCCATGTTTCTGTTTGTTTTGCCTGTTTTTTCGCAATTGAGCGGAACTATCGAACAAAATCCTGTAAATAGTGCATACACTGTTTCAGTGATTCCTTCCGTAACATGGGTACCTCCTATGAGCGTAACCAGTGGTGCCACAATCACACTTCGAGCTAATACTGGCAAGTTTCAACTATCTGATTTCCAAAGCATTACAGGCGTTTGGATATCAACAGGTGTATTTGTTTCACCCGCTGAAGCACCAAGCTACGACTACTTCACGTTTGCATTGCAGTTGGCACTCCCATCTGTTACCTATAATAATGGTGTAAAGTTGCCACTATTCACCTTTAAAAATGCATTGGGCTGTACCGCTGTCGAGATAATTGACAATCAAAACGACCCATTTCTGGAACCCAACTCGCAAAACATCAGCATAACCAATTATTTCAGCATCGTTGGAGCGGGGGCAGGCGCAAATGCCTATATCGCTAACGACTCTCAAGACTTCATTTCTTGTCCACCGCTCTCCATTGCAATCACGGCGACAACCAACCCAGTCTTGTGTCACGGTGATGTGACGGATTTCTTTGTTGCAGTTTCAGGTGGCAAAGAACCCTACGAGATACTTTGGCAAAACACGACGACAAACGACTTTGGCAATTTTCAAATTCAAAATTTCGATGGAAGTACCACATTAAATGGTATGCCCGCTGGCAATTACCTCTTCACCATCGTTGACCAGTTGGACAGTACAATGACAACAAACCTGTTGCTGGGACAACCTGCTCTACCATTGACGATTGAAATGCTTGCACTTGATGCAAGCTGCAATGGAAGCTCGGACGGCGAAGTACAAGTGGAGAAAGCAAAAGGTGGTACGGCTGTGAATGGTTACAGCTACCAGTGGGCTGGGCTCCCTTCAGAAATTGACTCGATTGTAACCGCCGTTGGCGTGGGTTTATATTCAGTAACTGTCACTGATGACAACGGATGTACTGCTACTGGTGCTACCACAATTGGAGCAACCGGCAATATTGTTTTGTCCCAAACCACCGTAAAAAATGTATCATGCAAGGGTGCTGCCAATGGCTTGATTGACCTCTACCCAATCAGCCCATCCCTAAACACAGATTTTGATTTTGCTTGGTCAAGCAACGTAACCACGGCTAATGAATCTGCCGCCTACCAGCTTGGGCCGGGTACATATTCAGTAACAGTGACCGACATTATGGCCGGGTGTGTTACCGAAGCTACTTTTATCATCACAGAACCACCAGCAATAGAAATTGACTACCGCTTGACTGAGCCCAAATGCTTTGGGGAACAAGGTATCCTTGAAATTCTTGGTATTTCCTACGCCAACGAGCCTTGGGAGGCAGTGATAGAAGGTGGTGAGAACATAGCCGACGGTGATAGGTTTCTAATTGAACCAGGGTTGCCGCTCACCTTGATTGTTGAAGACAAAAAAGGCTGTATCGCCAAGGAGAATTTTATCGTGCCAGCCAAACAAGAGCTTCAACTTGAAGTTGGTGAAGGACGGGACATCAAGTACGGAGAAGAGGTCAGTGTCGAGACGTCCTATTTTCCATTCGAAAATGTTAGTTTCCAATGGACGCCAGAAATTGGCCTGAGCTGCACCGATTGCCCCGACCCCGTGGCAGCACCAACTGACGGCATTACCTACCGACTTCAAATGACAGATACGGCAGGCTGCACCGTTGATGATTACATCAACATTTCAGTCCGAAAATCAAGGGACATTTACATACCAAATTCCTTCAGCCCGAACAACGATGGCATTAACGACGCATTTTACCCTTACGGGGGCTTTGAAATCGTCGCAATCCACTCCATGCAGGTTTACGACCGCTGGGGAGGGAAGATGTTTGAAGCAACCGAACGATTTTCACCAAACGACGAAACAGCCGGCTGGAATGGTTCTGCAAAAAACAACAAACTCGCCGATTCAGGCACCTACCTATACACTATGAACGTTGAATTTATTGATGGAGAAATCGTCCT
>CAYTZS010000095.1:0-19725 GCA_964442355.1 uncultured Saprospiraceae bacterium | reverse complement strand
CCGTATTTACCGATAGTACATCATAGTGTTTTTCAACAATTTTTTTTGATATTAATTCTTCAATCTTTGCGAGACTTTCCTTTACATCAACTGTATCTTCAACAATATTTCTTTTATCTACAACAGGCATTACTGCAATTACTTTAATTTGCTTCTGCTCAAAATCAGATTTAATAAATGTTGGTGTTGGTGCACAATACTTGTTCAGTTGCCGATGGTTTCAACGCAGTTTCATACGCCGACAATGATGGCTCAGAAGACTGGGCGGGCAATTGGGCAGAAGTTGGTGAATCTACCTCTGCATCATCTGGCGAGATAGACGTTAATTCAAACCGCCTTCGGTTTGACGGCGTCGTTGGCACTGACCCCTACATTATCAGGGCGGTTAATTTGTCTGGTGCAACAACAGCTACTTTGACTTATGATATTTTCAGTTCTGGCAACTTAGAAGGAGGGGGTTCGGAAGAAGATAGGTTCAAAGTAATGATTTCAAGCAACGGCGGCTCCACTTGGACACAATTGAAATTATATACCAATGACATAAACACCTCCGAGTCCTTTGATATAACGCCCTATATCTCCGCAAATACCATGATTCGTTTCGGAGTGGATTATGGGGTAACAGATTGGTCGGAGCATTATTATGTTGACAACGTTCAAATAGATTATGACTGCACGGTAATTGGCGGCGGTGGCGGCGGCGGCAGTTCTACGCCACTTGGCACACATACGGCAATATGGTCGCCAACTGGTACCATGAAATACAACAATTGGGATGGCACTGCATTTACCACTACCCAAAATGGCTCCACACAGCCAAACCGTTGGAGGGTCATGGCTGGTGCATCTTGCCCGAAAAGGAATGAGAAATTGGTCATTGGCGTGGAGTCCGGTGGCTCCATCAGTGGATCACTTTGGAATGGAACTTCTTGGAGCAACACCAATATGACGGGGCTTTCCACGGTTGGCGAAACGTTTTGGTGGCTAGTGGATGTCGCATACGAATCGCAGAGCGGCGATGCCATCATCGTGGGGAGTGGTGGTTCTTCCAACACCATTGGCTATCGGGTATGGAACGGCACGACTTGGGGCGCTGCGACTGCAATTGCTGCGTACACCGGCAGCGAGCCCAAGCAGATGAAGCTGGTTTGCAACCCGAAATCAGACGAAATGATTTTGATAGTCAATGACGTCAACGAGGTTGATTATGCTATGGTCTGGAATGGTTCGTCGTGGGGCAATGCCATCACGCTTGACAACGTGAACACCCAAGACAGAACCGACATTTATGCCGCTTATGAATCGCAGAGCGGACAAGGGTTGATTGTTTATGAAGGACCCACATCGGGCCCCGGCATCTATTACCGAACCTGGAATGGCTCGTCGTGGGGAGCTCAAACTGTATTGAATGCACCTTCTGGACCAACGGGTTACACCCGATGGATGGTCATGGCCAGTGACAAAAACAGTGACCGGATTGTGTTGGGCGCACAAACCAGCGACCCCGATGGTTGGGCCTGCATCTGGAATGGCACTGCCTGGGAAACGCCCGTTTTGTTGACTGCTTCAACAGACGTTTTGGACGAAGCCACAGCACCCAATGTGGCCGTCGAGTTTGAGCAAAGCTCCGGTGATGCCCTCGTCACCTACGGCAAAAGTGCCCAAAACACTTTTTACTATCGAACCTGGTCAAGTTCGGCAGGTTGGGGCAGTGAGCTAACGGGTACCAATGTTGGAGACAATACCAACTCGATGCGGTTGTACGCCGACCCCGCCTCCAACAAGGTCATGCTGGCATTGCAAGACAACGGCAGCGACCTGAACTTCATTCAATGGGACGGCAGTGCGTGGGGCACAAACAATGCCTTGGAAACCAGTTCGGGGGAAACCAAGAACCAGCCATTTGTCTTTTTGTGGTCAGGTTATTCAAGCGTCGGTGGCGGTTCAGGCGGCGGCTCCTCGTCGCTTACTGCCACAGAAGACGCCATGATTTACCAAGCCAGTGCGACTACCAATTACGGTGGCGACACTAATTTCCAAGTAGGCGACTACTCGGCAACAGGGACGCAAGAGCTTCGGACGGTCATCAAATTTGACGTTTCAAGTTTGGCTGGCCAATCCATCAACTCCGCCATTTTGAAATTGGAAGTACGCTCATCAAGCAGCCCTCCAGTTGTCATCAATGCGCACCGCCTCACCACGAATTGGTCGGAAAGTACAGTTACATGGAATAGCCCGTGGTCAACAGCTGGCGGCAATTACGATGCAACTACTGCTGGGTCAGCCACTTTCACGACACCGCTTTCGCTGGGCAGCCCAACGGAAACGATGTCAATTGATATCACGAGCCTGGTGCAGAACTGGGCAAGTGGCACTTATCCCAACTACGGGCTTGTATTGATTGACCCAAGCGGAAGCGCCAGGTCAATCAGCGCCTTTTCTTCCGAAGGAACAACACCGCCAAAATTGGAAGTATCCGCAGGCAACGTTGTTGATTCCTTGACATTTAGCCAGATTACTTCCATGTGTACCGACTTGGAAATGCCAGCGGGTGGGGTAGTGCAGGTAAAAGCTTATGTCAGCCCGGCCAATGGCACCATCCCCGCAAATCCTGATATTTCGGCGATACTGAGACACGGTGCTACTACCTTCGTTTCCATGTCGAGCCCGGTGTATGACAGCGGCGCTGGCACCTTGACATGGACTAAAATCCTCCCCAGCAGCTACACCTTGCCAGCTGGCGACAAGGTTAAGTTGGACATCAACAAAAACGACATTGGCTATGCCCTAAACCTTCACTATGACAGCAAGACAAAGCCTTCAAAGATTGACTTGCCAACGCAGACCATCATCAAAGTGGAGGAACTGGCAGTGTACGACAGTGCATACGTGGGAGGCAGTGCCATCAATGGTTCAGAAAACGGCAAGACGGTTTACGTGCGCACCACCGTCAGCGACCCCTTCGGGCCAGAGGACGTAACGAGCCTTGAGTTGACCATTACCGCTCCGAGTGGCCTCATTTTGGTGGATACCACATTGAGCGATGTGAACGTGGCTGGTACAATTGACTGCAACAAAATTTATGAGTTCGCCTGGACAACAGGTGTCGAACAAGGAATATACAAGATTGACGTGGTAGCTTTTGAGGGCTACGAGGGCATTACCGACGAGGCCAGCACGACCATCGAAATACAGTATGACGACTTTGGGACGCCCTGCCAAGTGCAGTTCAACGATAACAGCGGCAATAGCACCTCCAGCTATGACCCGAATCAGCAAGTGTGTGTTCAAGTGATTGACATTGATGAGAATGAAAACCCAACTGTGGCGGAAACCATCACGGCCATCCTCAGTGCTTCCAGTGGCGACGATGAACAAATTACGCTGACTGAAACTGGCGTTAACACGGGCATTTTCACGGCTTGCAGAAATGCCAGCAGCACGGTCGTAGGCAACGACAACAACGGAACCATTTACGCCCCAATGGGCAACCTACTCACGCTAAGCTACTCAGATTTGGACTTGCCAACTGACGAGTGCATTGAAACTGCTGTCGTCAACTCCACGGCTCCTGATGTGGACATTGCCATAAAATTGATGGAGCCAAACAGTGGCGTGGCGGTTGTTGGTGAATACATTCGCTTCGATATTACGGTGAGCAACCCAGGCAACACCGACTTGACCAGCCTCACCCTCACCAATACTTTCAATGCTGGGCAATTGACCTTTACGGGGGCCAGCCTGCAACCTAGCACCACTGCTGCCGGTAGCCTGACCTGGATTATCAATGTGACGATTCCGCAAGGGGAAAGTTTTACCATCGAGACTTACTTCACGGGGGCTGCACCGGCAAACACAGCCGTTTCCACAGCCTCCGTCAGTGGAGTGGACGTCAATTCGGTCGCAGTTTCGGCGGGGCCAGTGAACGACGATGTGCTCATCACATCACCAAAGGTTTCCGTTAACAAATACCTGACTGCACCATCAGTTGGCCCTTATGCTTTGGGGGATACCCTGACGTACAAGATTGACATCACCAACACAGGTACTACCACTGTGGCCACGCTGCCGTTGACCGACGAGTTCAGTACGTCCTGCCTTCAGTTTGTTAGTGCTGTGCCTGCCACCGATGGAGCGGGAGGTGGCGTATTGCTTTGGAACAACTTGGGCTCGCTCAACGTCGGAGCAACCAAGTCGGTGACGACCCGGTTTGTCATCATCGGCAATTGCAGCCCTGTCGTCAACACGGCGATTGTCAGTTTTGCAGAAGACGTCAATGGCAAGCCTGTGCCGAGGGTGGAAGACGACGAATCCATCGTGACCATTGCGCCACCAATCGCAGTGGATGACGTGGACACGACGGGCATTGCCACGCCAGTGGTCACTTCGGTGTTGCTCAACGACTATGACCCCAACGGGAACATCAAAGTCAATACCATCAAAACAAGTGGGGTGTTACAGCCTGCGCATGGCGTCACCAGCGTCAATACGGTCACAGGCAACATCACCTACACCCCGCAGGCAGGCTTTTCGGGCGTGGACACTTACGAGTACATCATCTGCGACTCCACCAACCTCTGCGACACCGCTTTGGTGACCATCTACATCTTCAACGAGGATTGCTCGAATGGCATTGACGACGACGGCGATGGCTTGATTGACTGCAACGACCCCGACTGCTCCAACTTCACCAATGGCGGCAGCATTGACGGCAACGAATCGCAGTGCGGCCCCTTCGACCCCACCGCAATCATCTCACTGTCGCTGCCATCTGGTGGCTTGGGTGGCGGGTACGAGTACAGATGGGAGTCCAGCGTGGATGCAGGTTTGACTTGGACGCTCATCCCTGGCGCTGCGGGTGAGACTTACGACCCACCAGTCGTCAGTCAGACGACGGCATTTAGAAGGGGGGCACGCCGCTTCGCTTGTGGAAACTGGGTGTACTCCAACGCCATTCAAAAGGCAACGACCCTCTGCCCTGAAATCTGTGACAATGGGCTTGACGATGACGGCGACGGGCTTACCGACTGTGCAGATACCGACTGCATCCCCGAAGCCTACGCAGGCTCGGATGTCTTGATTTGTGCGGGATTCCCTGCCACGCTCAATGCTTCGGGCACTGGCGGAACGCAGCCCTACACCTTTGTCTGGGACAATGGACTTGGAGAAGGGGAAAGCCATACCGTTTCGCCCACCGTCACCACCATCTACCGCTTGATGGTCGAAACGGCGGGCGGTTGTGTGGCATTCGATTCGGTGCTGGTGACGGTAACGGTTTGCACCGAGATATGCGGGGACGGCATTGACAACGATGGCGACGGGATTTTGGACTGCGATGACCCCGACTGTGCGGCGGTAGGGCAGCCAAACCTGGCCAATGATGTTTACCAGACTTGCCCCGGAGTGGTCTTCGTGGAGCAACCGATATTCAACGACTTGAACCTCCAATACCCGACGTACAGCATTGCCACCAATGCAACAAAGGGCAACGTGACCATCAATTTCCAGGGTGTTTTCACCTATACGCCCAACTTAGCCACCTGCGGCGTTGACAGCTTCCAGTACCAAGTTTGCAATACTTTGACGGGCTGCTGCGACATTGCGACGGTGGTGCTCAACATCGGCGACAACGTGTCGCCTGCATTGGCCAATGTGCCAGCCGATTTGACCATCAGTTGCAGCGACCCTGTGCCGCCTGCGCCATTGGTACTTGGCTTGGATGACTGTCCGGGCATCTTCGTCACATTTGACGAAGTTAGCACCCAAGTAAATGCGGGCAGCTGCGACAATTACACCATCGTGCGGACGTGGCAGGCTACCGACAAATGCGGCAACTCGACCTCGGCGACGCAAACTATCACCGTAGAGGACACTTCACCTCCTGAGCTGTTCCGGGTTTACACGTTGCCGAATGGCAAAAAGCTGTTGGCGGGCATTGTCCAAAATGGAAGCACCAGCTGGCAGCGGGTCAAGTTCCCAATTGGCTTCTCAACCACGCCATTGGTGTTCTCGCAAGTAGTGACCAAGAATGGCCCAGAGGCGGTCATCACCCGCCACCGCAACATTGATTACGAAGGCTTTGAATTGAAGCTACAGGAGGAAGAAGCGGCGAACGGCGTTCACGCTTTGGAGCAGGTAGCTTGGATGGCCATCGAAGCAGGAACCGTCTCTGGTACTGGCGACCTGCAAGCTGGCTTGTTGAACAATGTGAACCATTCCAACAAGTTCTTGCTGTACGACCCTGTGTTCGCAGCGCCGCCTGCCTTTATTGCTTCGGTGCAGACCTATGCCGAAGCAGACCCCATCCAGGTTCGCTGTTCGAACTCCACGGCTGTTTCAACGCAGCTCAAGTTGGAGGAAGAGAAATCGCAGGATGGCGAAACGAACCACGCCAATGAAACTTTGGCCTACCTCGCTGTAACTGCTGGCAACATCACCGACGAAAACGGTGACTTCGTGGCCCTGGCGGGAACGGTGAGCATGAACAACAACTGGCTGACCATCAATTTTGGCAAAAAGATGATGAAGCCTGTCGTGCTGTTCGGTGGCCAACCTACTGGCAACGACCCTGCCACCATCCGGGTGCGCAATGTGACGGCCACCAGCTTCGAAGCCAGGATTGAAGAATGGGACTATCTGGATGGTGCCATGCCCAGTCGGACGGTGGCCTATTTCGTGGTGGAGGGCAGCGTGCCCGCCACGATTGAAAACACCTGCGAGTTGACCGCTGCCACGTTGATTCCGGGGCTCAACTTGTTTGCGGTGGACAACTGCGACAACCAAGTTTCGATGGACTACACCGAAACCTCACAGGTGACGCCGAGTGGTCTGGTGTTGACCAAAACCTGGATTGCTGCCGACGACTGCGGGAACATCACGAACATCATGCGCAACGATACCTGCAACCTGGCTGCCGTTAGGCTGCGTGGCATCTTGCACGGCTCCATGATTGGTAACGGTACGAATGCGGTCAACATGCGGGACAACCTGCGCACGAAGGGTTATCTGCCTACCGACAATCCAATTGACCTTGGCCAAGCGAATCCAATTGCTGGCGGTACGGGCGGCGAAGTCCTGTCACCTGCCATGATGGACATCGCTGGCGACAGTGCCGTGGTGGATTGGGTGCTCGTCGAAATCAGGGACGCCATTGAGCCTCAAACTATTCTGTTGAAAGCGCCTTGCATCCTACGCCGGAATGGCGATATCGTGATGGTGAATGGCAACAGCATCATTGAACTGATGGGACTCGAAGAAGGCAATTACCATGTGCGGGTCAAGCACCGCAACCACCTCGGCATAATGACGGAGTCGCCGGTTTACCTGAGCATTGCCAATCCACCGATGATTGATTTCACCCTCCCGACCACGCCGGTCTTTGGCGGCACGACGGGCAGGAAGTTGGAGAACGGCAAGATGATGATGTGGGGCGGCGACTACAATACGGACGATGCCATCATTTACCAAGGGCCTAACAACGATGTTTTCAAGCTCTTCACCGATGTGTTGACTCACCCGTTGAACGCTTCGAACTTGGCGAATTTTATCCGCTCTGGGTACGAAAACAGCGACATAAACTTGGATGGCAATGCGATTTATCAGGGCCCCGGCAATGATAGGTCTATGCTGCTGCTAAACTCTATTCTAGCGCATCCAACGAACTCGTTGCTGCTGGCGAATTTCATTGCTTATGAATTGCTGCCGTAGGGGAGGAGGTTTAGAAGGGTTTAGAAGGTTTAGAGGGTTTAATGGCGTGAAGTATAGCTGGGCATAAATAAATAATCATAGCGTCTTTGCGTCCTTGCGCCTTTGCGTTATACCTATTACCCTCGAACCACCGTTTGTACAAAATCCAATGGCGCAAATTATAAATGAATTTTTCGCCTTCGGCAAAAATCATTTTTTAACGCAAGGGCGCAAAGACGCAAAGGCGCAAAGATTTGAGGCCACCCTTTATCTTAGCGTCCTTGCGTCTTAGCGCCTTTGCGTTGATTGACTGCTAGCGCCGAAGGCGCAATCAGTTGTCCAAATGACTATAAAGTAATGGGTTGGGGCGATACTCCTACAAGCCCACAGTCTTGAAGGCTAAAACGTCATGGCCATCAATGCTCCATTACCTACATGATACAAGCGAAAGCGAATGACGAAGTAATCTTCAATTTATCCATTCGCTTATTCATTAGGTGGCAGTGGCGTCAGCTTCACATTCACCCTGCTCACCGTTCCTACCTCCACCACTATATCCACCATCGTGTGGGGATTATAGCTAGCCTTGGCTACCGTGACTGTATACGTGCCGGAAGGGCAGTTCACGAGGTATTCGCCTTCCTCGTTGGTGGTGCCCGTATATTCCGTTTCTGGCGTATCGGGGTGGAAAATCTTGATATGCGCCTCGAAAATAGGCAGGTTGGTCGCCGAATCCGTCACCTTGCCGTTGAGGCCAGCTAGGCCCGTACCGCCTACCCGGCTGAGTACATCGGCAAAGACGAACTGCGTGCGCACGGCCTCGTTGTCCTTGAAAATATCTTGGCCAATAGTCATCATTGGCATAAATCGGCGATGGATATCATTGAGGGCAGTCACCCGCTCCTGGCCATCCACCATCTTGGACTCCTTGATGTCTTCGAAAGCAGTGAGGCTGTCCCTGAAATCCTGAATCACGGCATCGAATTCTGCCTGAAAGGTCAGGGGCATTTCATCATTGGCGGTGAGGGTGGCCAAGTTGGCAGCCACGAACCGTGAGGCCATGGAAAGCAGGGTTTGAAGTGAAGGCCAATTTTTATCAGCTGAAGCTTGGTAAAGTTTCTGGCCTGCTGCCTGCAATTTGATGTCCACCAAGTAATCGGGGAAAGCAGCTTCGATATGGCCTTTCAGCCTTTGGTAATAATTGCGGGCTATTTCAGCTTTTATTTTTAATTCAGCCGTATAAGCGCTCTGTTCTGCGTCCCTGACGTCTTCGGTTGGCATTGCCTCCGCAGCGGCAAGGTCGGTGCGCATGGTGGTCTCCCAGGCCAACACGTATTTAGGGCTGCGGTTCGTAAAAGCAGCAAGGTGTTCGTGGAATGAATTGAGCCCGGTATATACCACCAATATAAAATCGGACTGAGAACAATTAAACAATGGTTTCATGATTGATAAGTATTAAAATTATTGGTAAATAAATTGTAGCCCAAACCATGCTGATTGGTTTGCAGTAAAATCATAGCCCATATCTATTGGTCATATACACGCATATAAACGCCAATGCCGCATCACTCATCATCATTGACCAATGACTATGAACCAATGGCTATTATACTTTGGCGTTAATAGGTTTTATGCATTTGGGTAAGGGAGATTTTCGAAATCTTAAAGATTTCGAAAGTCTGTTTTACACAAAACCTAGTGGAGCAAAGTATATATAATGCCCAATGTGCTATATTCTAAGAAAAAAAAGCCCATAAAAATCATTGCAAATCCGTGCTCTAAGCATTTAGCAATGCAATTGGTACGAATAGAAATGCAGTTCTTTCGCCTCGCAATCCAATTGTTTTAATTCGATTTCGGCTTCTTATGCTTTGATATAAAGTCCAATCATTGAGAAGACGATTTCAACTGCTTGGAATCCGATTCCATTCGTTTAGTGCCAAATTTTGTTCGCTTGGAAATAAAATTTGGACGTTTAGATATGGATTTCGGTCGCTTAGAATTAAAATTCGGTCGCTTAGAAATAGAATTTGCACCGTATTTTATGGCGATATAAGATTTGGAACTGGAAAATTGTAGCCAAGTTAGGAGCCTAACTCGCTGTTTTTCAATGGTTTAAGTTTGTGTTGAAAGCGTTTGGCACCCGCTTTAGGGTACATTTCATTTATTTGGCAGGTTTTCCCGTAAAAGTATGTGGTAATAGTGCTTCGTCGTCCTGTGTTTTTGTGTCGCTGTTGACGATTGTTAAGCAAATATAAAAGCAAAGTTTTTTATTGTCAAAGTGTTGGGGAAAAAAATTAGAAAATTTTTTAATGTTGTTAAAGAAAGGGGCATTTTGGGATTGTATATCCCTGCTAGCCCTTCATAGCTTTTGCTTCGCAAGCTTTCGCAGCCCTAAAGGGGAACCTAAGCTGTAAATGAACAGGGTCAGGTTCCCCTTTAGGGGTCAGGGGCAAATGCCACGAGCGAAACTTTGAAATGTACACTACACTAATGAAGCTAAAAGGCCATTAAAAAGCATGAGAAAGGGTGGGGCATGGCTTGGAATTACGATTGCTTGAGATATATTTGCCCACAAACCCAAACTTCAACGATAACTGTAATGAACCGAAGCCCATTCAACACCACCGACACCACGTAGAGACGTAGCATGCTACGTCTCTACCCGGTCAATTCCATGTAACGGGGAAAGGGCGGCGGCATTACCTCTCCAGCGAAGCATCTTACCGATTCAGCTATCCATCTTATCAAGCACATTCAATAATCAGTAAAAGACATGGCAAAGGAATTACCAAATCCGAAGGACATTACCATCCAGCAAACAGGGCTAAAGCTCAAATTCAACACAGCTAATGTAGTAGCTTCCCTTGTCCGTTCCGCAGCGGACTATCTAAAAAAGAAACCTTCAGAAGCCACTTTTGCAGAATGGGCCAAGGCAATCTCCTTTGCCACGGACAAGCACCAGCAAGCTTTCAACCTTGTTTCCTTGAGCCTGATGAAGGCGATAGAGTTTCAACTAGGCCAACGCTTGGATGACATTGACACTGACGAAGATGAAAAAGAGATTTTCCTGAAAACAAGGATTCGCTATGAAGTCTTTGCCAAACTGAACGAAAAGGAATACAACTTCGATTGCAACCACCTGAGCAATCCAGCGGCAATACCATTGGTAATTGACTTCAAGCCTGCTTACCAGCAATGGTTGAAGGATACCTTTCAGATGTCGAAAGCACAGGCCGCAGATTTGGCCAGCGACTTCCAAGATTATTTTGCCTACCAAGTGAGCATGCAATTGCTCAAAGAGCAGAAGAATTACGAAAGCCTGTTAGACTATTGCAAAAGCGAGCACAACAAGGAAGCTCAGGAAAAGCTGGCACGCCTGCACTACAAAGCCGAACTAAAAAAGAAATACCACCAGCCCGCCCTCGGCGAAAAACTGGTGGCGCTGTCCGATGTATATATTGAGCCGGGCTTTTTGGTCTATGAAAAAGCAATAGGCAAAGAGCGGCTAATGGAAATGAGAAATGACCCAGAGTGGCAACCTCAAACGCATTTCTTCGAAATCGAGTACTCAGGAAGCATCCACAATTACCTATTGAACCATTTTATCCCAAAGCAACAAAGCAAGGAAATCAATCATAAGCTGGAAGAAGGCAAATTGATGGTGCTACTCGGCCAGCCGGGGCATGGCAAGTCCTCGTTTTGTTACCGCAGCATCCACGATTTGCTGAAAGACCCCAATTTTCATGGCAATGCCTTCTTCCTGCGCTTGCAGGATGCCGACAAAACGATATTGGATGTGGGCATCGAGGAAATGGCGAAGCTCTTGCCGGAAAGCCAGGCCATTGGCTTCACCGATTGGGTGGACAGCAAACATGGCCAGCCCAACCTGCTTTTCCTAGATGGTCTCGATGAATTCTTCATGTCCCAAAGCCCGACCGACGAGGAAGTGGTGCGCTTCCTTCGCAACTGCAAAAAACTGGTGGAGCGGAACGAACACCTATATATTATCATCACTTCTCGGTTCAACTATGTGGAGACCAGCAAGCTGCACCAAGAGGAATGCTTAGTACTCAAATTAGATGTATTGAACGTAGAACAGCAGAAGACCCTCGTGCGAAACTTCGTGGCCAAGTGGCAGGAGGACGGGTGTACGCTGACGGAAGAACAAATTGAGCACATCAACCAAGATAGAAGCCAACAACATATCAAGGAACTGATTGAATTGCCCATACTACTTCAAATGGTGCTGATGGCCAAAGTACCTTTGGAGGAGACCGCTTCCAGGGCGACCATCTACGACCAGCTTTTTGACCAAGTGCTGCAACGCAAATGGGATGACAACAAACGCCTGAAAAAATACGTGCAGGACGATTCAGACTTTAGGCCAGAGCATTTGCGGGAATACCTTGCTTTTCTCGCCTTCAAGACCTTTCAGGGCAAAAAAGGATATCTGCGCAAATCGCAGGTGGTCGAGTACAAGGAAACAAAGCAGTTTGCCAAAGACTATCTCAAGGCTGGAAATGATGGGCAAAGCATGAAGCAGGTGCTAAAGGACATCCTTACTTCCTTCTACCTCCAAGAATCACAGAAGCAGCCCGGCGACCAACCAGAAGCAGACAAGGAATACAATTATGTGATAGAGTTCATGCACAAATCGCTCTATGAATACCTTGCCTGCGAACATATCTGGCAGAATACCCTTGATTTTTTCCTAGAAACTGACAAAAGGGGCAAAATTAAGACCCGCTCCTTGGAAGAAGTACAGAAACAAATACAGGAAACCTTCGCCACCATCCGACATACCAGTGAGACGGTGGAATACATGAAGGAAATCATAGCCAGTAAGACGGCGCAACACCGGGCATTGGCCGAGCAAATGGGCACCCACTTTCCCGGTCTATTGGAGGAAGGGTTTATTTTCAGCTACCAAGCCAATGCCCAGCCCGAAGAAATCCGCTTCAAGCCGGAACAATTGGTTTTGAATGCTTTTCATAGCTATTGGTTGATTTTCGGGAGTTTGTGTTTGCATGAGGTGGAGGTTGAGCAATTTATGGGAACGGAATGGGAGGAATTGGTAGAGAGGGAATTGAATGATGAAAAGTTGAAGGAAGTGCTTCAGTACTATTGGGATGTTGTTGAAGGAATGAATTTTAGGTTTTTAGTTAATAATCCTAGTGAAGAAGAAATTGGATTAGCAAAAACTGCTTTTTTGACGAAGATGATGACATTGAAAACTCAAACTGAATTAAATTTTTCAACTGAGGAAGGGAAAGTCACTTTTTGGATTCGCAAATATTTAGTCCGTGAACAAGGAGGCAAATCAATGGAGCTTCAAAATAAAGCTATAGCGAATAATGATGATTCATTTGTACGGTATCTCCGTTTATTAGCTGGAGAAAGAATGGAAATGGGGTTGAATTGTTGCTTTCTTACTTTGCAAGGTCATGATTTATCAGGCTTTCAAGCAAGTGATATTAATTTTTTTGGTTCTAATCTTGAAGGCACTGATTTGACGTGTTCTAGTTTTTTTGGTGCAAGCCTAGTGCTCACCAATCTTGAACATGCTAACCTTGCACTTTCTTCATTTGAAAATGTCAACTTTTCACTTGCAAAGCTCACGAATGCACATTTAGCATATTCCATTTTTACTGACGTTTCGTTTCGGCATTTAGAATGTTCAAGTGCGAATTTTGAAAATGCTTATGTTGGCACAAGTGATTTAGAAAATGCAATTTTAGAGGATGTTGATTTTACAGACACCAAGTTTGAAGAATCAAATCTTGATAACGTTGACTTTTCATTTGCTACACTTAGAAATACTAAGTTCGTGGATACTAACTTGAAAAATATTAACCTTTCCTATGCTAAAGTAAATTTAATTGATTGGCTTTTGAAGCAACTTAGTATTGAGGAAGTTGATATGAGTGAACTAATACGCAAATTTAAAGTGAATCCTGAAAAGCAATTATTTAAAGGTAAGTATAATAATGATTGGGAAGGATATGAAATCGAAGAGCGATAGAAATCAAATAACGAAAAGAAATAGAAAAATGCTTTTAACCTTTAAAAATAAAACGGTATGGCAAATGCGGAACATTTGGAGATATTGAAGCAGGAGGTGATGGTGTGGATGTGCCTGAATCACGGGATAAGCAGATTATTGGATTCCGCTGAATGATATGTGTGATGTCCGTGTAATCTTAAAATCTGTTTCATCCGTGATTCAGACGAAAGGGTAGTAAACGTTTCCCATCCCGTAGAGACGTTTCATGAAACGTCTCTACCCCTGTATTTCAACCGTGATTCAGACGAAAGGGTAGTAAACGTTTCACATCCCGTAGAGACGTTTCATGAAACGTCTCTACCATCGCCACCGCATACCTACGAACCCTCGAATCCCCTGCAAGGCAGCATAATTGTAACTGGGGTCGAAGGTATAGCCATAGGGATTGTTGACGGGGTCGTTCACGGTTTTGTCAAAGGGGTCAAAAGGGCGGAGGATGGGGTCTTTGGGAACGAAGTCGAGCAGGTTCTTCACGCCAGTGTACAGCTCGAAACCATGCCGGAACTTTCTTGATAGTTGCACATTGACGATGGCATACCACGGCGAGTATTCCGGTCGGAAGTCGTGGGGAACGATGGGCAGGCGCTGCGGGCCAAACCAGTTGCCTGTCAGGTCGAGCGAGAGTTTGCTGGCAGGATGAACGTAGTTGGCCGTGAAAGTCCCGGACCATTTTGGCGCTCGTATTTGCTGGGTCTTTTGGCCGTCTCCATCCTTTTGATAAACATCCATGAAAGTCAAGCCTGTGTTGAAACGGAGCGGCAAGCCATCGGAATAGTCCAATTGGAGCGTGATGCCACGAGTGACGGCATGGCCATCGAGGTTGGTATAAATGATTTTTTGCGGGTCGGTGTCGTAGTCAGGTAGTATTCGATTGGAGAAATGGGTGTAAAAAGCGGTGGCGTCCAAGTTGAGGAAAAAGGTTTCGGTCGGTATTTGGAGGTTGTAGTTGAGGTTGCTGCTCCACGAGCGTTCGGGGTTGAGGGTTTCCGCAATCACCACTTCCCTGGCGCCGCTCAGTGCGGCATGGTCTTCCGTGAAGAGGCTGACCACCCGGAAGCCGCTGCCGATGCTTGCTCGCAGGCTTTGCCTTTCGCTCAAGTGATGGTGCAGCGCCACACGTGGCGACCAGACAGGGCCATGTTCGGGGTGCCAGTCGAGGCGGAGGCCGCCAAGCAGGTGGCTGTGGTGCAGGAACGCCCATTCGTCTTGCACGAAGACGCCGGGTAGGGTAGTGCGGCCGGGGGTTGGTGTGGCGGGCGTGTTGTCGTCGTATTCGGTGAAGCGAAGCGCTGCGCCGGTCAGCAGGTGGTGTTTGCCCATTTCTTTTTCAAAATAGGATTGCAGAAAAGCAATTTGTTGTTGGGCATCGTACCGAACTTGGCCATAGTAGGAGTGCTGGTCGTGGAAGTTGTAGCTGCCTTGCACGAACACTGGCGCATCCACGGGCAGTTGATACTGACCGAAAAGCTCCAAGCGATTGGTGTAGATGCTCTCAGCGTACCGCACATCGCCCCCCCGAAAGGCAGGTGTCCAGTCCGTTTCGCCGCCCCAGCGGTCTTCCCAGACGTAGCGGGCCCCCAGTTGCGCTACCCGGTCGTTGGGGCGTTTCCATTGCCATTTGTTGAAGACGGAGAGGCGCTTTTGCTGCGTCACGTCGGTAAAGCCATCGCCGTTCTTGTCCAGCGGTCGGTCAAACCAAAAGCCGTTCAGGCCCATTAGCCCCGTGGCGGACTTGCCAGCGTTCAGCTTTACGCCTGCATCGAGGTTGGCCTCGCCCCAGGTCGTGCCGAACAGGTCAAAAGAGAGCCGAGGCGCATCATCGGCAGTCTTGGTGATGATGTTGATTTGTCCGGCCATCGCTTCTGAGCCATACAATGCCCCGGCAGGCCCTTTGACGATTTCGATGCGGTCAATCAGGCTGTTGGGGATGCCCATGAGGCCATAGACCGTGCCCAAGCCACTTACGATGGGCATGCCATCGAGCAAGACCTGCGTATAGGCTCCTTCCATGCCATTGATTTGGATGTCGCCCGTGTTGCAGACGTTGCAGTTGATGACGGGCTGCACGCCGCTCACCATCCCGACCGACTCGAAGAGGTTGGCAGTGGGGTTGCGGAGGAAGAGTTTGGAGGAGACGACTTCCACGGGGATGGGGCTTTCCGAGCGGCGCATTTCCCGCATAGTGCCAGTCACGACCACAGCTTCCAGCATCTGTTCTGTGAGGTTGAAGACGAGGTTTTCGGTTTGCCCAGCTTGGATGTTGACCGTTTTCTTTTGGGTAAAAAAGCCCACGAAGGAGACTTCAATCTCGTGTTCTCCCACGGGGAGGTTGTCAAGCATGCTTTGGCCGAGGCTGTCGGTAATGGTGCCTGCCTTCAGGGCTGGGATGTAAACCGTTGCATTTTCGAGCGGCTCGTCATCGGCGAATACGGTGCAATGGAGCGCATTGGTTTGCATTTGCGCCGCTAAGCTGCTCAAGACGAACAGCTGGCAAAACAGGGTCAATGACAAACAGGTTCTGATTTTCATTTTCAAGCTTCGAATAAACAACGTGTGCGAATCAAAGTACACTATTGGTTTACCTAAAAGGGTTTTGGGGCGAAGCCCCAAGAAGTCCTTCTCCCCCGACGAGCCGCCGAAGAGCCTGTCCCGCTGTTCGGGACGGCGAGGAGGGGCAGAAGGAAGCGTATGTTATTTTGAACACGCCCCTAAGGCACGGTACCGCAACTGCAAGATTTTTTTGCCTCTACTCTGCGATGAGGCAAATATAGCTTGAAAATTAATTTAGGCTAGTCTAAAAATAAAGATTGAGGCAAATGAGGCCATTTTGCCTCGAAAGATTCAACGCAAAGGCACAGCGGCGCAAAGACTAAGCGTTTCGTTTCATCCGCTTTGCCTTTGCACCCCTGCGCCTATGCGTTTTACTTTAGCAGACTACTGAATCGTCACCTCAAAGGTCACGTCCACATCCGTGTCGCCCGTGCTGCAAGGGTCAGTGGCAGATTTGTCTGGGGTGTGCTTTAGCGCGACGTTCATGCTGCCCGTGCCAGCATCCGTTGTTGCCAAGGCGCTTTCAAGGCCAAGCAGTTTGCCATCGCTGTCAAAGTCACCGACGATTGGTGTGGAAACAGCGCCCGTAGTCTCGAAGCAGACGAGGTGCTCGGTGCTTTCGGCAAGCACTTCTTCCGTGAGGTCGTGGGTATGGCCAGCCTCGCTTTCATCCAAAAACGCTACGCCAATGGTGTAGGCGGTATTGGCTTTCAACGTGATGGCATCTGCAACAGGCGGGTTGCCGCCGTCGCCGTCCAGGTCTTTTACGGAGTACTCCGTGGAGCCGCCACCTACCTCCGTGAAGGTCAGCGTGACCGTGGTGATGAGTTCGCCTTCGTTGTGGGTATTGTCGTCGTCCTTGTCACAGGCGGTGAAGAGGAAGGCGTTAATGGCAAGCAATGCGAGGATGAATTTCAAGTTTTTCATAAAATAGATGGTTGAGTTGTTGGATTGTTAGATTGCTGTATTGTTGAATTGCTACTCGCACAACGACAACAATACCGCAATCTATCAAGCATTAAAATGAATATTTCAGTCGCACCGATACGTTCCTGCCTGCCTCATCGGTGAAGTAGCGGAGGCGGTTCAGGTAGTCCCGGTAAGCTGTGTTCAGCAAGTTTGATATGGTTAAGTTCAAGTTTAGATTATTGACTTTTGACGATTGGCGATGGACGATTGGGAAGGTCATGCCAGCCTCTAGGTTGAACAGCGTATAGGCGCTGGGCGCAGGTGCGTAGTCGTGGTTGTCGGGCACACGGGTCTGTTCCAGCACCTGTTTCATGCCCAACTTCACAAAAGGCGCATGGTCTTCCGTCCATTTGTTCTTTCCTGCCTTCGGCGAAAAGCCCAAACCAAAACGGAAACGGTCGGCAGGCATGAGCACCAGCCAATCGTCGGCCTTTTTGTTCCAGGCACGCAGCAAGGATGCACCGGAAGTCAACGACAGCACGGGCACAGGCTTCCACTCGGCATTCCAATCCAGTCCGGTCAGGCGAGCATCCGTTTGGTCGTAGGCAAAGCTGGGAAAAGCCCCACGGATGGTCAGTACGGGCAGCGCTTGTGGCTCCAAAAAGATGAAGTCCTGCACGACGTTGCGATACAGGGAGAGGTTGGCAGCGAAGTTGCGCTCGTTGTCGAAGTCGAAGGTCAGGTTGGTGCTGAACGCCCGCTCTGGTACGAGGTCGTCACGGCCTTTTTCGTAGCTGGCCGAACCGTGGTGGACGCCGTCGCTGAACAGCTCGTTGACGTTGGGAGCCCGCCAAGCAGTGCCCCAGTGCAGTCGGATGTCGAAATGCTCGGAAGCTTTGAAGATGGCCCCAAATGTGCCGGACAAGTTGTTGAAATTCAGTTGTTTGTCAATGATTTCATTGCCCCGGTTTTCGATGTCCATGTGGCGAATGTCGTAGCGAAGGCCCGCCTCGAACTCCAACGGGAAAGGGTACTTGCGCCAACGCTCAATCCAAAAGACGCCAGCCGTTTGGCTGTTGTAGTCGGGGATGAGGCCGCCCCGGTCGGTGGTGTTGCGCTGCGTTATCGCTTGCGTGCCAATGCTGCCGGTGAAGTGGCGCCAGCTTTTGTGCTCCCAAGCCACGTCGAGCGTGTGCGTGGTGATTTCGAACATCATTTCCGGGTCTTTCAACTCGCTGGGCAAGGTGCCGTAGCGCTTGTGCGCATCGAACTCCATGCGGCGGTTGAACTGGCGGGCGTACTGCAAGGTCAATTTGCCCGCCGTACCCGTTTTCAAGGTGCTTTTGGCTTTCAGTAGGTAATGGGCTACCCGTTGCAGTGGTCGGCCGAGGTCGTAGGAAAATGAGCCATCGTCCGTTGGTCGTCCTCGCTCGATGGCGTTTTGCAGGTCTGTCAGGTTGCCGATGTGTGAGCCTCGGTAGATGCCGATGTCCGTGAAAAACTGGCTGAAAAACACCTCTGAAGTCCAACGCTGTTGCTCCATGCCAAGCGCAGCGGAGTAGTTGATTTCCTTGACGCCCGTGTTTTCAATGAAATAATCGGGTGCCTGAAGGTCGCCGCCCCGTTTGAAAGTGCCCTGGAGGCGGTAAGCGAGATTCGAGTATTGGGTTTTCTTGAGTTTGGTGTTGCCGTCGAGCATGGCAGCTGCCACGCCAACCCGCCCATTTGAAAACCCCGCCAGATTCACCTCGCCGCCTAAGCCATTCAGCTGGCGCAAGGGACGAGGTTCCACCACTACCACGCCACCAAGTGCATCGGCGCCGTACCGGACGCTGTTGGCACCGTAAACCACCGTCACACGGTCAGCGATGTACGGGTCAATCTCCGGGGCGTGTTCGCTGCCCCACTGTTGGCCTTCCTGCCGGACGCCGTTGTTGAGCATGAGCACCCGGCTGCTGTGCATCCCCCGGATGACGGGCTTGACGATGCCGCCACCCGTGTTCAACGTGGTGACGCCGGGCAAATTTTTCAAGAGGTCGCCCATCGTTTGGCCCTTGGCAGCGTCCAGTTGTTGGCCTGCGAGGCTGCGCTCTGCCTGTGTGGCAGGCAGTACGATGGCTTTTTCCTGCACGGTGATTTCAGCCAGGTTGAGGGATTCGTGTTCCAGCACAAAGCCCAGGTTCATCTCCCCGACAAGGTTGATTTCCTTCGACAAGTGGCTGCACCCGATGTGGTGGCAGGTAACGGTGTAGGCTCCTTCGCACAGTTCGGTGAAAACGAACCTGCCCCGTTCGTCCGTGATGGTGCCCTGGCCAGTCTGCACGATGAAGACCTCGGCGAAGGGCACTGGCTCGTTCGTTTCTGCCTCCGTCACAGAACCGAACAGCATGGCATGGCAGTCGTTTTGGGCCATCGCCGCCAGCGGTAAAAGCCCAACAATTGCCAACACCCACCGATAAAATGGATTTATCCGTAGCATAGCTTGCTTTATAATAAAGTAACGGTCTGAACTA
>CAYTZS010000094.1:0-19921 GCA_964442355.1 uncultured Saprospiraceae bacterium | reverse complement strand
ACGTTTTCGTAACTATCGCCCCCATCCAGGACGAGAACATCTCAACCGAAGACCTTGCTGATGTCGTGGCTGCGATGGTCAAGGAAATGGATTACGACCTCGTGACAGATGGTGACGCCGTGGACGTACAGAACTTTACGGGCTACTACGTTCGTGGCTCGAAGGACGGCGCGGATGCCATCGTTATGGCACTGCTCGACCCAGAAAGCGCTACCAATCTTATCGTGGTGGCCATCTACTCCGGCGACTACGAAGATGATGCGTTGATGATTGTGAACAGCTTTTACTCGTATTGAATGTAAGGTGTTTGCCAAAACACTTCTGTAAAACAATAAGCGGAACGGGCATCGTTGAAAAGCGATGCCCGTTTTTTTATTTGTGGAAAATTGGCGATTCTCACCTGTGGAATTGGTTAGCAGAAGCTATCTCTGTGTCGTTCAAACTACGCATCTGGGGTTTAACCCTTGGTTAATTTTTGTAAAAAAAACATTTCCACAAACCAGCTTGCTACCTTTGCGCATCAATTCAAAAAGCATGAAACAAACCTTACTTTTCCTTTTTTTCATTGGTTTTGCACAAGTTGTTTTCGCCCAAAAAATCTCCGTTTACGGCTCCGTTGAAGATGCCAGCACCTCCAAGCCTGTGGCAGGCGTAGCGGTCACTGCTGGCGGCGTCAATGTGAGAACCAACGAACAAGGCAGGTTCCGGCTCTCCTTCGTTCCAGAAGGCTCAAGTTTTGTAATCAACTTCTTCAAGGATGGCTACGCCATTTTGGACAAAAACTTGGTGGTGGCCGAGCTTACTTCAACAGGCACTGGCTACAAAATTGGTGTCGTTCAACTGGTGCCTTTTGTCCCCGAGTCCAATGCCAAGGACGTCATCACCGACGAAGACCGCATCCCGACCATTTCCCTATCTGAAGGTGACGACGAGGGCGACCTCGGCGACCAGAACATCTCCGGTATCCTCTCCGCCTCCCGTGACCCATTCGTGGAGGCAGCATCGTTCAACCTCAGCACCGGCGGTTTTGAAATCAGGGGCTACGATGCAGAGACGCCCACGCTTTTCAACGGCATTTTGGTCAACAACCTTGAAACGGGCTCCGTTTATTGGAGCAGTTGGGGTGGCCTGAACGACGTGACCCGCAACCGGGAAAACACCATTGACCTCAGCCCTTTTGCCTACAGCTTCGGCGGAGTGGGCGGTGCAGCGGCCATTGACACCCGTGCCAGCGAGCAGCGCAAGGGCAAACGGGTGTCGTATATGTTTGGCAACCGTGCCTACAACGGCAGGGTGATGGCTACTTGGAATACTGGTATGAACGAAAAAGGCTGGGCATTCTCGTTTTCAGGTTCCCGCCGATGGGCAGAAGAAGGCTATGTGCCTGGCACTTTCTACGATGCATGGTCGTATTTTGCCTCCGTTGATAAAAAACTGAATGACAACCACCTGCTCAACCTCACGGTGGTGGGTGCGCCCATCCGCCGGGGTACGGCCAGTCCTGCTGTGCAGGATGTGAACGACCTCGTGGGCAGCAATTTCTACAATCCCAATTGGGGCTACCAAAATGGCCAAATCCGCAACGCCAGGGTGGTGCGTGCGCACCAGCCGTTCACAGTGCTGCGCCACGACTGGAAGTTGAGCGAGAACGCAACATTGACCACCTCGGCGGGCTACCTCACTGGTCGCTACGGCCGTACTCAGCTAGATTGGTTCAACGCCTACGACCCACGGCCCGACTACTACCGCAACCTACCGATTTACTACCGATTGAATTTTGGCGATGCAGTGGCCAATCAAGTGGAAGAAATCTACCGCAACAACCCCGACTTGCTGCAAATCCAGTGGGACGACATCATCGAAGGCAACCGCCTCAACGGGCAGTCCTACAACAATACCCCTGGCAACATGTCGCAAGTCATCGTGGCCGACCAGCGCTCCGACCTTAATCGCTGGAACGCTACCACCACCTACCAAAACGTGGTGAGCGACCACTTGACCATCAATGCGGGCTTCAATTTTCAGCATGAAAAAACGCACTACTTCGCCGTGGTGGACGACCTGCTCGGTGGCGATTACTTCGTGAACGTTGACCGTTTTGCGTTGGATACGCCGCTGCCCGGCCAAGCGCCAGAATACAACTTAGACGACCCAGACCCCATCGTGCGGGAGGGCGACACTTTCAAGTGGAACTACGACATCACCGGCCGCCGATTTGGTCCTTGGGCGCAAGGTCAATTCACCTTCGGAAAAGTCGATTTCTTCGTGGCAGCCGAGGCCACGAGCATGTCCTTTTGGCGGACGGGTCACTACCGAAATGGTCGCTTCCCCAATAATTCGCTCGGCGATTCGGAGAAGCAGAACTACTTCAACTACGGCACAAAAGGCGGTGTGACCTACAAAATCAACGGTCGCAACTACCTCTACGTCAATGGTGCCTACATCAACCGGGCGCCAGACATCCGCACGGCCTACGCATCGCCGAGGGGACGTGACCAGCTCGTGCCGGGTTTGCGGAGCGAAATCTTGACCAGTGGTGAGGTAGGCTACCTGCTCCGTGCCCCACGCTTGAAAGCAAGGGCTACTTTCTACCTCACGCAGTTCCAAAACGGGCTGAAGCTCAACCGCTTCTACTTCACCGAGGACGTGACACGCTTTGGCACAAGCATCTTGGTGGGCGCCGACAAGCGCCACGCAGGTGTGGAGTTGGCGATGGAGGCAAAACTGTCGCCATCTTGGACAGTGAGTGGGGTGGCTGCCATTGGTGAGTACATTTACACCTCCCGCCCGCAGGCCATCTTCGTGGTGGACGACGACGGTGTGCTGCAAGACCGGGGCACGGTTTACGCCAAAAACTTCTACGTACCCAATTCTCCACAGACTGCCTACAGCGCCAGCTTGGAGTACCGTTCACCGAAGTTCTGGTCGGCCAGCGTGACCGTCAACTACTTCGACCGCACGTACCTCGATTTCAGCCCGTTCCGCCGCACGACAGATGCCGTTTTCGGGTTGGAGCAGGGCACACCGCTGTACGATGGCATCGTTGACCAACAGAAAGCGCCGAGTGCCTACACCGTTGACCTTTTTGCCAACAAGTCATTCAAGCTTGATGACGACTTGTTTTTCAACCTGACCGCTGGTGTCACCAACTTGCTGAATGCCGAGGTGGTGACGGGTGGCTTCGAGCAGTTGCGCTTCGACCGGGCTGATTACGAAAACGGCATCAATGTTTTCCCACCAAAATATTACTACGCCTTTGGCACCAACTTCTTTGTGTTGGGAGCGCTGAGATTTTAAAATTGTTGAATTGCCATATTGCTACCATGTCACGACAACAATATCGCAATTCAATATTGAAACAATCAACTCATTGATAATGAACAAATTAATCAAATTCTTTCTCCCCACGCTGTTACTCGGCGTTGTTTTCTCGGCTTGCATCAAAGAAGACTTTGACCAGCCACCTACCGATGGCAGCGACCCTGGCCTGACGGCCAATGCGACCATTGCGCAGCTGAAAGCATTGCACAGCCTCGGCAGCTTGGAAACCATTACCGAAGATTGGATTGTGAAAGGCACGGTCGTGGCTGATGATGCCTCCGGCAACCTGTACCAAGCTTTCGTCATTCAAGACGAAACTGGCGGCATCATGGTGAAAATCGAAACGACGGACAGCTACACGCTGTATCCCGTAGGCAGGGAGGTTTACATCAAATGCAAGGGGCTCGTGCTGGGTGATTACGAAAACCTCATTCAGCTTGGCGGCTTCATCACCGACGACAGCCAGTTGGGTAACATCATCAAAATCAGCGACCACTTGGTGAGGGGCAAAAAAGTGACTCCACCAGCACCTAAAGTCAAGAGAATCAGTGAGTTGACTTTTGATGATGTCAATACTTTGATTACCCTGACAGATGTGCAGTACGCTGCAACGGACACCATCCGCAGTTATGCCGACCCCGTTACCCGCACCACTTACAACCGTAATTTGGAGGATTGCGACGGGGTGGGACTCCTCGTTCGCACGAGCGGCTACGCCAGCTTTGCGGGCGAGCGGCTGCCAAAAGGCAACGGCACACTCACGGGCATACTTGGCATCTTCCGTGACGACCAGCAGTTCTTGGTGCGTGACCTCAACGACGTGGACATGTCGGGCGACCGTTGTGGCAACAGCGGCGGAGGTGGTGGCAATCCCTGTGCTGGCGGCCCAGTGCCCATCGTGACAGGCGTGGACGAAGATTTTGAGTCGGGCACCAACAACGATGCCGTTGACCTCGCAGGTTGGACAAACTACAACGTGAAAGGCAGCCGCACTTGGCAGTTCAAGGAGTTCAGCGGCAATATTTACGCACAGGCCACTGCCTACAACGACTCCTCTCCTGAAATGGACATTTGGTTGGTTTCGCCCCGTATTGACTTGACGCAAGCGCAAGTGTTGACCTTCGAGACGGCCAAGGCATTTTACACCCACGATGGTTTCAGCGCTTGGGTTTCCACGGATTTTGAGTGCGACCCAACAACGGCCACTTGGATTCCATTGAACGCAACTTTGGCTGGCCAAAGCAGTGCCGACAACGCGTGGATTCCTTCTGGCGACATTGACCTCACGGCATTGGTTGGACAAAAAATTGCCATCGGCTTCCACTACGTGGGCAGCGGCACGAGCGGCCAAACGGGCACCTTCCGGGTGGACAACGTGAAGCTAGGCACGGGCGGCAGCAATCCCGACCCTTGCAACGGTGTGACAGCTCCAACAGTCGGTTTTGTGGATGAAAACTTTACAGGCGGCACCAACAACGACGCCATCGCTGAAACTGGCTGGACGACCAGTGCAGTGGCTGGCACGAGGCTTTGGATTTACAAAAACTTCAGTGGCAACGACTACGCTCAAGCCACTGCTTTCAACGATACTGCGCCAAGTATGGAGTCATGGATGGTGACGCCGCTGGTGGACATCGTTGGCCCGATGACGCTGTCATTTGAAACGGCCAAGGCGTTTTACACCCACGATGGCTTGACGGTTTGGGCTTCTACCGACTTCGAGTGCGACCCAACGGCAGCCACTTGGACGCAATTGACGGGGGCTACCATTGCTGGCCAGCCGAATGTTGACAACGAGTGGATTTTCTCCGGCGACGTTGACTTGTCGAGCTACATCGGCCAAAAGGTGGCCATTGGCTTCAAGTACGTGGGCAGTGGCCCCGGCGGCCAGACCGGTACTTTCCGGGTGGACAATGTGCAGATTCAGTGATGCTGAAACTCTCAAACTAGGTTGAGTTCTCCAGTTTGGCGGAGCCCAACTGGAGAACTCAACCTTTCTTCTTGGTTGGCCGCCTCTGGCGGCCAACCAAGAAGAAATTCAATCAGTTTCGCTGCACTTGGGAATTAGAATTGAGCAAGGCGACCGAATGGCGTAAAGTCATTCGGTCGTCTTGTTTACAGCCGACCCCACCAGCCAGCCGCCAGTCCAAGCAGCTTGAAAATTGAAGCCCCCTGTGATGGCGTCAATGTCTAATACCTCGCCAGCAAAGTACAGGCCGGGATGAATTTTGCTCTCGAAGGTCTTGAAGTTTATCTCGTCCAAATCAATGCCACCTGCCGTGACGAACTCTTCTTTGAAGGTGCTTTTTCCGCTGACATGATAGCGTCCAGCACCGAGTTCGGTGGCAAGTTTGCGCAGTTTTTCCTTGTTCAAATCGGCCCAGCGCAGGTCAGCAGCGATGCCCGATGCCGCCACCAAGCTCTCCCAGAGTCGGCGGGGTAGGGCAGGGAAGGGGTTTTGCGCAGCTACCAGTTTTTTGGGCGAAGCCAATTTCGTCTCGGTCAGTTCCTCCGCCATTTCGTCCGCCGAGTAGTTCAGCCAGCTCACCTCGATGTCGAAGGCATAGTTTTTTTCACTCAAAATGCGGGCGCCCCATGCCGAAAGCCGCAGGATGCCAGGGCCGCTCATGCCCCAGTGCGTGATGAGCAGTGGGCCGGTTGCCGAGAGTTTTTCGCCCAAAACCCGCACCTGCGCTGAGGGAACGGAAAGCCCCATCAGCCCGTCGAGCCGTTTGTCCTTGGTGTTGAAGGTGAAAAGCGAGGGCACGGGTGGCACGACGTTGTGCCCCAACTCGCCAATCAGTTGCCAAACCCGAGGGCTGCTGCCAGTGGCCACCATGAGCGCTTTTGATTGAAAAACATGGCCACCTTGCGTGGTGACCTGCCAGGTGCTGCCGGGTGTTTTTGGCGGTGAAAAATGGGTGACGTTCTCGCCTGTCAGCACTTGTACTCCTACCTTATTGGCTGATTGCAGGAGGCAGTTCATGATGGTCTGCGAGCTGTCGGTGACGGGGAACATGCGGCCATCCTCCTCGGCCTTGAGCCGGACGCCCCGCTGCTCGAACCAGCCCACCGTGTCGCCCGGTTGGAAGCGGCTGAAAGGGCCGAGCAGCGCTTTGCTGCCCCGTGGGTAGTGCTTCACCAACTCACGTGGGTCGAAGCAGGCGTGGGTGACGTTGCACCTGCCACCGCCAGATACCTTGACCTTTTGCAGCACATCCCGCCCTTTTTCGAGGATGATGACCTTGGCAGCGGGGTTGAGTTCCGCTGCTCGAATGGCTGCAAAAAAACCAGCAGCGCCGCCGCCGATAACCACAAAATCACAGGTAGTTTTTTCAGCCATGAACAGGTGGGTTGCTTTCTAAGATTTTAAGTAATAAGACCCAGTGAGCTTTCGGTAGTCGGCGGTCCAGTCGTTGGCACCATCGCCTTCGTGAATCACGAGTTGCGATTTTTCGAGCGGCTTGACATGCAGTTCAAATTGGAGGAGCAGCCGCTCAATCGGTTTACCGAGCTTGGGCAGCACTTCCACCATTTTTGAGCAAAAAATGCCGTAGTTGTTGGCCATTTCCCGGAAGCGCAGGCCCTCCATTTGTGGCAAAATCATGCAAAATTTACCAGTTGGAGTCAACAGGGAGCGCACGGCAGCAAGCAGGTCGCCGTGTGGCAACTTGATGGTATGCCGCACCGAGTTTTTGTCTTGGCTGTTGGAAAATGTGCCGCCGCTGAAGAACGGCGGGTTGCTCACGATGAGGTCGTACCGTTGTTGGCTTTGCTTCGCAAAATCTTGGATGGAAGCGTTGATGCAGGTCAGGCGGTCAGCCCAAGGCGAGTGTTGCATGTTTTCGGTGGCCTGTGCGCTGGCTTCTTCGTCAATTTCCACCGCGTGTATGTTGGCCTGTGTGGACCGTTGCGCCAGCATGATGGCAATGAGGCCAGTCCCCGTGCCGATATCGAGGATGTTAGCGGCTTCCGTGGCGTCGGCCCAAGCGCCTAACAACACGCCGTCCGTGCCCACTTTCATGGTGCATCGGTCCTGAGCTATGGCGAACTGTTTGAACTGAAAGGGTTTCACTTCGGAAGTTGTCTGCATTGTTCAAGTGTTTGAGGTTGGGCAGCGCTGGCAACAGGCTGCCGAGGTAAATGCCTGCATAGTTACATACCATGTCCATCATTTCAAAATTTCTGGACGGAATGAAAGCTTGGCTAAACTCTTCGAGCGTGATGCCGACGGCCAACAGCAAGCTGCTGAACAACACTTCGTGTCCGAGTATGTTCACCCTGCGCTGGTTCAGGGTGTGGTACAGCAGCACGGACAGCAGCACCATCAGGCTGAAGTGGATGACCTTGTCGCAGTACGGGATGGATGCGATGATTTCCTTTACCAGAAGGCCGCCCGGTGTTTCGAGGCCAACGATGGTGATGACGAAGATGAAGATGGATGCGGCGGCTGCCGTGAGCAATTTGAACAACATGAACCTGTGATTTGTGAAGACAGGTTGGTAGGTTCAAATTGTTTACCAAAAAACAGGAAACTAGTGGCTGGATGGCAAGTGTCGGTGTAACTGTTTGGTTTGCAGCTACATATAATTTTCGCTCAATTTTCTCTTGTCTTGCTTTTCGGGCGAGTTGAAGTCGTTTCTTAATTTGTTGAACTTGGGGTTGGAGATTCACGCATGGTTTTTTCATTAGCCTTGTTTGGCAAATGCAACCGCTGGTTGTTCGTATCAGTGTGATGCTTGCCCGGTTTGCCCACATTGAAAGCAAAAGAAGCGGGGAAGAGTTGGCGGCTGCGCTCCTCACCCACAGCCACCACGATTTTTTCAAAAAAGACACTGGTTTCGTTGGTCACGCTCAACAGCGCATCTTTGATGGCCAAGTCGCCAGTGCGGTAGGCACGGAAACCTTTGGCCGGGCGGTTTTTTCCAACGATGGTAACTTCAAATGAAATGATGGTCAACGTGTCTTCCCCGACCAGCAACTTTGGTTCTCGTTCGATAGAAAGCAGGAAGCTGTCCAATTCGTAGTTGTCGTTGGAGGGGGCGGCCTCCATTTGTCCCCAAACCATTCGCACTTCCTGATTTTGGTAGCCTTGGTACTCAGGTAGGTAGTAGGCGTCCTTTTCGAGGAAGATCAGTGTCGAGTTCACGGCCTCTACTTTCGAGGCCAGGGACTCGGCCTCGGTGAGGTAGTGGCGATTGGTGCGAAAGCCCGGAATCTCCACGATTTCGTATTGCCGGGCATCGCTGTAAAGCTGCAAGATGCGCTCGACATTGGGGTGGTCGGGGTCTATTTTTACCAAGGCCCGCATGCCTCGTCTCGCCACGATTTGATAGGGCATGGTGGCCTCGATGTGGCTGATTTGCGGCACAAAAAAAGCAGGTTCGTACCCTGCGTTTGGGTCTTTGATGCGGATTTCAATGCGGGAGAGGTAGATGTCTTCTGCGTCACCGAAGAGCAACAACTCGTCGCCGAGGCCGAGGCTGTCGTTGAAGACGACCCCGGTTTGCCGTTGCAGCAGCATCACTTTTTTGGGGTCAATGCCGTTGATATAAGCCTGAGTGCCCGTTTGGTTTGAGCGGTACATAATGCTCAAAACACCCGGATTCATGGGCTCGCCATCCCTGTAAACCTGCAATTCCTTGTTTATAGTTTGCTGGAAATCAGTAAGTTCTACTTCCAGCTCGGCGCTGTAACCGTTCGGGTTGGCGTATTTTTTCAGCGGTAATTTTAAGTCGCCCCATGCCAGCGTGTACTCGTGAGGCCGCTCGATAATGTTTTCGTAAATGGTTTTTCCAAAAAATCTGTCTGCCAGTTCCCCGACCCGGTGCGTGGGGGATTGGGCACTTGGCAACAGGACGAACAGCAGTGCCATGCCACCTGCCAAGGACGTGAAGCCGAGTGAGTTTATCGTCAAAAAGCCCAGACCTGACTTGCGCTCCACCTGCCAAGCTGCGTACAGTTCGGCCCACAGCGCACGGTAGCGGTAGGCCAATGGATTCCACCAGTTGACGACCACGAGCAGTTCGACGAGTAGCGCCTCCCACCCAAATACGGGATGCAACGGTAGCCAGCGCACTGCCCATTTTTCCTTTTCCTGCTCGTCAAGTTTTTGCCAATTCAGCATCAGGTAGCTCATCAGCGCTGTGGGCATGGCCTGCCATGCGGTTGGCCCGGTTGGTTGGTTGCCTTTTTCTTTTAAAAACTGGGAGACCAGCCAGTAGCGGTCGGCTAGTCGGAAGGATGACACCACGACCCCAGCAAAGTAAACTGCCAGCAATAGTGTGCTGATTTTGATGCTGAATGCCGGTAAATGGAAGTCGAACATCTGTCCGATGGACATTACCAGTACGTTTTGTGGAAGCGCTGTTTCGGCTTCGACAAAAAGGGCTGGTGCCAGCGGGAGCAGGTAAGCGAAAATCGGAATCAAACGGAGTTGCCAGCGTTTTCCACGAAATGAACGGGATGCCGAATGCGTGAGGCGGTAATACCCCAGCAGGATTAGAAAGGTAGCCAGCGATTCGATTGCGAACTGTGGAAAGGTTGGCATAAACGGGCGAATTTTAGCGGCTGAAAATTAACCACACAACGCTGGTAATCCAATCCGATACAAAACATTAACATTTTGTTCTGTGAAAAAGAAATCACCCCAACTTGCCTACTGCCACCATTTTGTCTTCCACCTCGTGTACCAGTTCGATGAAGTGCGGGTCACGCTTGATGCTGCGTGAGCGTTGGAATGGCAAATCAACGTGAATATGCTGCACGAACTGGCCGGGATTGGAGCGCATGATGTAGATGTCGTCGCCGAGATAGACGGCCTCTGCAATGTCGTGCGTGACAAAAATGACCGTCGGGTGGAACTCCAGCCAGAGGCTGCTGAGTAGCTCCTGCATTTGCAGACGGGTGTTGATGTCGAGCGCCCCGAAGGGCTCGTCCATGAGCAGGATTTCGGGGTTGGCCACCATGCTGCGGGCGATGGCCACCCGCTGCAATTGGCCGCCGGAGAGGGTGGGGTACTGTGCAAATTTTTGCTCATGGCCGTCCAGTCCCACTTTTTTGATGATTTCCATGGCTTGTTCCCGGCGTTGCTTTTCCGCTACGCCTTTGTACTGCAAGGCCAGCGCCACATTGTCGAGTACCGTGAGCCAGGGCAGGCTGGAGTATTGCTGGAAAACCATGCTCACCCTCGGTGCCTGTTCGATGGGTTTGCCGTGGATGAGCACCTCGCCCTCGGTCGGTTTTTGCAGGCCGGCCACGTAGCGCAAGATGGTGGACTTGCCGCAGCCCGACATGCCGAGCAGCACCAGGAACTCGCCCTGTGCAGGCTTGTCGGGAATGCTGAGGTTGGCGTTTTTGATGACCCAACTGTTGCCGCCGTCGTAGGTCTGGCTGACGTTGCGAAGCTCAATGATGGGTTGTTGATTGGTAGCTGCCATGATTTTTTTTCTTTTTGAATTTTGGGTTTACGACTGCTTGCGCAATGCTGCTTGAACTTTTATTTCACCAAAAACAATGAACACGATGGCCGCCAGTGCGCCAATGAGCGAAATCGTGCCCACGATTGGCAGCTTCGCAAAAAACACGGCCACTGCAAAAATGACCAGCAGCAGGTAGATGCCGTAGCGCACCTCGTTGTTGCCGTTCAAGACGGTTTTGTAGTGTCGGTGCGGGAACAGGCGTTTGCCCAAATAGACAAAAATGCGGTCTTGCAAAAAGCCGATGAGGATGATGACGAGGACGATGGCAAACATCTCTGGCATTTGCTGGAGCCTGCGCTTGATGTAGAGCAGTGCGCCCACGCCGCCACCATCTTTGTTGATGTACTCCGCCACGATGATGTAGGTCCAGGAAACCGCCGTCAACACTCGGATGTCGTCGAGCAAGCGGCTCATCACGGCAGGGAAATAGACCGTTTTGACAATCTGCCACTTGGTGGCGCCGAGCGTGTGGACGGTGGAAAGGTACACTTCCTCCACGTCGTCAATGCGGGCAATGACGGAGGGCAAAAGGAAAACGATGATGCCGAAGGCGAGAAAGGCCACCTTCATTTCGTCGTAGATGCCAAACCAGATGATAAAAACCCCGATGAGCGCCGTGAGCGGCAGGTAGCGCAGGGCATCAACGGGCTTGCTGAACAAACCCCGGAACAGCGGCAGCAGCCCCACCAAAAAACCGATTGGTATGCAGAGCAGGACGGCCCAGAAGTAGCCCTTGAGGTTGAGCCAGATGGAGCGGAGTGCGTTGCCCCAGAGGTCATCGTCGCTGATGAGGCGACTGTAGCTGGCGGCAACTTCCGTCGGCAACGGCACGATGGGATACACTTTTTTGAACTCCTTTGCATTGGCGAACTTAATGGAATCTGCCCGCAGGATGGAGTCTCGAAGCACCGTATTCTGAATGGAATCGGCGGTGAGGGAGGATGGCAGTTCCGTAGTGAACCCGTCCACGACGGGCACCTTCCTCGAAAGTGCCTCGGCCAGTGCCCACCAAGCAACCAAGATGATAGCCACCCCAACGATGCCAAGTATCAAGCTCTGCGATTTGGTCAATTTGCCCCGTAGCTCAAACATGTTTCAGTGATTTTGGGGGCAATTTAGCGCAAATGTTGGGATTTCAGGTGGTGATAATCGTCGGGTATTGCATGAATGTATTGCTGAATTGCCTCACCTCACCAGCACCACGTCCCCCTTGAACAGCGCCACCTCGCCGTCCACGAACTCCACCTCGGCGAGCCATGCGAACACCGCCGGGTTCAGCGGCAGGCCCCGGTACGTGCCGTCCCAGCCCGTGGCCGGGTCGTTCGGCTGGAAGTCGAAGTACCGGTAAACGGACTCCCCCCAGCGGTCGAAGACGAGGAACGACCTGACCCGGCGCACCTGTTCCCCCCTCGCAAAAACGGTCAGCAGGTCGTTGATGCCGTCGCCGTTCGGCGAGAAGGCGTTCGGCACGTACACCGACTTGGTGCGGTCAACATAGACCGTCAATCCGTCGGAGGCGGAGCAGCCCAGGCCGTCCACCACGGTCACCGAGTAGGCCGTCGTGACGACCGGGAAGACCTGCTGCGCCGGGCACTGCGGGCACTCCGGGTTGTCCACGCCCGACCAGTCCACCTGCGCCAGCGAGTCCCAAGGGACGCTCGCCAGCGCAGAGAGCGCCGTGCCGTCGCCGAGCACCAGGAACAGGTCTTCGCCCAGCTCGACGCTCAGCGGCACGGGCGCATTGATGGCCACGAGGTCGGAGGCGGAGCAGCTGTTGGCGTCCATGACCGTGACCACGTAGGCCCCTGCGCCGAGCCCGCCAAAGGTGCCGGAAGGCTGCGGCTGCCCGGAACCCAGCGAGAACAGGTAGGGCGGAACGCCGCCCGTGGCGGTGGCCGTGACGGCCCCTGAGCTGTCGTCGAAGCAGCCCAGTGCGCTGATGCCCAGGGCATTGGCCAGTGGTTCCGGCCCGACGATTTGGATGGCAGTTTCCGAGGAACAGCCGTTGGCGTCCACCACCGTCACGGCGTAAACGCCCGGCGGGAGGCCGTCGAGCAGCGGCGAGGTGGCCCCGCCCTGCCAAGCGAACTGGAACGGGGGCGTACCCGATGCCGAGGCCAGCGCCCAGCCGTCGGAGGCCCCGGCGCAGCTTACGCCAAACCCGCCAAAGTCGGAGGCGGCGACGGCCAGCGTGGGCGGCGGTGTCCAGGTGATGGTCGTTGTCACGGTCGAATCACAGCCCTGCCAAGTGCTTAGGTTTTGGATGAAAACGCCCGACTGCGTTGGGTCGCAGGTTGTTGAAGTGAGCGAAGTCGAAGTGCTGGGCAGCAGCGTGACGGTGGTCGTCACGGTGCTGTCGCATCCCTGCCAGGTCGCAAGGTTTTGGGTGAACGTGCCCGCCGCTGAGGGGTCGCAGGTCGTGGCGGCGATGGCGGTCGAAGCGCTGGGCAGCAGCGCCACGGTGGTCGTGACGGTGCTGTCGCATCCCTGCCAGGTCGCAAGGTTTTGGGTGAACGTGCCCGCCTGCGAGGGGTCGCAGGTCGTGGCGGCGATGGCGGTCGAAGCGCTTGGCAGTAGCGCCACGGTGGTCGTCACGGTGCTGTCGCAGCCCTGCCAGGTCGCAAGGTTTTGGACGAATGTGCCTGCTTGCGTAGGGTCGCAGGTCGTGGCGGCGATGTTGGTCGAAGCGCTGGGCAGGAGCGCCACGGTGGTCGTCACGGTGCTGTCGCATCCCTGCCAGGTCGCAAGGTTTTGGACGAACGTGCCCGCCTGCGAGGGGTCGCAGGTCGTGGCGGCGATGGCCGTCGAGGCGCTTGGCAGCAGCTCCACGGTGGTGACGACGAGGCTGTCACAGCCGTTCGAGTTGGTGAACAACTGCTCGAACACGCCCACCTCGCCGGGGTCGCACGAAGTGCCGTAGATGGCCGTTGTGTCGGCGGCGGAGAAAGCGACGGTGGTGACGACGAGGCTGTCGCAGCCGTTCGAGTTGGTGAACACCTGCTCGAAAACGCCCACCTCGCCGGGGTCGCAGGAAGTGCCGAAGATGGCCGTCGTGTCGCTGGTAGAGAAAGCGACGGTGGTGACGACGAGGCTGTCGCAGCCGTTCTGGTTGGTGAACAACTGCTCGAAAACGCCCACCTCGCCGGGGTTGCACGAAGTGCCAAAGATGGCCGTCGTGTCTGCGGCGGCAAAGCTGACGGTGGTGACGACGAGGCTGTCGCAGCCGCTCTGGTTGGTGAACAACTGCTCAAAAACGCCCACCTCGACGGGGTCGCACGAAGTGCCGAAGATGGCTGTCGTGTCGCTTGCCAAATACGTCACCGTCGTGACAACGAGGCTGTCGCAGGCGTTCGAGTTGGTGAACAGTTGCTCGAACACGCCCACCTCGCCGGGGTCGCAGGAAGTGCCGAAGATGGCCGTCGTGTCTGCGGCGGAGAAGCTGACGGTAGTGACGACGATGCTATCGCAGCCGTTACCAGTGGCAAAGGTTTGGATGAAAGTGCCGACTTCCGTGGGGTCGCAGGAAAAAGCCGAAACCACGGTGGTGTCCGAGGTGCCACTGCTGTCAACGACGGCAGTGGCACTGGCCATGCAGCCTGTGGCATTGGAGACAACGGTCACGGAATACGTGCCAGCGGCCACGCCGTTGAGGTCTTCGCTGGTGCTGCCGTTGTCCCAAGTGAAACCAAATGGCGCCGTGCCGGACGAAACGGTCAGGTCAACGGTACCGTCGGCACTGCCACAGGAAGGTGGCGTGGTCGTGACGTTCAGCACCAGTTCGGCGGGCTGGTCGGCGACCGTAAAACCGGCAGTGCTGGCACAGCTGCCGAGGCTGACCGTCAACGAGTAGTCGCCGCCCGGCAACGGGCTGGCATCGGGCGAGGCAAGCCCATTGCTCCACAAATAAATGTAGTCGCCGACGGGAGGCCACGCAGGGCTTACGCTGACCGAAATGGCCCCGTTTTCCCCTGCACAGGCCGTGTTCGGGGTGGGCGTGCCCGTGATGCTGAAACTGTAGGGGGCGTCCACGATGGTGGCGGTGGCAGCGCCGGAACAGCCGTTTGCGCCCGTCACGGTCACCGTGTAGCTGCCTCCCGGCACGTTGTCGATGGTGGCGGCCGTGCCGCCGTTGCTCCAAGTGTATGAAAACGGGGCAGCCCCGCCACTTGGCGATATGGTGGCCGAGCCGCTGGGCAGGCCGCAGGTCGCCGGGGCCGTGGACACGGCGAGCACGGGCGGTGCGGCAACGTCTTCGACGGTGAAGACAGCGGTCGCCGTGCAGCCGATGGCGTCCGAGACGGTCACGCCGTAGGTTCCAGGGGCCAGGCCGTCGACGTCCTCCGTGGCGGCCCCGTTCGACCAGGCATAGGCATGGTTGCCCGGTGGGGAGGGCGCCAGGTCAACCATCCCGTTCGGGGCTTGGCACGAGTTGTTGGGCACCGTGGTTCCCGAAAGGGCAAGCGTTGGGACGTCTTCCACGATGTAGGCACCGATGGCCGTGCAGCCGTTTGCGCCCGTTACGGTCACGGTGTAGAGGTTTGGCGTAAGGTTTCCGATGTCTTCCGTGGTTGCCCCGTTCGACCAAACGAAGGCAAAGGGCGGCTCGCCGTCCGTGACGGTCAGGTCAATCGAGCCAGTGGGGGAGCCGCAGGCGGCGTCCACGATGCTCGCCAACAGTTCCGGGCTGTCAAAGAAATCCGATATGGACGTTCCAAACTCCGTGTAAAAGCAGGAGCCCAAGGTAACGGTGGCCGAGTAGAAGCCAGCAGGGAGGTTGGTGTTCGAGGGGCCCGTCACGCCGTTCGACCATTGCCACAAAAATGGCAGCGAGGTGAGCGGGGTATAGACGATGGACCCGTTGGGCTGCCCCACGCACACCGTGTTTTGCGTCACTACGCCGGTATAATAACCTCCCCCAACGATGTCAACCACGTTGTCCACCACAAAGCCCATGGACAGGGTTTCGCCGTTTGCGTCCACGACGGTCACGGTGTAGCTGCCCGGCCCGATGCCCGAGAGGTCTTCCGTGGTGGCGCCGTTGCTCCAGCTGAAGGCGAAGGGCGGAGTGCCGCCCGACACGGTGAGGTCTATGGCGCCAAAATTCAAGTCGCAGGTGTCGGGGTAAACGGTGCCGGATATCTCCAGCGGCCCGGCGCTGCCCACCACGAAGCTCGCCGTGGCCGTGCAGCCCGTGCCGAGCGTCACCGTCACGGTGTAGGTTCCCGCCGCAAGGCCGGAGATGTCCTCCGTGGTCTCACCGTTCGACCAGGCGTAGTCGTAGCCGTTGGCGGGGCTGGCGGTGATGTCCACCGAGCCGTTGGGCGCTGGGGTGGTGGTGCCCGTGATGCCGATGCTGACGGGGTTGTCCGGCACGGTGGCGCTGGCGGTGGCGGTGCAGCCGTTGGCCCCGGTGACGGTGACGGTATAGCTTCCGGCGGGCACGCCGCTCAGGTCTTCGGTGTTGGCGCCGTTCGACCAGGCGAAGGCGTAGGGAGCGGTGCCGCCGCTCGGCGTGAGGTTGATGCTGCCGTTGTTTTGCCCGCAGGTGGCGGCGGTGGTGGTGGCCGACAGCGAGGGTGGGGTGGCGGTGTCCTCCACGGTGAAGCTGTTCGTGGCGGTGCAGCCGTTGGCGTCGCTGACGGTGACGGCGTAGGTGCCCGCCGGGATGTTGGCGAGGTCCTCGGTGCCGCTGCCGTTGCTCCACGAGAAGGTGTAGCTGCCCGGCGGCGAAGGAGTCAGGTCAACGGCTCCGTTCGTGACCGTGCAGGAGCTGGCGGGTGTGGCAGCGCCGGACACGGCGAAGGGAACGACATCCCCGATGGCCCAGCTGCCTTCCTCCGTGCAGCCGTTGGCCCCGGTGACGGTGACGGTGTAAGTGCCGGGGGCGAGGTTGGCGACGTCCTCGGTGCTGGCTCCGTTGCTCCAGGCATAGGTGTAGGGCGGCTCGCTCTCCGTCACTGTGAGGTCTATGGTGCCGTTGGACTGGCCGCAGGTGGCGTTCGTGGGGGAGGCGTTGAGGACTGGAGCGTCTGGGTCGTTTAGAACGACACCAACAGAATATGTAAGGTTACATGTTCCCAAGGTAACTATGGCACTATAATAACCTATTCCAAGCCCGAGGTTGTCTTCCGTCGTTACTCCGTTTGACCATAACCATGTAAAAGGCAGGGAAGTAATTTGTGTATAGTCCCACCCGCCATTTGGGGGGCCAATACATACAGAATTGTCATATTGAATCCAAGTGTAGTAGTAATCAAAGTTCGGCCCCCCAATATTCGTAAAATTGGGGACGTCAATATAGAAGTATTGGGATTCCCCATTAGAATCCTCTACAAATACCCAATATGAGCCTGCTGTCAAATTAAATATATCCTCCGTATTAGCTCCATTGCTCCAGGTGAAAGTATAGGGAGGCGTACCTCCACTTACATTTATGTAAATTGCACCCAACCCTAAGTTACATGTGTCTTGCAGGGCAACCCCGGTTATAACGAGCGGCGGCGGATTGAAGCTGCCCACCACGAAGCTCGCCGTGGCCGTGCAGCCCGTGCCGAGCGTCACCGTCACGGTGTAGGTGCCCGCCGCCAGGCCGGAGATGTCCTCCGTGGTCTCGCCGTTCGACCAGGCGTAGTTGTAGCCGTTGGCGGGGCTGGCGGTGATGTCCACCGAGCCGTTGGGCGCCGGGGTGGTGGTGCCCGTGATGCCGATGCTGACGGGGTTGTCCGGCACGGTAGCGCTGGCGGTGGCGGTGCAGCCGTTGGCCCCGGTGACGGTGACGGCGTAGTTGCCGGGCGGCACGTTGGCAAGGTCTTCCGTGGTTGGCCCGTTCGACCAAGCGAAGGTGAAGGGCGCAAGCCCGCCCGCAACGGCCAGGTCGACCGTGCCGTCGGGCAGGCCGCAGTTGGCCGGGCCGGGTGTGGCCGTGAGGCCGGGGAGCGCAGGCTCGTTGGCCAACGGAAAGCTGGCGCTGGCGGTGCAGGTGCTGCCGTAGCTGACGGTCACGGTGTAGGTGCCAGCGGCCAGGCCGGCGATGTCCTCCGAGGTGGCCCCGTTCGACCAGGCAAAGGTGTAGCTGCCGCTGGGCGGGCTTTGCGGGCTCGGGGCAATGTTCACGCTGCCGTTGGCGGCGGCGCAGGAGGTGTTGGGGAGGGCGCTGCCGGAAATGCCGATGGCGATGTCGTTATTGGGCACGGTGGCACTGGCGGTGGCGGTGCAGCCGTTGGCCCCGGTGACGGTGACGGAATAGCTGCCAGCGGGCACGTTGCCCAGGTCCTCGGTGGTGGCCCCGTTGCTCCAAAGGAAGGTGAAGGGCGGTGCGCCGCCGCCCACGGCAAGGTTGACGGCCCCGTCGGACAGGCCGCAGTTGGCGGCGGTGGGCGTTGGGGCAGGGTCGGGCGCCGCCACCTCTTCAAGCACCTCGAAGGTGGCGGTGGCGGTGCAGCCGCCGGGGGCGGCGGGGCTGATGGTCACGCTGTAGGTGCCCGGCCCGAGGGGGCCGACGTCCTGGGTAGTCGCCCCGTTCGACCACTCGTACTGGTAGTTCCCGGTTGGGTTGACGCTGAGGTCTATGCTGCCGTTTGGCGCAGTGCAGTCGGTGCTGGGGTTGACGGAGCCACTGGTGTTCAGCGACGCCTCTACGTTGATGAAGGCAATTGCTTGGTTGCTGGTCTGGCCGCTGGTGTTGTCGAAGCTGACCGTTGCCAGCCGTTGCCCCGGCGTGAGGCCCGGTGCGTTGTTTTGGTAAACGATGGCGGTGAGTGCGGCCAGGAAGTCGGCGATGGAGGCGTTGCCGTTGGCGTTGGTCAGCGTGACCTCGTCCGTGCCCGAGCCGCTCACGGTCAGGTTGGGGAAGGAGCCGTTCAGCACCAGCACCTCGTGGGGCGGGTCGAGTATGCCCGTGAGCGTGACCGTCATCTGGTTGATGGGCGAGCCGGAGTTGGCAGCGGCATCCACGTCGGCGACGGGCACGCCCGCCGAGAGGCAGTTGTAGGGCATCGGGTTGTAGTTGCCAAAGGGGGCCCCGGAGGAGTCGTTGCCGTCCAGGTCGAGCGTGGGCGGGCAGTTCGGGCCGCCGCCCCCGTTGTTGGTGTTGGAGGCGAGGTTGTAGATATTAAGTGGGGGAGTCCCCGGTGAATTGCAAAGGGGACTCTGCTCGCCCGTGCCGATGTCCATGGTGCTAATGGAACCATAATCTCCTACCAAGAGGTTGTTGGGGTCTCCAGGGATGACATCCATACTGAGAATTGGATCGGTGTTATACATTACTGTGTTGTTGGCAGCATTGCAGGGGTCTACCTGAATATATTCACCCGTGCCTGAAATGACATAAAGGTAGCCGTTTAAATAAATCATGTCACGGCCCCAAGTACCAATAGTACCTATAGAGTTTATTGTCCCACTACTCACATTATATTGGTATATCGTGCCTCCTCCTCCTTGTCCACCATTGTCTTCAATGGCATAAAACGTACCTCCCGCACAGGTAAGTCCTTGAAGTGATAGTGGTGGGCTGCTGGGTGCGTCCATCACCAAAGTGCATTCAGCGGTGGTCAAATCAACTGAATAGAGGTCGCCGTCGTTGGTAAGCATGTATAGGGCACCTCCGCAAAACGTTAGCCCCCCGCTTGCTGAAAGTGACATTCCTGATGAATTATGGTAATTGCCGATATATGTCCAAGTGCAGGAGTTGCCGTTGACAGTAATTTGGTATAGAGCAGAATTGTTGCCCCCGTAAAAGGTTTGGGAATTGGAAACATTGGGGCACAAAAGCCCAACGGCAAGCAGGATTGGAAGGATGAAGGGTCTATATCTCTTCATGGTGCAGGTATTAAATCAAAAAAGGAAGCGCATGTTGGTGATGGCCCATTTAAAAATTCAGCATCAAGTATCGGCGCACAAACTTGGCCGTGCTTGGGGCTGTGGGCATGGGTATCATTGGGCATGGCAGGGAGACTTTTTCGCCCCGACTATTTTCATGTTGGCATGCCCAAACCAATCTTTAGGTGTACGATGCGTAAAATTGAATGGTCCGAAACTGTTAAAGACCAAGTAGATTTACGATTTTAGATTTATGAGTTACGATTAGGCAACGGCTTGAATTTCAATTGGTTGCATCTAAT